>NZ_CP114584.1:312500-322500 GCF_027286365.1 Salinivibrio proteolyticus | reverse complement strand
CAGGACGGAAGTGATGTGCAACGACATCCATCACCGTCTGTTTCATACCTGCGTAGTCAAGTTCACCGAAGTGCTCTTGAATACGATCAGAGCCTAGGTTAGATGTCATGATCACGACCGCGTTACGGAAGTCGACTGTTCGACCTTGACCATCGGTAAGACGCCCATCATCCAACACTTGCAGCAAGATGTTGAATACATCTGGGTGAGCCTTTTCCACTTCATCGAGCAAAATAACGGAATAAGGTCGCCGCCGCACCGCTTCGGTGAGATAGCCGCCTTCTTCATAGCCGACATAACCCGGGGGGGCCCCAACAAGGCGAGCCACTGAGTGCTTCTCCATAAACTCGGACATATCAATCCGTACCATGGCATCACGGCTATCGAACATGAACTCGGCTAGCGACTTACATAGTTCGGTTTTACCCACCCCTGTTGGCCCAAGGAAAAGGAAGGAGCCAATCGGGCGATTTGGATCTGCCAAACCTGCACGACTACGACGAATAGCATTCGCAACCGCACTTACCGCTTCATCTTGCCCGATAACATGCTCATGCAGGGCTGCTTCCATATTGAGCAGTTTTTCTTTCTCGCTTTCTAGCATGCGCGCAACCGGAATGCCGGTTTGGCGCGAGATAACATCCGCGATCTCGCTATCCGTCACGCGGTTTTTCAGCAAGGTCATTTCTTGCATTTCGGCTTGGCTAGCAAGATCCAATTGTTTTTCGAGCTCAGGAATTTTGCCGTATTGCAGTTCCGACATGCGGCTCAAGTCGCCAGCACGACGTGCAATCTCCATATCTGTACGCGCCTGCTCGAGCGCCGCCTTGATGTGTTGTGTCCCCGATACTGCCGCTTTTTCTGTATTCCAGACTTCTTCCAATTCAGCGTACTCGCGCTCTTTGGTGTCAAGCTCCTCTTTCAGACTATCAAGACGCTTGCGGCTGGCAGTATCTTCTTCTTTCTCTAACGCTTGCTGCTCAATTTTAAGTTGCACAATGCGGCGCTCTAAGCGGTCGAGCGATTCGGGCTTAGAGTCGATTTGCATGCGAATGCTCGACGCAGCTTCATCAATCAAGTCAATGGCTTTGTCGGGCAGTTGCCGATCAGCAATATAACGGTGCGATAAACTTGCAGCCGCCACAATCGCTGGGTCGGTAATTTCAACGGCATGGTGCAGCTCATAACGCTCTTTGAGTCCGCGTAAAATCGCCACCGTGTCTTCCACTGTAGGCTCGTTGATCAACACTTTTTGGAAACGGCGCTCTAGCGCAGCATCTTTTTCTACATACTGGCGATACTCATCAAGTGTGGTTGCGCCAACACAGTGGAGCTCCCCGCGAGCCAACGCCGGCTTCAACATGTTGCCCGCATCCATCGCTCCTTCGGCTTTGCCTGCACCGACCATGGTGTGTAATTCATCGATGAATAGAATGACATTGCCTTCTTCTTTCGCAAGTTCATTCAGCACCGCTTTTAAACGTTCTTCGAATTCACCACGGTATTTCGCACCGGCCACCAACGAACCCATGTCTAGCGAGAGAACGCGTTTTTTGCGTAGCCCTTCAGGAACCTCACCGTTGACGATACGCTGAGCTAAGCCTTCCACAATGGCGGTTTTACCGACACCGGGTTCACCGATTAACACGGGATTGTTTTTGGTTCGCCGCTGCAACACTTGCACGGTACGACGAATTTCATCATCGCGACCAATCACAGGATCCAGTTTGCCCTGCTCCGCTCGCTCAGTAAGATCGATGGTGAACTTTTCAAGCGCTTGTCGATTTTCTTCCGCATTAGGGTCATCCACTTGTTGCCCACCGCGAACTTTCTCAATTGCCTCTTCCACTTTTTGACTGGTTAAGCCATGGCTGCGCAACAACTCACCTAATGGTCCTTTATCTTCCACCGCGGCTAACACAAATAACTCAGACGAGATGTACTTGTCTTTACGCTTTTGCGAGATCTTATCGCACAGGTTGAAGAGGATACCGAGATTATTAGAAAGCTGAACTTCGCCGCCGGTCCCTGTCACTTTCGGTAAGCGATCAAGTAATTCAGAAAGGCTAGAACGCAGTTGGCTCACATCTACGTTCATCATGGTGAGTAAAGGGCGAATCGCACTACTATCTTGATTGAGCAATGCGCTCATCAAGTGAACGGGTTCGATATATTGATGATCACGTCCTAATGCCAGTGACTGTGCATCAGAAATGGCGATTTGAAATTTACTGGTAAAACGATCAAGGCGCATAGCTCCTCCCACTTAACACCTTAGCTTGATGAATAAATGGGCACCATCAGTGAGGTTTTCAACCATCGCCACTGACTTTATTTTGTCAGCCAAATACAACTGGCCATACGGCCTGTTTGCCCATCACGTCGGTAAGAATAGAACTGATCTCGTTGCCGGTAAGTACAATGGTCGCCACCATACACGTCCGTGACGCCCATTTTGGCAAGGCGCTGTTTAGCCAGCAGATACAAGTCGGCAAGATATTTCTGATGCGGTTGACGAACGAAAGCTGAGCGAGCCGCCGGGCAGTCGCGCGTAAAAGCGTCATAAACCTCCTGTCCGACCTCAAAATGCATGGGACCGATTGCCGGCCCCAGCCAAGCCATACATTGGGTCGAGTCCGTAAACGTGGCGACGGTTGTCTCTATGACTCCATCGAGTAGCCCTCGCCAACCTGCATGTACAGCCGCAACTTGTGATCCCTGCCGATCGGTGATCAAGACAGGTAAACAGTCAGCGGTCATCACTGTACACACTTGACCAGATACGTCCGTCACCGCCGCATCCGCGTCTGGCAAGCTCTCAACACACGGTAGCCGTACTACCTGTGTACCATGAACTTGATTAAGCCAGGTGATAGGCCCACCAACCAGCGCTTGAAGAATGGCCCTATTTTGCGAGACAACTTCGGCGTCATCCCCCACATGTAGGCCAAGGTTCCAGCCCGAGAAGACGCCCTGACTCGCCCCACCGAGGCGAGTGGTGGTCAGTGCCTTTACATGACGCGGCGCAGGCCAGTCAGGCTGGATACATTCCATTAATAGTCCTCTTCACCGTATTTCGCTTGGTCATCTCTGAGTAGCTCGGTCAACGCGACCATATCCCCAGGAACCGGGGCATGCCATTCCATTTGCTCGCCCGTCACCGGATGATCTAAGCGTAGCATCGCTGCATGCAAAGCTTGTCGTTTGAACTGACGCAAACCTTGAACCAACACATCGTCCGCCTGACGTGGTGGCTTAGCCTTTCCACCATATAAAGGATCGCCTACCAAAGGATGGTTCAAATAGGCCATATGGACACGAATTTGGTGAGTGCGTCCGGTTTCCAATCGCAGCCTTAGCCGTGTATGACCTCGAAAATGCTCCGCAACCCGATAGTGGGTGATCGCGGGCTTTCCTAGCTCGTGTACCGCCATATGGGTGCGCTTGGTGGAGTGACGGCTAATGGGCTTATCCACCAATCCGCCTCCGGTCATATTCCCGATCGCAATCGCCTCATACTCGCGAGTAATTTTACGCTTTTGCAAGGCACGCACTAATCGCGTTTGCGCTGGGATGGTTTTAGCGACAACCATCAACCCTGTCGTATCTTTATCCAGCCGGTGCACGATACCTGCGCGAGGCACATCGCCGATCTCAGGATATAGATACAATAATCCGTTTAAGATAGTGCCATCTGGGCACCCAGCGCCCGGATGCACGACTAAACCTGCAGGTTTGTTAATCACCAACAAGTCATCATCTTCGTAGACAATATCTAGAGGGATGTCTTGCGGGATCCAGCGATTATCGTCTTCCACTTCCGCTTGGATCTGTATCGCTTCTCCCCCCATCACTTTATGGCGAGGCTTATCCATTACCTCCCCGTCTAAGCGCACTTGCCCTGCTTGGATCCATGTTTTGATCCGAGAGCGCGAGTAGTCAGGGAACAGCTCTGCAATTGCTTGGTCGAGTCGTTGGCCCAGTTGGTGGTCTTGAATGTGGTGAGATAATTCTATCTGTTGTGCCATATCGAACTTTTCTGTGATTTCTATGACTAATCCCTCGCGACAGTCGTTATGGCGGCGTGTGGCGTATCGCCCGCTCTCGCCTTTTGCTATAGTCACCTGTCACTGGATAAAATAGCCGGAATAATGACATTGTATCTGTTTGCCGCTGCGACCGTAATCCAGATGGCATAAAAACTTTTCAAGGAAGTGCGATAACCCATGAAACGCCTTACGCTTACTGCGCTGTTAGCCACCTCAATACTCGCGGGCTGTTCAAGTAACAACCAAGTCGTTCAAGATGATCCGCCATCTAAGCTGTATCAAGATGCAGAGGCGCAGTTAAACAAAGGCGCTTGGATCACTGCGATCGAAAAACTCGAAGCGCTAGATTCACGCTATCCGTTTGGCGCATACTCCGATCAAGTCCAGCTTGATCTGATCTACGCCTATTACAAAAACGACGATCTCGCACTCGCAGAAGCCACCATAGATCGTTTTATCCGTATGCATCCAGCTCACCCAGAAAGCGATTGGGTAGTCTATATGCGTGGCTTGGTTCACATGGCGCAAGATCGCAGCCTGATCCACGATATTCTCCGTATGGAGCGTAACGATCGCGACCCAGAACCCGCCAGAAAGGCCTTTGCCGATTTTCATCGCGTACTCGAACGCTACCCTAATAGTGAATATGCTGCAGACGCGAAAGCACGGATGGTGGCACTGAAAAACCGCTTAGCTAACTATGAATTGGCCACTGCGGATTTCTATATTCGTCGCGAAGCTTGGGTTGCCGCCGTGAATCGTTGTCAAGCTATACAGCGAGACTTTCCAGATACAGAGGCCGCGCGCGCTTCTCTACCGCTAATGTTAAAAGCCTACGAAAAGCTGGGACTTGAAGAGCCGGCCCAGAGGACGCGTGAACTCATTGAGAAAAACCCACGCTAAAAGAGAGCGAAGCGCTCAAGCTAAAGCCTCCAAAATTGGCTGGCTTTCCTACACAAATCCCTCGATGAGAATCGAGGGATTTTTTTTGAACCTTTATCTGCCTGACTGATCTCAACAAAAAATCATAAGTTGAGGTAAGTGACTATGTTTTCAACAGATGCTGAGCAATGGGCCAAGGATACCTTCTACCATACCGAATTAGGTGATAGCCGCCGAACCAAGCGTCTGGTTAAACTTGCCTCCTCTCTGGCCAACCACTTAGGACAGTCCCTCGTGCAGTCTTTAAAATCTCCCGCCGATATTGAAGCGGCCTATCGTTTTACTCGGAATCAAGCCATTGATCCACAAGCCATTGCTGAAGCGGGTTTTGCCGCAACAGTTGAACATACAAAGCACTATGATTGCTTACTCGCCCTTGAAGATACAACTTCGCTCGAGTTTTCCCATCAGACCGTTCGGGGAGAAATGGGGCATACCACATCCAATAAGCGCTCCCGAGGGATGCATGCCCATTCTGTCTTGCTGTTTGCGCCAGAAGAGCAACATGTCGTTGGTCTGATTGAGCAAGAACGCTGGACCAGAGATCTCCAGGCCTACGGGCAGAATCAGCGCCATGCGAGCAGGCCTTACATAGAAAAAGAAAGCTATAAATGGGAACGCGCTTCTCGAGCTATGGAAACTCGTCTCGGGAACGGAATTCAGAAGGTTATCTCGGTCTGTGACCGGGAGGCTGATGTTATCGAATACCTGACCTACAAGATCTCGCATCAGCAACGCTTTATTGTGCGTTCAATGCAAAGTCGCTGCATCAAGGAAAGTGAGGAGAGACTTTACCAGTACAGCGACTCCTTGGCGCATGCTGGCACTAGGACGGTTCAGGTTAGGCAGAAAGGCGGTCGCAAGGCTCGTAAAGCCAGCTGCGAAGTGCGTTACGCACCGGTGACGGTGAAGATCCCTGCCAATAAAACAGGTGAGCCTGTGCCGTTATATTACGTGGGTTGTCAGGAAGTTGGCCATGAGAAAGGCCTGAACTGGCATATTCTGACATCAGAGCCCGTCCGGACGAAAGAAGATGCTGCACGCATATTGGATTACTACGAAAAGCGCTGGTTGATTGAGGAGTTTCACAAAGCATGGAAGAGCGGCGGAACTCAAGTCGAAGGCCTGCGGATGCAAAGTGTCACCGATCATGCAAAACTGATCCACTAACGATCATCGAAAACTGATCCACTTGGTATCATCCGTTTATTTTTTGTACGGGTGATTTATGTTAACCAAGGAGACATTTGTGGATATTCATGTTCGCTTTGCACAAGGCCAAAGTATTCGTAAAATTGCCCGTCAATTAGGCATCTCTCGTAACACCGTAAAGCATCATTTGCAGCAGCATCAGATGCACAATTACGCGCAACGAGCACAACCCGCGACAAAACTAGCGCCCTTTAAACCCTATCTCGTCCAACGAATTGAGCAGGCCAAACCCGATTGGATACCTGCCACCGTCTTGTTTGACGAGGTCGTCCAACGCGGTTATCCAGGCGGTATTGCTCAGCTCCGACGCTTTGTGTGTCAGTTTAAGCTTTGTTCCACTCCTGAGCCGGTTGTCCGTTTTGAAACGCTACCAGGGCAGCAAATGCAAATCGACTTTACCACCATTCGTCTCGGTAAACGGCCGCTCAAAGCCTTTGTCGCAACGTTAGGTTACTCGCGCGCCACTTTCGTCAAATTCTTTGATAACGAGCGTGCGCATGCATGGCAACAAGGTTTAAAAGAAGCGTTTGAGTATTTCGGTGGAGTACCCGAGCAAGTGCTGTGTGACAACGCTAAAGCGCTCATCATTGAGCGAGATGCTTATGCACAAGGCGAACATAAGTTGCATGATGAGATGCTACAGATGTCGAAAGACTACGGCTTTAAGCTGGTTGCTTGTAAACCCTATCGAGCTAAGACCAAGGGGAAAGTTGAGCGTTTTAACCACTACTTAAAAAACAGCTTCGTTGTGCCACTTAGCGCCGAATTGCGCGCGCAAAATCTCGAGCTGGATGTACAAATAGCCAACGCAAAAGTCGGCCCATGGTTACAACGTGTGGCGAATCAACGCATTCATGGCACCACGTTAGCTGTCCCTGCTGAGCGCTTGCGAGAAGAAGTGAAACAGTTACTTCCTCTGCCAAAGTTCGTACAGGGTGCAAGCCAACACAAGTGTGCCCCAGATATCCGTATTGTGCCGCCACGAGAGTCCATCAATCTACAACATCCCATGAACGTTTACGAAGCGTTGTTAGGAGGTGACCATGCTACTGCATGAACAAATAGGTCATCTCTGTGACTCACTGAAACTCAGCTCTGTTGCCGCCTCTTGGCCATCGTTGGCTGAGCAATGTATTGCTCAAGAAAAGAGTTATGGTGAATTTCTACGCGCGTTATTGGAAAGCGAGCAACAACAACGAGACGAGCGAACCCGACAGCTTTTCAGTCGTATGGCAGGTTTTCCCGCGCATAAAGAGTTAAGTACGTTTGATTTTAAGTTCGCCACCGGCGTCCCGAAACAGCAGATACAAGAATTAAGTGCGCTGACCTTCATTGAACGTAATGAAAACGTGGTGCTACTTGGACCAAGCGGTGTCGGTAAAACGCATTTAGCTATCGGGTTGGGACTAAAAGCCGTACAGGCTAGAAAGAAAACGCGCTTTATCACTGCTGCTGATTTGATGCTGCAATTATCGACCGCTAAACGGCAAAACAAGCTGAAGCAATACCTCTCTCGCTCCGTGATGGCCCCAAGGTTATTGATCATTGATGAAATCGGTTACCTGCCATTTGGACGAGAAGAAGCGAACCTATTTTTTAATGTGATCGCTAAGCGCTATGAGTATGGCAGCATTATTTTGACCAGTAATCTATCGTTTGGCCAATGGCCAAGCGCATTTGCCGATGATGCGACATTAACGGCAGCGATGTTAGATCGACTACTTCACCACTCCCATGTTCTGCAGTTAAGTGGTGATAGTTATCGATTGAAAGATAAACAACGCTCAGGAGCAATACCTGACTAAAAGGGTGGATCAATTTTGATTGATCGTTTTTAAGCTAAAAGTGGATCAGTTTTCGGTGATCGTTGACACAAAGTAAAGAAAACTTAGAGCGAATGGTCGTGATACTGGCTTTCATCGCGGTGCGGTTGCACCAACTGCGTTACCTCGGACTCAATAAAGAAGAGGCCGAAAAACAGAGTTGTGAAACGATATTAAGCCCGCTGGCTTGGAAGCTTCTGTGGTCTAAACAGGAAAAGAGTAAGCCGCCAAAGCATGCTCCCAGTCTGTATTGGGCGTACATTAATCTCGGGAAGTTAGCCGGTTGGCATGACTCAAAACGTAATGGCCGAGTTGGCTGGGAAAGGTTATGGGAAGGATGGTTTATGTTACAAACCATCCTTGAAGGTTACCTACTAGCCCAGTCTCTTGACCTCTGAGATGTGATCAAGAGACAGCCAAAATTGGGGGCTTTTTTATGCCTGCTAAATACGAATCAGCACGGATCATAATAATGGCTGCCGCTCACACCTCGGCATATCTATATGTAGATGCCACAACGCCCAACGCATCGCGTCCCCCGTACCAGTCTTACGCAAGATTACTGCGATAAGAATTGGCCCCGACTGTCAGTTCAGAGCGTAGTGATTGAGCTTAACGTCTTATGTTCATCTGCTTTGATGATTGAATTGTGTCTGTGTGACGGGAATTTTGCAGCGAGGCGCACAGGGCTAATATACCCTCAAGATGCAAAAAAGCCCCGACCATAAGATCAGGGCTTGGTGTTTTCTCATCAAAGTCTTACGTCAATCTGCTTTGATACTTCAATTCGTTTTTGCCTTCAGATTTTTCAAAAAATCTGAAAACAAGAAAGCAAGCCTGGCGATGTCCTACTCTCACATGGGGAGACCCCACACTACCATCGGCGCTGCTTCGTTTCACTACTGAGTTCGGCATGGAATCAGGTGGGTCCAAAGCGCTATGGTCGCCAAGCAAAATTTTGTGTGTCTTCACTTTTCAGTCAAAACACTTAATCTAGAAAGCTGTTCGTTCTCGCCACAATCAACTGGCTTATTTTAAGTCCAACCCAAAACCTCTTGGGTGTTGTATGGTTAAGCCTCACGGGCAATTAGTACAGGTTAGCTCAACGCCTCACAGCGCTTACACACCCTGCCTATCAACGTCGTAGTCTACGACAACCCTTTAGAGAGCTCGAAGCTCTAGGGATGACTCATCTCGGGGCCAGCTTCGCGCTTAGATGCTTTCAGCGCTTATCTGTGCCGAACTTAGCTACCGGGCAATGCGTCTGGCGACACAACCCGAACACCAGCGGTTCGTCCACTCCGGTCCTCTCGTACTAGGAGCAGCTCCCCTCAATCATCCAACGCCCACGGCAGATAGGGACCGAACTGTCTCACGACGTTCTAAACCCAGCTCGCGTACCACTTTAAATGGCGAACAGCCATACCCTTGGGACCGACTTCAGCCCCAGGATGTGATGAGCCGACATCGAGGTGCCAAACACCGCCGTCGATATGAACTCTTGGGCGGTATCAGCCTGTTATCCCCGGAGTACCTTTTATCCGTTGAGCGATGGCCCTTCCATTCAGAACCACCGGATCACTATGACCTACTTTCGTACCTGCTCGAGCCGTCACTCTCGCAGTTAAGCGGGCTTATGCCATTGCACTAACCTCACGATGTCCGACCGTGATTAGCCCACCTTCGTGCTCCTCCGTTACTCTTTGGGAGGAGACCGCCCCAGTCAAACTACCCACCAGGCACTGTCCTCACCCCGGATAACGGGGCTAAGTTAGAACATCAAACATACAAGGGTGGTATTTCAAGGATGGCTCCACAGCAACTGGCGTCGCCGCTTCAAAGCCTCCCACCTATCCTACACATGTAGGCTCAATGTTCAGTGCCAAGCTGTAGTAAAGGTTCACGGGGTCTTTCCGTCTAGCCGCGGGTACACAGCATCTTCACTGCGATTTCAATTTCACTGAGTCTCGGGTG
>NZ_CP114584.1:0-307500 GCF_027286365.1 Salinivibrio proteolyticus | reverse complement strand
TACGATGGCTGCTGTTGCGATTGAGTTGACGACCACTCTTACGATGGCGCATGACCTAATCCTTCTAACTAAATAATCAGTATCTGATTAATCTTCAGCGATTGATGCTGGCGGCCAGTTTTCTAGGCGCATGCCTAGAGACAGACCACGTGAAGCCAGCACGTCTTTAATTTCAGTCAAAGACTTCTTACCAAGGTTTGGCGTTTTCAGAAGCTCAACCTCAGTACGCTGTACCAGATCACCGATATAGTGAATCGCTTCTGCTTTCAAACAGTTGGCAGAGCGAACAGTTAGTTCAAGATCGTCTACAGGACGCAGTAGGATCGGATCGAACTCTGGCTTCTCTTCTTTCTCCTCAGGGACGCGCACGTCTCGCAGGTCAACAAACGCATCTAGCTGTTCAGCTAGGATGGTTGCTGCACGGCGAATCGCTTCCTCAGGATCCAGTGTACCGTTAGTTTCCATATCGATAACAAGCTTGTCGAGGTCAGTACGCTGTTCAACACGTGCTGCTTCAACTTTGTAAGCAATACGGTCTACTGGGCTGAACGTTGCATCAACAAGCAAGCGGCCGATTGGACGCTCGTCGTCTTCGCTGTGAATGCGCGCAGACGCTGGTACATAGCCACGACCACGCTCTACCTTGATACGCATGCTAATTTCAGCGTTTGCATCAGTCAGGTGGCAGATAACGTGTTCTGGGTTCGCAATCTCAACACCACCATCATGGGTGATGTCGCCTGCAACAACAGGGCCTGCACCAGACTTGGTCAGAGTAAGGATAACTTCATCTTTACCCTCAACCTTAACGGCTAGGCCTTTAAGGTTAAGTAGGATTTCCAGGATATCTTCCTGAACCCCTTCTTTGGTGCTGTACTCGTGCAGTACGCCGTCAATTTCAACTTCCGTCACCGCACAGCCTGGCATTGATGAAAGTAGGATACGACGTAGCGCATTCCCCAGAGTATGGCCAAAGCCACGCTCTAGAGGTTCAAGAGTTACTTTTGCGTGCGTAGAGCTGACTTGTTCGATATCAACCAGACGCGGCTTAAGAAATTCTGTTACAGAACCCTGCATTATGTCCTCTCTTTAGTTTAGCCTTACTTAGAGTAAAGCTCGACGATCAGGTGTTCGTTGATGTCAGCAGACAAATCAGAACGCTCTGGTAGGCGCTTGAATGTGCCTTCCATCTTCTTGCTGTCTACTTCGATCCAAGTTGGCAGCTCGCGCTGTGCAGCGATTTCTAGTGCTGCTTTGATGCGCGCTTGGTTCTTAGCTTTCTCACGAATGCTAACAACGTCGTTTGCCGAAACCTTGAAAGAAGGTACGTTAACAACTTTGCCGTTAACTAGGATCGCTTTGTGGCTTACCAGCTGGCGAGCTTCGGCGCGAGTTGCACCAAATCCCATGCGGTAAACTACGTTGTCTAGGCGACCTTCAAGAAGCTGAAGCAGGTTTTCACCTGTATTACCTTTAATACGGGCAGCATCTTTGTAGTAGTTACGGAACTGCTTTTCCATTACGCCGTAGATACGACGTACTTTTTGCTTCTCGCGAAGCTGAACGCCATAGTCAGACAGACGGCCGCGACGCTGACCGTGAACGCCTGGGACGTTATCAATTTTACACTTGGTATCAATCGCGCGTACGCCTGACTTAAGGAACAAGTCAGTACCTTCGCGACGGCTAAGCTTCAGCTTAGGACCCAAATATCTTGCCATGATCTTTCTCCAATATTCTAAGAAACAGCACTAAGCGTGATTAAACGCGGCGTTTCTTAGGTGGACGACAACCGTTGTGCGGGATCGGAGTCGCATCAACAATGTTAGTGATGCGGTAGCCCGCCGCGTTCAGGGCACGGATAGTGGATTCGCGACCTGGACCTGGACCTTTAACCATCACTTCGAGGTTTTTCAGGCCGTATTCTTTCGCCATCTCACCACAACGCTCTGCAGCAACCTGTGCAGCATATGGAGTCGACTTACGAGAACCACGGAAACCTGAACCACCGGCAGTAGCCCATGCTAGAGCGTTGCCTTGACGGTCAGTGATCGTAACGATTGTGTTGTTGAAAGACGCATGAATGTGCGCAACGCCATCAGCAACTTGCTTGCGTACGCGTTTACGTGCGCGAGTTGGTTGTTTAGCCATAGTACTTACCTACCCCGATTATTTCTTGATCGGTTTGCGCGGACCCTTACGGGTACGTGCGTTGGTCTTCGTACGCTGACCACGAAGTGGCAAGCTGCGACGATGACGCAAACCGCGGTAACAGCCAAGGTCCATAAGACGCTTGATGTTCATGGAAATTTCACGACGTAGATCGCCTTCTACAGTGTACTTGGCTACACCGTCACGCAACTGGTCGATCTGCTCTTCTGATAGTTCACTGATCTTAGTGCTTTCAGCAATACCTGCTTCGGCTAGGATAGCCTGAGAGGTAGTTTTGCCGACACCGTAAATCGCAGTCAGTGCGATTACAGCGTGCTTTTGATCAGGAATGTTAATGCCTGCTATACGGGCCACTATTCACTCCTAGTACTTTTCAAGTAGAACCGCTGCAGAGCCCGTTGAGGATACGCAGCGGCATAACCACTTCTTTTGCACATACAAAAGGTGGGCTGGCTAATGTAGCCAGCCTGACCTCATTTTGCAAGAAAAATATTCTGCTATTAGCCTTGGCGCTGCTTGTGCTTAGGCTCACTGCAGATCACGCGAACGACACCGTTACGCTTGATCACTTTACAGTTACGGCAGATTTTCTTAACGGAAGCACGAACTTTCATTGCTAAACTCCGTAAATAGACAACCTATTAGCGGCCGTAGCCTTTAAGGTTGGCTTTTTTCAACACGGACTCATATTGTTGAGACATCAAATGAGTCTGAACTTGAGCCATAAAGTCCATGATTACGACTACTACGATAAGTAGTGATGTACCACCAAAGTAGAAGTGGACATCCCACGCAATCATCATGAACTCGGGGATCAGACAGATAAAGGTAATGTACATGGCGCCCGCGAGGGTCAAACGTGTCATCACTTTATCAATGTATTTAGCAGTCTGCTCACCCGGGCGAATACCAGGTACGAACGCTCCTGACTTCTTCAAGTTATCTGCCGTTTCACGAGGGTTAAACACCAACGCTGTATAGAAAAAGCAGAAGAAGATAATCGCCGCCGCATAAAGTATTACGTAAGCCGGTTGGCCAGGACTTAGTGCCAAAGACACGTCGGTCAGCCAGCTTGTCTGATCACCCTTACCAAACCAGTTAGCAAGTGTGCCAGGGAACAAAATAATACTTGATGCAAAGATCGCTGGGATAACCCCTGCCATGTTAATTTTCAGTGGCAAGTGCGTGCTTTGCGCTGCAAAGACACGACGACCTTGTTGGCGCTTCGCATAGTTAACGACGATACGACGTTGACCACGCTCCATGAAGACCACAAAGTAGATTACCGCCAACGCGATAACAGCAATACCTAGCAAGAGAAGCGGAGACATGTCGCCTTGACGCGCTTGCTCTATTGTCTGTCCAATTGCCGGTGGCAGACCTGCGACAATCCCGGTGAAAATAATCAGCGAGATACCATTACCAATACCGCGTTCGGTAATTTGTTCACCCAACCACATCAAGAACATGGTGCCTGTGACCAAACTGACTACCGCAGTAAAGTAAAAAGCAGGACCTGGATTAATCACCAGACCTGGCATCATACTTGGTAACCCGGTCGCAATTCCAATTGCTTGGAAGGTTGCCAACACAAGCGTGCCGTAGCGGGTGTACTGGCTTATCTTACGACGGCCAGATTCGCCCTCTTTCTTCAACTCCGCTAACGCGGGGTGAACCACTGACAGTAACTGGACAATGATCGATGCCGAGATGTACGGCATGATCCCCAGTGCCAGTATCGAAGCACGCTCAAGGGCACCACCAGAGAACATGTTTACCAAGTCAATGATGGTCCCTTGTTGCTGTTCGAACAGATCGGCAAGTACAGCAGCGTCAATACCAGGAATTGGCACAAAAGAGCCGGCACGGAATACCAATAATGCCATAGCTACAAAAAGTAGACGGCTTTTCAGCTCCGCGATCCCGCCTTGTGCACTACTGAAGTTTTGTCCTGGTTGTTTTGCCATCTGTACCTCGTCCTCGAGCTAAATTATTCCTCGATTTTACCGCCTGCAGCTTCGATTGCCGCTTTAGCGCCTTTAGTGACACGAACACCTTTAACAGTCACAGCGCGAGCGATTTCACCAGACAGTACGATTTTCGCCGTACGGGTGTCTTGTGCAACAACGTTCGCTGCTTTTAGTGACTCTAGGCTTACCACGTCACCTTCAACTTTTGCTAGTTCGCTTAGGCGAACTTCAGCAGAAGTTAGGCTCTTGCGCGATGTAAAACCAAATTTTGGCAGACGCTGTTTCAAAGGCATTTGACCGCCTTCGAAACCTGGGCGTACAGAACCACCTGAACGTGATTTCTGACCTTTGTGACCACGGCCACCAGTTTTACCCAGACCTGAACCAATACCACGGCCTACACGCTTAGCAGAAGGCTTTGAGCCTGCAGCCGGAGATAGAGTATTCAAACGCATGTGATTACTCCTCCACTTTAACCATGTAGTTGACTTGATTGATCATACCGCGCACGCACGGAGTATCTTCAAGTTCAACAGTGTGGTTGATGCGACGTAGGCCCAAGCCACGCAGGGTCGCTTTGTGCTTCGGCAAACGGCCGATAGCGCTACGAGTCTGTGTTACTTTAATTGTCTTAGCCATGTCGTATTACCCCAGAATTTCGTTAACAGGCATGCCACGCTTAGCAGCTACCATCTCTGGAGACTTCATACCACCCAGACCATCGATCGTTGCACGAACGATGTTGATTGGGTTGGTAGAACCGTATGCTTTGGCCAGAACGTCTTGAACGCCCGCAACCTCAAGCACAGCACGCATCGCACCACCGGCGATGATACCCGTACCTTCTGATGCTGGCTGCATGTACACTTTAGAACCAGTGTGGCGGCCTTTAACAGCGTGGTGAAGAGTACCGTCTTTCAGCGCTACAGTAATCATGTTACGGCGCGCTTTTTCCATTGATTTCTGAATCGCTGCTGGTACTTCACGGGCTTTACCGTAGCCGAAACCAACGCGACCGTTACCATCACCAACCACAGTCAGGGCGGTGAAGGTAAAGATGCGACCACCTTTAACCGTTTTAGATACACGGTTTACAGCGATCAGCTTTTCATGCAAATCACTTTGTTGTTTATCGTTAGCCATCTTCCACCTACCTTAGAATTTCAGACCAGCTTCACGGGCAGCATCTGCCAGTGCAGCCACACGGCCGTGGTATTGGAAACCGGAACGGTCAAAAGCAACAGCTTCGATGCCTTTTTCCTTCGCACGCTCAGCAATGATTTTACCTACTGCTGCTGCGGCGTCTTTGTTACCGGTGCTCTTAACTTGTTCACGGATCGCTTTTTCTACGGTAGAAGCAGCGGCGATGACTTCCGCGCCGTTACCAGCGATAACCTGTGCGTACACATGACGTGGAGTACGGTGTACCACCAGGCGAGTCGCACCCATTTCCGCGATCTTGCGTCGTGCTTTGGTCGCACGACGGATACGAGATGCTTTCTTATCCATAGTGTTACCTTACTTCTTCTTAGCTTCTTTAGTACGCACAACTTCGTCAGAGTAACGAACGCCTTTGCCTTTGTAAGGCTCTGGCTTGCGGTATGCGCGGATTTCAGCAGCGACCTGGCCAACCGCTTGTTTATCAGCACCGCTGATAACAATTTCAGTTTGGCTTGGGCACTCTGCCTTAATACCCTCAGGTAGAACGTGTTCTACTGGGTGAGAGAAGCCAAGTGTCAGGTTAAGTTTGTTACCCGCAACAGTTGCACGGTAACCAACACCCTTCAGGATTAGCTTCTTGGTAAAGCCTTCTGTCACACCAACAACCATGCTGTTAACCAGTGCGCGAGCAGTACCAGCATGAGCCCATGCTTTAACGTGCTCTACACTTGGTGCAAAGGTAATGGTGTTGTCTTCTTGGTTTACTTTCACCATATCGTGAAGCGTACGGCTTAGTTCGCCTTTGCTTCCTTTTACAGTGATGTCCTGACCGTTAAGTTTCACCTCTACGCCGGCAGGAACTACGACAGGTGCTTTTGCAACACGAGACATTTCCTACTCCTTATTACGCTACGTAGCAGATGATTTCACCGCCCAGACCCGCTTTGCGAGCTGCGCGATCGGTCATCAAACCTTTCGAAGTTGAAACAACTGCAATACCAAGGCCACCCATCACAGAAGGAAGCTCATCTTTCTTTTTGTAGATGCGCAGACCTGGACGGCTAACACGTTGGATTTGCTCGATAACTGGTTTAGATTCGAAGTATTTCAACGTCACTTCCAGTTCAGGCTTGGCATCGCCACTTACAGCGTACTCAGCCACGTAACCTTCTGCTTTTAGTAGCTCAGCAATTGCCACTTTCAGCTTTGACGAAGGCATTTTTACAGCAACTTTTTTTGCTGCCTGACCGTTGCGAAGGCGGGTCAGCATATCCGAGATCGGATCTTGCATGCTCATAAGTCTTTACTCCCGTGATTCAATTACCAGCTTGCCTTACGCAGACCCGGAATCTCGCCTTTCATGCAAGCTTCACGAACCTTGATTCGGCTTAGGCCGAATTTGCGTAGGTAGCCATGTGGACGACCAGTCTGGTTACAGCGGTTACGCTGACGAGACTTCGCAGAATCACGTGGTAGCGACTGAAGCTTCAGGACTGCGTCCCAACGCTCTTCGTCTGACGTGTTTACATTCTTAATGATCGCACGCAGGTTATCACGCTTTTCAGCGTAACGGGCTGCGAGCTTCGCACGCTTTACATCGCGTGCTTTCATGGATTTTTTAGCCATAACAGTAACCCTTCACCTTACTTACGGAATGGGAAGTTAAAGGCAGCCAGCAGAGCTCGACCTTCCTCATCAGTACCTGCAGTGGTAGTGATAGTAATATCAAGACCACGGATACGATCGACTTTATCGTAGTCAATCTCAGGGAAGATGATTTGCTCGCGAACGCCCATGCTGTAGTTACCGCGACCGTCGAACGCTTTCGGGTTCAGACCACGGAAGTCACGGATACGAGGAACTGCGATTGCGATTAGACGCTCAAAGAAGTCCCACATACGCTCGCCACGTAGGGTTACTTTACAACCAATCGGGTAGCCCTCACGGATCTTAAAGCCTGCAACTGACTTACGTGCTTTGGTGATCAGCGGCTTTTGACCAGAAATTGCGGTCATATCAGCAGCTGCATTTTCAAGCAGTTTTTTGTCGTTCAGAGCTTCGCCCACACCCATGTTAAGGGTGATCTTTTCGATCCTTGGGACTTGCATGATGCTCTTGTAGCCAAATTGCTTAGAAAGCTCAGCTACAACGGTCTCTTTGTAGTAATCATGCAGTTTCGCCATTGTACTACTCCAGAATTACTTAATAGTTTCGCCAGTCGATTTGAAAAAACGTACTTTTTTGCCGTCTTCAAATCGGAAGCCTACACGGTCACCTTTACCAGCTGCTGCGTTAAAGATTGCCACGTTTGAAACGTCAATAGCGGCTTCTTTTTCTACGATGCCACCTTGAACGCCCAGAGCCGGTACAGGCTTCTGGTGTTTCTTAACGAGGTTAATACCTTCAACGATAACTTTACCGGTCGGTAGAACCTTAGATACTTTACCTTTCTTGCCTTTGTCTTTACCGACAAGAACGATAACTTCGTCGTTACGACGGATTTTAGCTGCCATGAGATCGCTCCTTACAGAACTTCAGGCGCCAGAGACACAATCTTCATGAACTTTTCAGTACGAAGTTCGCGTGTCACAGGGCCAAAGATACGTGTGCCGACTGGTTGCTCGTTCGTGTTGTTCAACAACACGCAAGCATTACGGTCGAAGCGAATGACAGAGCCGTCTGGACGACGTACGCCTTTACGGGTGCGAACTACCACCGCCTTAAGCACATCACCTTTTTTCACTTTACCGCGTGGAATTGCTTCCTTAACGGTAACTTTGATGATGTCGCCAACATGGGCGTAACGACGGTGAGAGCCACCCAGAACCTTAATACACATTACACTGCGAGCGCCGGAGTTATCGGCTGCGTCCAGCATACTTTGCATTTGGATCATTGTTAGTGCTCCGCTGTTATTACATCTAGACCCATCTCGGGTCGGGCTGCCTTATTACAAGGGCGGCGAATAATAACACTATTTTGACCGGATGGGTAGATAAAAAAATAAACGGCCCCCCAAATGAGAGCCGTTTGACTTATATTGTTTGAAAAATCGCTTAGATGCGCGCTTTTTCAACAACGCGAACCAATGTCCAAGACTTAGTCTTAGAGATTGGACGACACTCACGAACTTCTACAGTGTCACCTTGGTTACACTCGTTAGATTCATCGTGAACGTGCAGCTTGGTCGTGCGCTTGATGTACTTACCGTAGATAGGGTGTTTCACAAAACGCTCGATAGCAACAACGATAGTCTTATCGCCTTTGTCGCTGACAACGCGACCTTGCTGAGTGCGGATGTTCTCGCTCATTATGCGCTAGCCTTCTCAGTCAATACGGTTTTAACACGTGCGATATCGCGACGAACAGCTTTAAGAGTGTGAGTTTGCTGAAGCTGGCCAGTAGCCGCTTGCATGCGCAGGTTAAACTGCTCACGCAGCAGACCCATCAGCTCTTCGTTCAGCTGCTCAACAGTCTTTTCACGTAGTTCTTGTGCTTTCATCACATCACCGCCTTAGTTACGAAAGTGGTTTTGATCGGTAGCTTACGTGAAGCCAGTTCAAACGCTTCGCGAGCCAGTGATTCAGGAACACCATCCATTTCGTACAGGACTTTACCTGGTTGGATTTGGGCAACCCAGTAATCTACTGAACCTTTACCCTTACCCATACGAACTTCCAACGGCTTACCAGTAATTGGTTTGTCTGGGAAGATACGGATCCAGATTTGACCCTGACGTTTAATGTGACGAGTCATCGCACGACGAGCCGCCTCAATTTGACGCGCAGTGATACGACCGCGACCAACAGCTTTCAGGCCATAGGTACCGAAGCTTACGTCAGTACCGTGCGCCAGACCGCGGTTACGACCTTTAAAAGTCTTGCGGAACTTAGTACGTTTTGGTTGAAGCATCGATAGACTCCTTACTTACGGCCTTTACGCTGCTTCTTCGGCTTGTCAGCCTTTTGCTCCACTTCAGCCATTCCGCCTAGAACTTCACCTTTGAAGATCCAGGTTTTAATGCCGATAACACCGTAAGTGGTGTGAGCAGAAGAAGTTGCGTAATCAATGTCAGCACGAAGTGTGTGCAGTGGCACACGGCCTTCACGGTACCACTCGGTACGAGCAATTTCAGCACCGCCTAGACGGCCGCTTACTTCTACTTTGATACCTTTGGCACCTAGACGCATTGCGTTTTGTACCGCGCGCTTCATCGCACGACGGAACATAACACGGCGCTCTAGCTGAGAAGCGATGCTGTCGCCAACAAGTTGTGCGTCCAGCTCTGGCTTACGTACTTCAGCGATGTTGATTTGCGCTGGTACACCGGCTAGTTTCGCAACATGTGCGCGTAGCTTCTCAACGTCTTCGCCTTTCTTACCGATAACCACACCAGGGCGTGCAGTGTGAATGGTCACACGGATGCTCTTGGCAGGGCGCTCGATAACGATGCGAGATACTGACGCTTTTTTCAGTTCGTTAGTCAAGAACTGACGTACCTTAAAGTCGCCGTCTAGGTTGTCAGCGAAATCTTGGTTATTAGCAAACCAAGTGGAATTCCAAGGCTTTACGATGCCTAGACGAATACCATTAGGATGTACTTTTTGACCCATTGCTTTATCTCCTCGTCTCTTAGCGGTCTGCTACAACAACAGTGATGTGGCTAGAACGCTTCAAGATGCGATCGGCACGGCCTTTTGCACGAGGCATAATACGCTTCATGATTGGGCCTTCATCAACGAAGACTTTGGCGACGCTTAGATCGTCGATATCCGCACCTTCGTTATGCTCGGCGTTTGCAATAGCAGATTCCAACACTTTCTTAACCAGATCAGCCGCTTTTTTGTTGCTGAAAGTCAGAATTTCTAGTGCTTGTGCTACGTCTTTACCGCGCACTTGATCCGCAACCAAACGTGCTTTTTGAGGCGAGATACGAGCAAAGCGATGTTTAGCAATAGCTTCCATTTCTTACCCCTTAACGCTTCTTAGCTTTCTTATCAGCAGCGTGGCCGCGATAAGTACGTGTTGGTGCAAACTCGCCCAGCTTGTGACCGATCATTTCTTCAGAAACGAAAACGGGTACATGCTGACGACCATTATGGACAGCGATGGTCAATCCGATCATCTGTGGGATGATCATTGAACGACGGGACCAAGTCTTTAAAGGCTTCTTGTCACCGCTTTCCACCGCTTTCTCTACCTTCTTCAGCAAGTGCAGGTCAATAAAAGGACCTTTCTTGAGAGAACGTGGCATGGCTTATCCTCTGATAATAATTACTTGTTACGACGACGTACGATGTACTTGTCGGTACGTTTGTTCTTACGGGTCTTGAAGCCTTTAGTTGGCATACCCCAAGGTGATACTGGGTGACGACCACCTGAGGTACGGCCTTCACCACCACCGTGTGGGTGGTCAACTGGGTTCATTGCAACACCACGTACGCTTGGACGTACGCCTTTCCAGCGTGACGCACCGGCTTTACCCAGTTCGCGTAGCATGTGCTCTGAATTACCCACTTCGCCTAGGGTCGCACGACCTTCAGCAAGAACTTTACGCATTTCACCGCTGCGCAGGCGGAGTGTGACATATGCACCGTCACGAGCAACGATCTGAGCATAAGCACCCGCAGAACGTGCAAGCTGAGCGCCTTTACCAGGTTTCAGCTCGATGTTGTGGATAGTAGAACCCACTGGGATGTTACGCATTGGCAGGGTGTTACCTACCTTGATAGCTGCATCTGCACCAGATTGGATCTGATCACCGGCTTTTAGGCCTTTAGGTGCAATGATGTAACGACGTTCACCATCCGCATAAAGTACAAGCGCGATGTTTGCACTGCGGTTTGGATCGTATTCAAGACGCTCAACTTTCGCTGGGATACCGTCTTTAGTACGTTTGAAGTCAATTACACGGTAATGATGTTTGTGACCACCACCGATATGACGCACTGTGATTCGACCGTTGTTATTACGACCACCAGACTTAGAGTTTTTCTCTAGTAGTGGTGCGTATGGCTTGCCCTTATAAAGATCTGGGTTAACCACTTTAACAAGGTGACGACGACCCGGTGAAGTCGGCTTACATTTGATAATAGCCATTTGCTGTTACTCCTCCGTCTTACTCTGCGCCGCCAACGAAGTCGATGTCCTGACCTTCTTTCAAGATAACGTACGCTTTTTTCCAATCGCTACGGCGACCTTCGCGCATACCTTGACGTTTGGTCTTACCCTTAACTACTAGGGTACGAACAGACTTAACTTCAACTTCGAACAGTTTTTCAACTGCCGCTTTGATCTCTTTCTTAGTTGCTTCTTTAGCTACTTTAAACACGATAGTGTTCGCGCTTTCAGCAGCCATCGTTGCTTTTTCAGAGATGTGCGGAGCACGCAGAACTTTTAGGATACGCTCTTCAGTGATCATGCCAGCATCTCCTCAACTTGTTTAACTGCTTCAGCAGTCATCACGACTTTGTCGAAAGCGATCAAGCTAACTGGGTCGATGGTACCTGCATCGCGTACGTCAACCTTGTACAGGTTACGTGCAGCAAGGAACAGATTCTCATCAACTTCTGCAGTTACGATCAGAGCGTCGTTCAGCTCAAGCTCTTTCAGCTTAGCGACAAGCTCTTTAGTTTTTGGTGCTTCAACAGAGAAGTTATCAACAACGATCAAGCGCTCTTGACGAACTAGCTCTGACAGAATGCTCTTCAGAGCACCACGGTACATCTTTTTGTTAACTTTCTGGCTGTGGTCCTGAGGACGAGCTGCGAAAGTGACACCACCGCTGCGCCAGATTGGGCTGCGGATTGTACCTGCACGGGCGCGACCAGTACCCTTCTGACGCCATGGCTTAGCACCGCCACCAGATACGTCTGAACGAGTTTTCTGAGCGCGAGTACCTTGACGGGCACCAGCTGCGTATGCAACGACTACCTGGTGAACCAGGGCTTCGTTGAATTCACGCCCGAAGGTAGTTTCGGAAACAGTTAGCGCGTCGGCGCCTTTGACTACCAATTCCATTACTATCTCCTCGACGTTACGCTTTAACGGCTGGTTTAACGATCACGTTGCCACCTGTAGCACCTGGGACTGCACCTTTGATAAGAAGCAGATTGCGCTCAGTGTCAACACGTACGATCTCTAGGTTTTGAGTCGTTACACGCTCAGCACCCATGTGACCTGCCATTTTTTTGCCTTTGAATACGCGACCTGGAGTCTGACATTGACCGATAGAACCAGGAGCACGGTGAGACAAAGAGTTACCGTGGCTCATGTCTTGAGTACGGAAGTTCCAACGCTTAACGCCGCCTTGGAAGCCCTTACCTTTTGACGTGCCAGTAACGTCTACTTTTTTGATTTCAGCGAATAGATCAACGTTTAGCTCAGCGCCAACTTCGAACTCTTCACCATTTTCCAGACGGAATTCCCACAGACCGCGGCCCGCTTCAACACCTGCTTTCGCAAAGTGGCCAGCTTGTGCCTTATTTACACGGTTTGCTTTCTTCGCGCCTGTAGTAACTTGAATTGCGGCATAACCGTCAACTTCAGGCTTACGCACCTGAGCAACACGGTTCGCTTCAACTTCAACTACGGTTACCGGGATAGATACGCCATCTTCGTTGAAGATACGAGTCATACCGACTTTACGACCGACTAGACCAATCATTATCTACTCCCCCTTAGCCCAGGCTGATTTGAACATCAACGCCCGCAGCAAGGTCAAGACGCATCAGAGCGTCAACAGTCTTGTCTGTTGGCTCAACGATGTCGATCAGACGTTTGTGAGTACGAATCTCGTACTGGTCACGTGCGTCTTTGTTTACGTGCGGAGAAATAAGAACGGTGAAGCGCTCTTTACGAGTAGGTAGAGGGATTGGACCCTTAACCTGTGCGCCAGTGCGCTTAGCGGTTTCAACGATTTCCGCGGTAGACTGATCGATCAAGCGATGATCGAACGCCTTTAGGCGGATACGGATACGTTGGTTCTGCATGAGACAGAGCTCCAAATTCAAAAATTTTTACACAAACAATATCGCCATTCTACCTCACTAGAGCGAGGGAATGCCGATTAATTTATGTGAAACCGTAGTGCCAAAATTAGGCACATTGTCAGCCATTATATTATGACTGCGAACATAAGCGGAGTATACATTAAACGAACAGTTTACTGTTCCATTCCTCGATGCTCATTGGTTCACAACTGCGTCGGAAGTCCGAAGACTTAAGCAGTGCGCAGCATTATACCGATGCCGCACCCTATTGCAAGTCTTGGTTAAAAAATAAGCCCAAACAAAAACGCACCCATGGGGTGCGTTCATCTACCGCGATAGCGTAAGCCTCGCCTTAGTCTTTATCGCTCGCATCTTCAATCATCTGCGCTTGGTTATAATTTTCGAGTCCCACTTTCTCAATCAGACCTAGCTGAGTCTCCAGCCAATCAATGTGTTCTTCCTCATCATCGAGAATATACTGGAACAAATCTCGCGAGACGTAATCGCGTATGCTTTCGGTGTAGGCAATGGCTTCTTTCAAGTCTTCGTGTGCCTGCATCTCTAGCGCGAGGTCACACTCAAAAATTTCTTGCGTATCTTCGCCGATACGTAATTTACCTAAATCTTGTAAGTTCGGCATCCCTTCTAAGAACAAGATGCGCTCAATCAACTTGTCCGCGTGCTTCATCTCATCAATCGACTCTTCATATTCTTTATGAGCAATGACTTTTAAGCCCCAGTCTTTGAACATACGTGCATGAAGGAAGTACTGGTTGATGGCAATAAGTTCATTGCCGAGCACGGTATTTAAAAACGCAATCGATTTTGGGTCGCCTTTCATGGCAAAAGCCTCCTTATGGGTTCTATTTATCAACTGTAGAACCCATAAGGAGGCTGTCAAATTTTACTCAGTACTCCTGAGTTAGCTCGCTTGCTGTAACGTAATCACTTGCACCTGATCGTGAATCACCTCTTTGGCCTGACGCACACATTTACCACACTGTGAACCCAGCGGAGTGAGCCGACGCAGTTCGCGAATGCTAGTCACGCCTTGTTGATTCACAAGCTGCTTAATGGTTTTATCCGATACAGCATGGCAAATACATACAAACATTATTCTCACCCTACAACATAAACTATAACGAGAATAGTTTGCATTGCGCTTCAGGTAAAGGGTTTTTATATAACAATTGATTATTTACGTAATAGCTACACAAGCAAAAAAGATCGCGTAAAGCCAAAGCGCCATACGGTCAATGTCTGGGGTGCTGCCATAAAAAAAGGAGCGCAATGCGCTCCTTTTTCAGTGGTATGTTTAACTCAACGCATTACGCGATGATGTTAGCAACAACACCAGCACCTACGGTACGGCCACCTTCACGGATAGCGAAACGTAGACCTTCGTCCATCGCGATTGGCGCGATCAACTCAACAACCATCTTGATGTTGTCACCAGGCATTACCATCTCAACGCCTTCTGGCAGTTCGATAGTACCGGTCACGTCAGTTGTACGGAAGTAGAACTGTGGACGGTAGCCTTTGAAGAACGGAGTATGACGGCCGCCTTCGTCTTTAGACAGTACGTACACTTCTGACTCGAACTTAGTGTGCGGGGTGATTGAACCAGGCTTCGCCAGTACTTGACCACGCTCAACTTCGTCACGCTTAGTACCACGCAGAAGAACACCAACGTTCTCACCAGCACGGCCTTCGTCTAGAAGCTTACGGAACATTTCAACACCAGTACAAGTGGTCTTGGTGGTGTCTTTCATGCCCACGATTTCTACTTCGTCACCAACGGTGATGATGCCTTGCTCAACACGACCAGTTACTACAGTACCACGGCCTTGGATTGAGAATACGTCTTCGATTGGCAGAATGAACGGCTTGTCGATCGCACGCTCTGGCTCTGGGATGTAAGAATCCAGTGCTTCCGCTAGCTCAATAATCTTCTGTTCCCACTGCTCTTCACCGTTCAGAGCACCTAGTGCTGAACCTTGGATTACTGGGCAGTCGTCACCTGGGAAGTCATACTCTGAAAGCAGCTCACGTACTTCCATTTCAACTAGCTCAAGCAGCTCTTCATCATCAACCATGTCACATTTGTTCATGAATACGATGATGTATGGGATGCCTACCTGACGGCCTAGCAGGATGTGCTCACGAGTCTGTGGCATTGGGCCATCAGTCGCTGCTACTACTAGGATACCACCGTCCATTTGCGCTGCACCGGTGATCATGTTTTTCACGTAGTCGGCGTGCCCTGGGCAGTCAACGTGCGCGTAGTGGCGAGTTGGCGTATCGTATTCTACGTGCGAAGTCGCGATGGTGATACCACGCTCACGCTCTTCTGGTGCGTTGTCGATTGATGCGAAGTCACGCGCTGCACCACCGTGTACTTTTGCAAGTACAGTACAGATAGCGGCAGTCAGAGTAGTTTTACCGTGGTCAACGTGGCCGATAGTACCAACGTTAACGTGCGGTTTCGTACGTTCAAATTTTTCTTTAGACACGATCGTCTTCCTTCCTAGTTGTGAGCTAAAGGTATCAACACCTAACTAGCTCAGAAGTCAGTATTGGATGCCGACAACACGCCGGCATCGAGACTAATAAAAATTAGCTACGCTCTGCAATCAGGGCGTCGGCAATGTTCTTAGGCACTTCGCCATACTCGCTGAATTCCATTGAGTATGAAGCACGACCCTGAGTTGCACTACGCAGGTCAGTGGCGTAACCGAACATTTCAGACAGTGGTACCTGAGCACGTACGATCTTCAGACCCGCTGGGCCCTCGTCCATACCGCCAATCAGGCCACGGCGACGGTTCAAGTCACCAACAACGTCACCCATCCACTCTTCTGGCGTAGTTACTTCTACTTTCATCATTGGCTCAAGCATAACAGGTTGCGCTTGCAGTGCACCTTTCTTGAATGCCATTGATGCAGCGATCTTAAACGCCATTTCGTTGGAGTCAACATCGTGGTAAGAACCATCGTACAGGGTTGCTTTAACGTCGAGCACTGGATAACCGGCAAGTACACCGTTTTTCATTTGCTCTTCAACGCCTTTCGCTACCGCGCCGATGTATTCACGAGGAACCACACCACCAACGATTTCGTCAACAAAGACAAAGCCTTCGTTTGGCTCAGATGGCTCAAGCTTCAGCCATACGTGACCAAACTGACCACGACCACCTGACTGCTTAACGAACTTACCTTCAACTTCCGTGCTACCACGGATAGTTTCACGGTACGCTACCTGAGGCTTACCAACGTTACATTCAACGTTAAACTCACGACGCATACGGTCAACGATAACGTCTAGGTGAAGCTCACCCATACCAGAAATCAGGGTCTGGCCAGACTCTTCGTCAGACTCAACGCGGAAAGATGGATCTTCTGCTGCTAGTTTACCTAGCGCGATACCCATTTTCTCTTGGTCTGCTTTAGACTTAGGCTCAACCGCGATCTGAATAACTGGATCAGGGAATTCCATACGCTCTAGGATTACTTTTGAATCCATCGCACACAGAGTATCACCCGTGGTTACGTCTTTTAGACCAACCGCGGCCGCGATGTCACCAGCGCGAATTTCTTTGATTTCTTCACGCTTGTTCGAGTGCATCTGCACGATACGGCCTAGGCGCTCACGCTTCTGCTTAACAGAGTTGTAAACAGTGTCGCCTGAGCTTACAACGCCCGAGTAAACACGCATAAAGGTCAGCGTACCTACGAATGGGTCAGTTGCAATTTTGAATGCCAGCGCGGAGAACGGTTCTTTGTCGTCTGCGTGACGCTCAATTGGGTTGCCGTCTTCGTCTTCACCTTTGATTGACTTAACGTCGATTGGTGAAGGTAGGAATTCGATAACCGCATCCAGTACCGCCTGAACACCTTTGTTCTTAAATGCAGAACCACAGGTTGCCAATACGATTTCGTTATCTAGAGTACGCTGACGCAGCGCCTTCTTGATTTCTTCTTCAGACAATTCACCATCTTCAAGGTACTTGTCCATCAGCTCTTCAGACGCTTCTGCAGCAGACTCAATCAAGAAGTTGTGCCACTCTTCTGCTTGCTCTTGAAGTTCAGCTGGAATCTCTTCATAGGTATAAGTCATACCCATGTCTTCTTCATTCCAGTTGATAGCTTTCATTTTGATCAGGTCAATAACGCCCTTGAACTCGTCTTCAGCACCGATATTCAAGTGAATTGGCACAGGGGTCGCGCCAAGACGGTTTTTGATTTGATCAACAACGCGTAGGAAGTCTGCGCCCGCACGGTCCATCTTGTTGACGAAAACCATGCGTGGAACTTCATATTTGTCAGCCTGACGCCATACGGTTTCAGACTGAGGCTCAACACCAGAAGAACCACAGAAAACAACAACTGCACCATCAAGAACACGCAGTGAACGCTCTACTTCGATAGTGAAGTCAACGTGTCCTGGGGTGTCGATGATGTTAACACGGTGTTGTTCGAATTGGTGATCTGAACCTTGCCAGAAAGTGGTGGTTGCTGCAGAGGTGATGGTAATACCACGCTCTTGCTCCTGCTCCATCCAGTCCATGGTAGACGCGCCGTCGTGGGTCTCACCAATCTTGTGGTTAACGCCTGTGTAGAACAGGATTCGTTCGGTAGTGGTGGTTTTACCGGCGTCTACGTGAGCACAAATACCGATGTTACGGTAGCGCTCGATAGGGGTTTTACGAGCCACAATAGTATCCTCTTACTAAGGTTAACCTTAGAAAATGGGTTCGGCGCGCCACCGAAGTGACGCGCCATGAAGGCATTACCAGCGGTAATGTGCGAACGCTTTGTTCGCGTCTGCCATACGGTGAACGTCTTCACGTTTCTTAACAGCAGTACCTTTGTTTTCAGACGCATCAAGCATCTCGTTGGCCAGGCGCTGAGCCATAGATTTTTCACCACGCTTACGAGCAGCTTCAACCAACCAACGCATAGCCAGCGCGTTACGACGCACAGGACGTACTTCTACTGGTACTTGGTAAGTTGAACCACCTACACGGCGAGATTTAACCTCGACCGCTGGGCGTACGTTTTCAAGAGCTTGTTCGAATACAGCCAAGTGCTCTTTACCAGAACGCTCAGCCATGATGTCTAGTGCACCGTAAACGATTTTTTCAGCAGTTGACTTCTTACCGTCAACCATCAGGATGTTCACAAATTTTGCCAGCAATTCTGATCCGAACTTAGGATCTGGAAGAATTTTACGCTGACCAATTACGCGACGACGTGGCATGGATTATCTCCGTTGTCTTCTTCAGGTTTTATCCAAAACTTTTCAGTTTTTTCAAAATTCAATTGTTTGAGTGTTTGGCCTTACTTAACGGAATCCATTAAGACTTAGGACGCTTCACACCGTACTTAGAACGACCTTGTTTACGGCCGTTAACGCCTGCACAGTCAAGTGCGCCACGAACAGTGTGGTAACGCACACCCGGCAAGTCTTTTACACGACCGCCGCGGATAAGCACAACGCTGTGCTCTTGCAGGTTGTGGCCTTCACCACCGATGTATGAGGTTACTTCGTAACCGTTAGTCAAACGCACACGGCATACTTTACGCAGTGCTGAGTTTGGTTTTTTTGGCGTAGTGGTGTAAACACGAGTACAAACACCACGTTTTTGCGGACACGCTTCCAGCGCAGGCACGTTGCTTTTCGCAACTTGCTTCAGGCGTGGTTTGCGTACCAGCTGGTTAATAGTTGCCATTAAATAGCTCCTGATATTACTTAACGTATAAGTGTGAAAAATCTATCCCCAATAAAACGGGGACGCGAAATTTTAGGCGCCGACTTATAGGGTGTCAAGATTTATACAGAGATCTTTGCATCGTCTGTTTTTTCACCGATAGCAAGGAAGGCATTTTTATCCTTCGATAGCCTAGTCGATCACCATGTCATTTGCGTGACGTGATCCTCAGTGAGTTGAACCAAGCCTTGCATATCAATCTGTTTAACTTGCGGATGTAGATGCGCTTGCACCCCGCGGGCCATCACATCTTCTTCTAGCACATAAACCGAACGGTTATCTGTAAAAAGCGCCGCACCCAGAGGGCTATCGGCCAGTGCGCCGAGGACAGCATCATTGATCAAGACAATGACACTGTCAGGAGTGGCATACGCCAAACAGTGCGACAGCGCATGCGTTGCATAAGGGGACGATTTGATAATATGTAGCATCTGACTCTCTTAAAAATGCAGAATGCGATCGCAGCGAGCGAGCTTTGCCTGAATATGCTCACGTTCCAGCACTTCGCCCGTCAACACGCGCGCCGCATCACCCATGCCTCTCGCCATCAGTGACGCTTGGCAAATATAGATATCTTCTACATCACACAGCGGTAGCATTTTAAAGCTGGCAATATAATCGCGACTCAGCACTGTGCTTGGGCGCTGCCCATCAATCAATTGCATCACCCCATCGCCAATGAAGAACACGCTAATCGTTTCGCAAAAGGCTGACGCCGCTAATAGCGCATCTAACCCCTCTCGTCCGCTCGCGGAACCATGCGGTGCGGTTGAAAAAACAAACCCGAGTTGCATACGTCCTCTTAAAATTGCAGTACACGATCGGCAGTCAACAAAGCTTCTGCTAAGGCTCCGAGACCGGCTTGTTGATACCCATCAGCTAGGTTCGCTTGTGACAAGCCATGCTGCATCGCTTCTTGCTCGCTCACAATACCGCGGCGTAATGCGGCAGCCACACAGGTTTCGAGTTGAACCTGATGTTCATTGGCTAAAGTCTGCCATGCATTAACCAAGTCAAATTCGTCATTCGCAGGCACCGTTGTCGCAGCCCCGTTTAATACACCATCTTGGTAGAAAAACACTTTGCTGACACTGTGCCCTTTGGCAATGGCCGCACACGCAAATTGATAGGCCGTACGCGCAAGTTGCGTCCCATAAGCCGGCTCTGAGACCACGAGTACGTAATTGAGGCTCATTTTTCCCCATCTCCCGTTTTGCGTTGGCGCACGTAAAGATACACAGTGTGCTTCGATATGTTGAGCCTATCAGCGACACGGTGAATAGCATCTTTGATATCAAAGATCCCTTTATCATACAGCGCCATCACAATTTGGCGGTTCTTGGTGTTATTAGACACACTTTTATCCGCGTTGACTTCTTCAATGGTACGCTCAACGGTTTGGTCCACCAGCTCTTCTACATCACTGGCAAAGTTAACCGATGACGCGGCTTGCTTGGCTTGATCATCAGGCATAAACGCTTGCAGCACCTGAGAGAAAGGGGCATCCAAGTTTATATTGATACATAACAGCCCGATAATGCGGCTTTCACCATTGCGGATGGCAACCGTGATCGATTTCATTAAGGTGCCGCTTTTCGCGCGCGTAAAGTAGGCGTGAGAAAAATTACGCTCAGACCCCTCAATGTCCCGCAACATCCGTAAGGCCAAATCCGTGATGGGAGACCCCACTTGGCGACCGGTGTTTTCACCATTGGCAATTTTGATTGCTGACTTGTTCAAGTCTTCTAGCGAGTGCAATACGATTTCACAATGCTCGCCAATCAGCGCAGCCAAGCCGTCTACGACCGCGGCATAAGAGTGTAAAATCACACTGTCTTGCGCAGTAAATGGATTCGGCTCAATGAGCTCGCTTTCTGTCATGATTTCTGCGCCAAAATGCTCTGTCGGTACCACGTACGCCTATCCTTATTCGACAGTGAATCTGTGTTTATCTCAGCCAAGTTTAACAGAATCCGGCCCTAAAAAAGCAAAAGCCCCGGCAAAGCCGAGGCATTTTGGCGCGAAAACAAGCGTCAGGTTTACCCTTCACTCGCCTTCTCTTTGTTGGCATCGTCTTTGATTTCCAGTAGCTCAACATCAAACACAAGCGTTGAGTTCGCAGGAATGGACGCCGTATCTTGGTCACCGTAAGCCAGCTCTGGCGGGATCACGAAGGTAAATTTAGATCCAACTGGCATCAGCTGCACCCCTTCGGTCCAACCTGGGATCACACGATTAAGCGGGAAGGTTGCTGGCTCGCCACGATCGTAAGAGCTATCAAATTGGGTACCATCTGTTAGCGTGCCTTTGTAGTGCACCACCACAGTGTCTTCCGCCGCGGGTTTTTTACCGTCACCTAAGCTATCCACTTTGTATAACAAGCCAGATTCGGTTTCTTTCACGCCCTCTTGGCTCGCAAATTCAGTGCGATACTTTTCACCGTCAGCCAGCGCAGCTTCTGCTTTCTCTTTGGCTTGTTGCTGGGCCAGCTCAGTCACGCGTTGATCGAGTGACTGCAGTGCCGCTTGCGCTTGCTCGTCGGTCAGCTTGGATTCGCCATTAAAGACGTCCTGCACCCCTTGCAATACCAACTCTTTATCTAAATCCAAACCGATGTCGGCTTGTTGCTCTAGGTTGGCGTTGAGGTATTGCGCTAAAGACGCACCAATCGCGTAGGCTGCCTTGTCGTCATCATTAGCAAACGACGCTTCCGCTTGCGCCTGCTCAGCGGCTTGGTTCGTCTGCTCGACGTTGGCGTCGTCTTGTTGACAGCCGACGGCAAGGGCAACGGTTGCCGCGAGTAGCGACATCTTCATTACTGATTTCATTGGGTACTCCGTTGATGGTAAGGATAAATCCTCGTATGGTTGTCACTGACGCATCAACAATGCGAAAGCCTGATTCTATCAATATACTCGTGGTTATATGGCTGCACGTTTCGGAACTCAAGCATCATGCCCAAAATTCGCCACATTGTTTGCATTTTTCTCATCGCCATCACGCTAACTGGCTGTTGGCAGTCTGGCAAAGAAGCCCAGCGTTGGTCAATCCATCCTGAAGGCGCCACCAGCTTTAGCCTGAGTAGAGACGGGCGATTTGCGCTGCTCGCCTCCGAAGAAACCGACATTGTGCTGTGGGATCTGGTCACCAACCAAAAGCTGGCGGATCTTGGGCCCCAAGATCCCAATGCGAACCCTGTGGTGGTCAGCCATATCTCCGACAATAAACGCTATGCCATCACCGCGACCGCGCAAAATTTTGCTGTCTGGGATCTTGCCTGGAGCCAAGCCGAGGGCTTGTGGTCGGTCTCTGAAGGCATTATCCGTGATGCGGCTATCAGCAACAACGGCCAAAAAGTGGTCCTCGCGATGTCGGACGGCAAAGCGCTATTCATCGACTTAGGCACAGGAAGACGCTTAGAGTTCCTTGCCCATCGCGATAAAGTCAATGCAGTCGCCATTTCCCCGAACGGCGCTTACGTCCTCTCAGGGGGCAATGACCATCATGCCTATTTTTGGGACACTAATTCCGGGCAAATTATCAACGACTTTCCTTATGACCAACGGGTGAAGCAAGTGGCGCTGCAACGGGAAGGAAAGTATGCCTTTGTCTCAGATGGCAGCAATCAAGCGATTATCTGGGCCTTACCCAGCGGTGAAAAAGTCAGTCAACTAGATATCTTTGCGCGCCAAGCGATTTATGCCAGTGCACGCTTTTCCGATGACGGCCGCCGACTCGCCACAGGCACCCCCTCACAGCGGGTCGAGCTTTGGAATGTTCAGACCGGTGAGAATCTAGGACGTTGGGAGGCATTGGCACAACCCAATACTCGCCCTCCCAGCGCGGTCGTGTATGATGTCGCCATCGACCCAACCGGCCGTGTGATATCCGGTACCTCGGCGGGTATCGCCCAGGCTTGGTTAACCGACACCCCTTAATGCAGTGAGAAACAAAAATGAGTGAGATTGGCAAATTACAGCAACAAATTGACGATCTGGAGTGCAAGGTCGCGTTTCAAGAAGACACAATAGAACAGCTCAATGACGCTCTCACCCAACAGCAAGGCGATATTGAGCGTATGACAGTGCAAATTCAGTATTTGGTCGGCAAACTGAAGGACGTTGCGCCGGCCAACATCGCCAGCCAATCGGAAGAAACCCCACCGCCGCATTATTAATGGCCAAGCGCTGGTGTCGATACACGCCTAAAGACGGCGGATATGAAATAAAAAAAGGCGCCAAACCGGCGCCTTTTCTCGTTGCTAATCACTGATTAGTGATCGTGACCGCAGCCACCTTCTTGGTGAATATGGCCATGAGCAATTTCGTCTTCGGTTGCTGCACGTAGATCAACCACTTCCACAGAGAATGACAGAGTTTGGCCTGCCAGCATGTGGTTGGCATCAACAACAACTTCGTCACCGTCAACTTCGGTGACTTCAACCGGGATCTGACCTTGGTCAGTTTCCGCCATAAAGCGCATGCCGACTTCCACTTGGTCTACGCCTTGGAATACGTTCGCCGGTACGCGTTGTACCATGGCTTCTTGATACTCACCGTATGCATCGTCAGGACCTACGGTCACTTCAAACGCGTCGCCTTTCTCACGACCTTCCAGTGCCTTTTCCAGACCAACGATCAGGTTACGGTGACCGTGTAGGTACTGGAGGGGTTCTTGCGCTGTTGATTCATCAACTAACGCACCGTCTTCATTTTTTACTTGGTAGGCCAGGCTGACCACCACATCATTTGCAATTTTCATGCTCGCTCCGAGACCGGAAGGTTAATGGACTGCCGATGATAACGGATTCCCTACTCCGGTTTAAAGATCCCAATGACATTCTCTGCCGGCGGGGTTTCAGACTGTGACTGCTGTGCCGAATCCGGAAGCCGACTCTCATGGTAATCGCAGCTGACACATTCCACTTTGTCAATATTGTTTTCGCGCCAGACTCGCAAGGTGTCTTGACGCTGACATTTGGGGCACGCCGCCCCGGCAATAAAGCGCTTTTTCACAATTCCATCCTATTCATCTCGGTTCCAACTCTGGTGGCGCTCAATATCACCACGCATTTCCCGATCAAAGATCTCTTCCAATTCTTTACGCGCCTCTTTCACGCGTGAAGCGGCAACCATATCTTCATTGTGCTGGGGTAAGAGGTCTTGCAATACCCGCATATCTAGCTTGCGGAACAACACCTCGGCACGTTTTGCTTTGTAAGGGTGCATTCCCAAAGACTCTAGCGTCTGTCGACCTAAATCAAGCGCGCCAAGAAATGTCTCCCGCGACAAGGTTTCGACGCCTAAGCCCATGAGCTGATAAGCCTCCACCCGACTTCGTGCTCGCGCTAATATCTTTAAGTTAGGGAAATGCCGCTGACAAAGATCAACAATCTCCATCACTTCATCCGGCGAGTCGGTGCAAATCACAATCGCCTCTGCGCTTTGCGCCCCTGCCGCCCGAAGTAAATCAAGCTGCGTCGCATCACCGTAATACACATCATACCCGAACTTGCGTAACAGTTTGATTTGGGTGGGATCACGTTCCAAGATGGTGACACCAATTTTGTTGGCAAACATCAACCGACCGACCACCTGACCAAACCGACCAAAGCCCGCGATGATGACGCGCGCGTCATGTTGATCAAATTGCGTCTGTGGCGGTAACTCTTCCGGTTCATTAAAGGTGCGTTCAAACCAGCGTTGCTGCAAGGTAAGCATCAAGGGGGTGGTCATCATCGACAGACTCACCACCACCAGCAAGAAGGCATTCAATTCTTGGCTGAGTAACCCTTCTGCGCGTGCCGCCGTAAAGATCACGAAAGCAAATTCACCGCCTTGGCTAAGCAACACCGCCATTTGACTGCGCGCTTTAGGTGCCACACCAAATAGACGCGCAAGCAGATAGATAAGTAACGCCTTACCGCACACCAGTGCAAGTACCGCACCGAGCAAAGTCAGCGGATATTCAAGCAGTAGACCTAAATCCACCGCCATCCCGACCGCAATAAAAAACAGCCCTAACAGCAACCCTTTAAAGGGGTCGATGGCGGTTTCGAGTTCGTGGCGATACTCACTCTCCGCAAGCAGCACACCTGCTAGGAACGAACCTAACGCCATCGAAAGACCCAACTGCTGCATCGCAAGCGCAATGCCAATCACCAAGGCCAGTGCTGCCACGTTAAACAGCTCGCTGACCCCGCTCATGACCACCAAACGGAATAGAGGCCGAAGCAAGAAATGCCCGCCAACCAACAGCGCGCCAATGCCCATAAACATCCATAGCACATCTAACCAGCTGCCGAGGCTGCCTCCTGCCAGTGCGGGCATCACCGCTAACATGGGGATGACCGCGATATCTTGAAACAACAGAATCGCAAACCCTGCTTGACCGGATTCACTGCGCATAAGGCGCTGATCTTCCATAATTTTCATCGCAATGGCGGTGGAGGAAAGCGCCATGGCCATACCCACAATAAAGCCCTGCCGTTCCGTCAGTCCAAACATCACCCCGACGGCACCTATCACCAAGGTAGTCACCACCACTTGGCTGCCGCCCAGGCCCAGTATCGGCCGACGCATCTGCAGCAGTTTTTTAGGATTCAGCTCCAAGCCAATCAGAAACAGCAGCAATACCACCCCGAATTCAGAAAAATGGAGAATAGACTCCACATCGCTGATAAGCCCGAGCCCCCATGGTCCAATCACGATGCCGGCCATCAGATAGCCTAATACCGAGCCCATCCCTAACCGCTGCGCGAGTGGGACGGCAATCACCGCCGCTAACAGAAAAATAAAGGCCGCGGACAGCAAGTTATGCTCCATGCTCACCTCCCGCATGGGCGAGCGGATCACGAATCCAATCGGCATACAGTTCCGCAAACGCATCCCGGTCGGCATCACTCACACGGCGTGCCCAGTGCAAGACCAGCGGCGGGAGCCACGTCATGCGGCACAGGGCGGCGGTCAGCTCAAACGGTTGGAGAAGCTCTTGCATCGAATACTTGTTGTATCCGCTTTTGGTGAACGCCTCAGCCGCCCCTCCGGTGGTGACGACAAAACGGCAGGTTTTTCCTGCTAGCGCATCGCCTCCCTCGCCATGCGCAAAGCCTTTGCCTAGCACCACATCAATCCATTCTTTCAATAACGCCGGACAGGAATACATTTGTAGCGGGTGTTGAAAAACGATCACATCAGCTTGTTGCACCCGTCGGCGCTCATCGTGCACATCAACCACAAAGTCGGGATAAGTTGCGTAAATATCGTGAACAGTCACATGCGAAAACGAAGAGATAGCGGCAAGCAGACGTCGGTTCGCCACCGACTGATCGGGGTCGGGATGGGCAAAGATCACCAACACCGACGCGGGGTCTTGATGTGCATCCTTGTCATTGGGCATAGGCATCCTTGTTATCACGGCAAGAGTCAGTTTTCATGCTTGTTTTTAACCTTAACACACAAAACACACAACACAGATCGCGCCAGTTAGGCCGACTGGCGGGGAAATTTGGCAATCCCCGCACCAAGCTGGTATAACGACGACGCACCCAAACCACACTAGCGCACTGAATAATCATGATTAGCTTTTCTGACATCCAATTACTGCGCGGTGGCAAGCCACTGCTCGATCATACTTCTGCCACCATCCATCCCGGCGACAAAGTCGGATTGGTCGGCAAAAACGGCTGTGGCAAATCCAGCTTGTTTGCACTGCTTCGCCACCAGCTGACGTTAGATGCAGGCAGCTATCATTATCCTAGCCAATGGCAAGTAGCATGGGTGGCGCAAGAAACGCCCGCACTGGAAAAAAGTGCGCTCGAGTATGTCATTGATGGCGATGCTGAATACCGTGAACTGCAGATGGCCTTAGCGGATGCGGAACAACGCGATGACGGTCATGCCGTGGCGACCTTACACGATAAACTGGATGCCATTGGTGGCTATAGTATTGAGGCGCGCGCTGCCAGTTTGCTCGATGGTTTGGGCTTTAGTCAGGCGCAGATGCAATGGTCCCTCACGCAATTTTCGGGCGGCTGGCGGATGCGCTTAAACCTTGCCCAAGCACTGCTGTGCCGTTCCGACCTCTTGCTGCTTGATGAGCCAACCAACCACCTCGATTTAGATGCCGTGATGTGGCTAGAAAAATGGCTGCAGCAATACCCCGGTACCTTGGTACTGATTTCTCACGACCGTGACTTTCTTGACCCTGTGGTCAACCGCATTATTCACATTGAGCATCAACAGCTAAATGAATACACGGGCAATTATTCCCACTTCGAGCAGATGCGGGCGCAGAAGCTGGCGCAACAACAAGCGCAGTTTGAAAAGCAAAAAAAGCAGATTGCCCACATGCAATCTTACATCGACCGCTTTCGGTATAAAGCCTCAAAGGCGCGCCAAGCGCAAAGCCGGATTAAGGCACTGGAGCGGATGGAAAAGGTGTTACCGGCGCAATACGATAATCCATTTAGCTTTACCTTTTTCACCCCAGATGCGCTCCCAAATCCTATCTTGATGATGGATAAGGTCGCTGCGGGGTACGACAAGACCCCGATTGTGGAAAATATCCGCCTCAACCTGGTCCCTGGCGCGCGTATTGGTTTGTTGGGCCGCAATGGTGCGGGTAAGTCTACGCTGATCAAACTCCTTGCTGGCACCTTGCCAGCCATGGCCGGTGAGCTCAGTTACTCCCAAGGGGTAAAAATTGGCTATTTTGCGCAGCATCAACTCGACACGTTGCGCATTGACGAAACCCCACTGCAACATATGAATCGCCTTGCGCCCACCACAGCCGAGCAAACGCTACGTGACTTCTTAGGGCGCTTTGGCTTTCAGGGTGATAAAGCGCTTGAGACCATTGGTCCCTTTTCGGGAGGCGAGAAGGCTCGCTTGGTATTAGCGTTATTGGTGTGGCAAAAGCCAAACCTGCTGCTGCTTGACGAACCGACTAACCACCTTGATTTAGATATGCGCCAAGCCTTGACGCTTGCCCTACAATCGTTTGAAGGGGCGATGGTGATCGTAAGCCATGATCGCTTTTTGCTGCGCGCGACCACCGACGATCTTTATCTTGTCGACAACGGCGCGGTGCAACCCTTTGACGGTGACTTACACGACTACCATCGCTGGCTTGGCGAGCAACAGCGTGCCGACCGCGCGGAAAGTAAAAAACAAAACGCCGATGACAAAGCCGCCCCCCAGCAACGTCAGGTCGATCGTAAGGCACAAAAGCGTCGCGAGGCCGAACTTCGCCAAAAAACCGCGCCACTTCGTAAAAAAATTGACAGCCTAGACACAAAAATCGAACAGCTCTCTGCCATTATTGCCGATGCAGAGACCAAACTGGCCGACCCAACAATTTATGGCGCAGACCAAAAAGCCCAACTCGCGGAACAATTACAACGCCAGGCTGATGCCAAATCAGCGCTGGAAGAGGTAGAGCAAGAATGGATGGAGCGACAGGAAGAACTGGAAGCCATGGAGGCGGCATTCAATCAAGCCTAATTCCCGGCCAAGCGAATGCAGCCGACCTGTGGCAGTTTTGTTTGCAACACTATGGCAAGCAAGACGTCAAACAGGCGTGTCTTAAATTGCAAGATCAGCATCAGGGCAACGTCAACCTTGCCCTGTTGCTGGCTTGGCTGGAAAGCCATGGCTATGGCCTTGCCCCAGAGAGCCTCAGCCAACTTAAACAATCGCTCAGCCGCTCTGAGCATTTGCTGATTGCCTACCGCAACCTACGTCGCGATATCAAACCGCGCGTTGGCGCGGGACAATATAAAAAAATGCTGAATTTCGAGCTCAGCCTCGAGAAGTTCCAACAACAAGACCTCATCCACGCCTTGAATCAACAAACATGGCTGACCGAGTCGCCCTCGCCGTTGGCGTATTATTGCCGTCAGCTCTCGCCCTCGGCCAAATCGCTCTATCCCGCTCTGCGCGCCAGTGTGATCAAAGACGATGAGCAAGGAGACGCTGATGACGCCCTTTGAACCGATTCCCAGCGCCCGTAATCCTCATCTACAAACCATCATGCCACGGCTGATGCGGCGGCAACCCGTGATCTCTCCTTTATGGCAGCAGCTGGATTTACCGGATGGTGATTTCGTCGATCTCGCTTGGACGCAGACGCCTCAGCCCGGCCAACCGATAGTGACCCTTTTTCATGGCCTCGCTGGCAGTTTTCATAACCCGTACGCGAATGGATTACTGGCTGCTTTTCAGCGCCAAGGCTGGTGCGGTGTGGTGATGCACTTTCGTAGTTGCAGTGGCCGCTTAAACCGCGTCCCGCGCACTTATCACTCAGGCGAGACACAGGATGCGCGCTATTTTTTGACCACATTACGCATGCGTTATCCTCAGCATCCCATTCATGCCGTGGGCGTATCGCTAGGCGGCAACATGCTGGTGCGCTATTTGGCAGAGTATGCGGATGATCCGATTGTCTCCAGCGGCTGCGCAGTGTCACCCCCCTTAGACCTTGCCGCCTGCTCGTTACGCATTCAGCAAGGATTCTCACGTGTCTACCAAGCGTACCTGCTTCGCTCAATGCGACAAACCCTGTCAGATAAGCTTACGCGACACGCCCAAGTGGGTCGTTGGCAAGCTGGCGAGCAGCCCCGTATTTCGACCTTATTCGAGTTTGATCAAACCGTCACCGCACCACTGCATGGGTTTGAGGACGCACATCATTACTACCAGCAATGCAGTGGCTTATCCGTATTGCCTGCGATCCGCGCCCCTTTGACCATCATTCATGCCAAAGACGATCCTTTTATGACTGATGCGGTGATCCCAACCACGCCATTACCGGCCAATATACGCTATCAACTCACTGACCATGGCGGACATGTTGGGTTTGTCACTGGCCATTGGCGTGCACCGCGTTTATGGTTGGAAGAGGCAGTGCCCGCGTGGATAGCTGAGCAACTCGACACCTGATGCCCCAATCGTCACGATAAATTGTGACTAAATCGACATAGACACACTGCACCTACACGCATAATTCGGTAAAATGGGAGCTAATTCACAACCTAAGCATGGAGATGGCGTCCGTGCCATCCCGATGTCAGCAAAAGGTGATGTAGTATGATGGTTCCATGGCAATCTGTGCCAGCCGAGACCTTGACCAATTTAATTGAACACTTTGTGTTGCGGGAAGGGACAGATTACGGTGAGCAGGAAGTCAGCTTTGCTGAGAAAGTTGAACAAGTGCGTGAACAATTAAAATCCGGCGACGCCGTGATTGTATACTCTGAGCTGCATGAGACAGTGGATATTCGTCGTCAGCGCGATCTCAGACCGTAACACCGCCTCCCCTTGTGGGCTGCGGTGTAAATTCAGACTGATCAATGACAGGGCTCGTCATGTCGGCTAAACACCCAATCATCGCTGTGACCGGTTCATCCGGCGCAGGCACAACCACGACCTCCGAAGCGTTTCGTAAGATGTTCAATATGATGAACATCAAAGCCTCTTGGTTAGAGGGCGATAGCTTTCACCGCTTCACGCGGCCAGAAATGGATGTTGAGATCCGTAAAGCCCGTGAACAAGGTCGTCATATTAGCTACTTTGGTCCCACGGCCAACGATTTCCCACGCCTTGAGCAATTTTTTAAAGAATATGGCGAACAAGGCACAGGTAAATACCGTCGTTATCTACACACCTTTGATGAAGCCGTGCCTTATAACCAAATGCCGGGCACTTTCACCCCCTGGCAAGATCTGCCTGAAAATACCGACGTATTATTTTATGAAGGCTTGCATGGCGGGGTGGTGGATGGTGACGTCAATGTCGCCCAACATGTTGATTTACTGATCGGCATGGTGCCTATCGTTAACTTGGAGTGGATTCAAAAGTTTGTCCGCGATACGCGCGACCGAGGCCATTCCCGCGAGGCTGTCACGGACTCGATCGTGCGCTCCATGGATGATTATTTACACTACATTACGCCGCAGTTTTCTCGCACACATATTAACTTCCAACGTGTCCCGACCGTAGACACATCCAACCCGCTGAATGCAAAAGGGATCCCTTCACTCGACGAAAGCTTTGTTGTGATCCGCTTTCGTGGCATGAAGAACGTCGATTTTCCTTATTTACTGCAAATGATCAGTGGCGCCTTTATGTCTCGGCACAACACGCTGGTCGTGCCCGGCGGTAAAATGGGATTTGCGATGGAGCTGATTATTCGCCCCTTGATCCAACAGTTGATTGAGAAAGGCAAGATAGGTTAACCGCCGTAGCGCACTTAACGTGTATTACTTCTCAGGTCGTGATCTTAGCCACATTTTTGCCGATTTTTTAGGCGGTTGGCTTAGATCAAAATCAAGAAATCCAGATAGAAAAAAGATACACTCTTGTTAACATACAGTGAGCTTGTAGCCTGCGCCAAGACCTCGTATTCTGTGCATTGGACTGATGGGTTTCCATTCAGACAAAGACAGGACGTCGTTGCCGGGCAACACATGCAGAGGAAATAAGTTATATGGTTCCAGGAAAACCTCAAACAGACCCTACACTCGAGTGGTTCCTTTCACATTGTCATATTCACAAGTACCCGTCCAAAAGTACTCTGATCCATGCAGGGGAAAAGGCGGAGACCTTGTACTACATCGTGAAAGGTTCTGTGGCCGTACTAATCAAAGATGAAGAAGGCAAGGAGATGATCCTGTCTTACCTTAACCAAGGTGACTTCATCGGCGAACTTGGTCTGTTCGAAGAGGACCAAGAGCGCACCGCATGGGTACGTGCGAAATCACCTTGCGAAGTGGCAGAAATTTCATTCAAGAAATTCCGCCAGCTGATCCAAGTTAACCCAGACATTTTGATGCGTCTATCCTCTCAGATGGCGCGTCGCCTGCAAGTGACCAGCCAGAAAGTGGGAGACCTTGCCTTCCTGGACGTGACCGGCCGCATTGCGCAAACCCTACTGAACTTGGCGAAGCAACCTGACGCCATGACTCACCCTGACGGCATGCAAATCAAGATCACGCGTCAAGAGATTGGTCAGATTGTTGGCTGTTCGCGTGAGACGGTTGGGCGTATCCTTAAAATGCTGGAAGAGCAGAACCTTATCTCAGCTCACGGTAAAACCATTGTGGTTTACGGCACACGCTAATCCTCGCGTGTTGCGACAAAACCGGCGCTTTTGCGTCGGTTTTTTTATTTTTATTGACTGGAAACTCATTACCTAAGTTCTACACTTCAGAAACGACCCATCTAACAACTGATTAACAGGATGTCGTTTATGAGAAGCTTACGTCAAACCCTTGCTGCATTGCTACTCGCGGCGGTTTCTTCAACTGCTGCGGCGAATATCACCATTGTCCATCCAGAACCACGGGCTGGCTCTGCCCTCGATTTATACGCTATCGACTTGATTGAGTTTTTAGCGGAAAAATCGGGTGAGTCTGTCACTTTACAGGCCTTTCAAGGCCAAATTGGCTCTCAGTCTCGTAAAGTGGAAATGCTAAAACAAGGACGACTGACGGTAGATTGGCTCGGGGCCGACCGTACCCTTGAGTCAGAGTTACTTCCCATCCGTTATCCAGTCTTTCGGGGTCTATTAGGCCATCGCTTGTTCATTACCAATCAAGCCACCGAACCCAAGCTTGCACAAATCAGTGACCAAGCAGGGCTCAATAGTCTGACCATGATCCAAGGGCAAGGCTGGGCGGATGTGAAGGTCTTGCAGTCGGCGGGATTTCGGGTTCGAGAAATCTCAAGCTTTGAGAATATCTTTAAAGGCGTCGATACCGGACGGGCCGACCTCTTCCCGCGTGCGCTTATCGAACCTTTTAGCGAGCTGGCAGAGCGACCTCAATATACAAATCTGTTGGTTGATCCGCACTTAATGCTGATCTATCGCTTCCCAATGTTCTTGTTTGTATCGCCCCAAAACCCAGAGGTAGCGACCATGCTCAACGATGCCTTTGCGGCCGCCTATCAAGACGGATCCTTCATCGAATTTTTTGAGAATGCCCCTCTGGTAAAAGAGACCTTTGAGAAAGCCAATATTGGTGAGCGCACCTTTATTCGGGTCGACAACCCACATCTGAGTAATGAGACTCAGGCAATTGACGATACATTCTGGCTCGATATTGAAAGTCGCTAAACACCGCCAACTAAAAAAGGAGAGCATCGCTCTCCTTTTCGTCTCTCGCCACTATTGATGCGTACTTTCAAAGATTTTATCAGCCGAGGCGGCGACAAAACCTTGATAAAGTTCACCGTCCGGAAGCGGATACCGTTTCGCAAACTCGTAGAAACCACCCGGAATATCATGGCGTGCATCGCTAAATTGCACCGGCACGCGATCAGCCATCGTCGAGGATTGCTCCAAAAAGACTGACGCATCCCCTTTGACCTCCCCGCCAGATTCGTTAATGGTAAACCCATTTTGGCGCAAGGTATCGTTGACCGCTTGACAGCTATCATGGTTATTCAGCTGATTCACGCTGACGGTAAAGTGGTTCGCCCCATAGCCATGCGCTGCCACCCAAGCTGCATATTCACTTTCATCCGCTAACGTCTTGTAGGTTTGCCAATCCAACTCCCACAAACGTCCTTGATGAAGAAAATCGCTCCCTTTCAGCGCATCATCATCCACATTCGCCACTAAGTCGCGCACGATAGATTGCAATGTTGTCGAGCATTGGCCCACCATCAATTCACTAATAAACACTTTCGGCATCAAGGGATCGGGATGCTCGTAGTGACGTGCGTTGAGCTTCTTCGCTTCAAAGGTATACTCACCTTTCGGCTCATAGCCCAACGCAATAAAAGGACGGGCAAGCTTGTCCAGCCCCACATTAGGCAGTGCAAAGGTGCGCAGTGCAATATGATCATTGATCAGGGGTTGGCCTTCTTCGAGCAACCCATGCACTTTCTGCGCAGAAGGGCAAAGACGCTGGGTGTAGTCTTGCCACAATCTGTCAAATAACGCTTGGCAACTATCCATGTTGTTCTCCTTAATCAAGAGGCGTGATCCCCGGCGCAAAGCTCTCGGGCAAGGTGACCTGCTCGCCTTCCATCGATGCCATGGGGTAGGCACAATAATCGGCGGCATAATAAGCACTTGGACGCAGGTTACCCGACGCGCCCGGACCACCAAATGGTGCATCCCCACTAGCACCGGTCAATTGACGGTTACGGTTTACAATACCGGCGCGAATATGGTCAAGGAAGTATTGCCATTCACCATCGTCGTCACTGATAAGGCCTGCCGATAAGCCATAGCGGGTATCATTCGCTTTCGTCAATGCATCAGCCATATCGGTGTAACGCTGCACCTGCAATAAAGGACCGAAGTATTCTTCATCGGGTAACTCGGCGATCCCGCTAACATCAATGATCCCCGGCGAGATCACGGCATCATGGCGATGTTCACACGCCACGACTGGCTTGCCACCGAGATCGATCAGTTTTTGCTGAGTGGCTAAGATCCCTTCAGCCGCCGCCACAGAGATCTGTGCGCCCATAAAGGGCGCCGGATCATCGAACTGGCCGCCTACACGGATCGTTTTAGTCCACGCCGCTAAGCGCGCCAAGATCTTGTCACCCACCTCCCCTTCAGGAAGAAGTAGACGACGTGCACAGGTACAACGCTGACCGGCACTGAGGTAAGCCGATTGAATAATGGTATAAACCGTGGCATCCACACCACTGTGTTTATCACTGATAACCAGTGGGTTATTGCCCCCCATTTCCAATGCCAGCATTTTGTCCGGTTGGCCGGCAAACTGGCGATGGAGGATGTGTCCGGTGTTGGCGCTCCCGGTAAATAGAAGGCCATCAATACCTCGAGCTTGTGCTAGCGCTTCGCCGGTATCACGGCCCCCTTGCACCAAGTTAATCAGCCCAGCAGGTAGACCGGCTTCTAACCAGTAGCCAAGGGTTTGTTCAGCCACTTTAGGCGTCAGTTCAGACGGCTTGAAAACCACACTGTTTCCGGCCAATAGTGCCGGGACAATATGGCCATTAGGCAAGTGACCGGGGAAATTATACGGCCCAAACACTGCCATCACACCAAGGGGGCGATGACGCAGTACAGCTTGCGTGCCATTGACGTCTTTTTCCCGCGATCCTGTACGTTCATGGTAAGCGCGCAGCGAAATGGCAATTTTACCCACCATGGCGCCCACTTCGGTTTTGGTTTCCCAAAACGGCTTACCGGTTTCTTCAGCGATGGTACGCGCCAGATCGTCGGTATTGGCTTTCACAATTTCAGCGAAGCGTTCTACCAAGGCTTGGCGCTCGGCAAAATCGGTATTCCGCCAAGTAAGAAAGGCTTGTCGTGCCGCGCTTACCGCTTGTTCAACCTGCGGTTTCGTGGCTTCATTGCCTTGCCAAATACAACGGCTATCAAAAGGGTTTAGCGAAGTCATGACGTCGCCTTCACCCGGCGTCCATTCACCATTGATCAAATGGCCTGCGGTTTGATGTGTCATCCTTACTCCTCCATCGCGATCAAACGGAGTCGATCGCCGTCTTTAACTTGCAGCGCTTCGGCAACCTCTGGCGCAATCACAACGTGATTGGTTTCCGGATCAAGTGCCGCTTTCGCCGCAGTCGCGCGGAAGCCCGCAAAATCGGTATTCGAAATTAAGTAGTGCTGAGCACTGCTATGCTCACGCACGCTAGCAGTCGCATTAAATGAATGGCGGACCGATTCGATATTGTGGCGCAAACACTCGACCGTTGGACCGGCATCAAAGATGTCGACATATCCTCGACACGAAAAGCCTTCTTTCTCCAACAGACGCAGTGCCGGCCGTGTTTTCGGGTGCACTTGTCCAATCACGGCACGCGCTTCTTCACTCAACAGACTGACGTAAATCGGCAACTTAGGCATTAAATCGGCAATAAACCCTTTCGCACCGATACCGGTTAGGTAGTCGGCCAAAGTAAAGTCAATCGAAAAGAAGTTGTCCTTAAGCCACTGCCAGAACGGCGAGTTGCCATCATCATCAGACACGCCACGCATTTCGGCAAACACCACATCCGCAAAGCGCTCAGGAAACTCGGCGAGCATCAAGAAGCGACACTTGGAAAGCAGTTTACCGTTGAGGCCACCCCGAAACTCAGGACGCAAAAACAGGGTGCAAATTTCCGTTGCTCCGGTGTAGTTATTGCCAAACGTCAGCACTTCAACAATGTTATGGACATTGAGCTTGCGCGATGAATGCACCACTTTGGTTAAGTGATAACTATAAAAGGGATTATCGAGGCCGATTGCCGCCTCGATCCCTGTGGTGCCTGCAACCTCGCCCGTTTCGGTATCTTCGGCCACCATCAGGTAGCCTTCCATGCCCGGGCTAGTGACATGTTTGGCAAAGCTTTCTAGCGAATTGTTGATACGTCCTTGTAGCAAATCGGCATCAACCGGCAATGAGGTAAATCCATGACCGGACTCTTCCGCACACAACATCAGTGCATCAAAATCTGACGCACGGATAGGCCGAATAACTAACATCTCAAATCCCTCCGAGTGTAAAGGCCGCCTTATGCAGCAACGACCTTCGCAATAGCACGATCAAGGCGCGCCATGCCTTCTTCAATATCCGCTTTGGTAATCACCAATGATGGGGTGAAACGCACCACATTCGGGCCCGCGACCAGCACCAGCAAGCCTTCCTCACCTGCCGCCACTAAGATGTCACGCGCACGCCCTTCCCATGCTTTGTTGAGTGCCGCGCCAAGCAACAAACCTTTACCGCGCACTTCACTGAAGATGCCGTATTTATCGTTGATCGCTTCTAGGCCATCGCGGAACCACTGTTCGCGCTCAATAACACCGTCAAGGACCTCGGGTTTGGTCACTTCTTCCACCACCGCTTCTGCGACCGCACATGCCAAGGGGTTACCGCCATAGGTTGAGCCATGCGTCCCCGGTTTCATGTGTGCCGCCAGGGCTTCGGTGGTCAACATGGCACCGATCGGGATCCCCCCACCCAGTGATTTAGCGGTGGCTAAGATATCGGGAGCGACGCCCGATTGTTGATACGCATAGAAGGTGCCCGTACGGCCGTTACCGGTTTGCACTTCATCGAAGATCAGCAAGGCATTGTGTTTGTCACACAGTTCACGTACACCTTCCAAGAAACCCGGCTCTGGAGGAATAATGCCGCCTTCACCTTGCAGTGGCTCCATCATCACCGCACAAGTGCGATCAGAGATATGATCAGCCAGCGCGGCTAAGTCATTGTATGGCAGGTGGGTAATATCTCCCGGCTTAGGACCAAAACCGTCAGAATAAGCCGGTTGACCGCCCACGGTGACCGTGAAGAAGGTGCGACCATGGAAACCTTTGCTAAACGCAATGATTTCGCTTTTATGCTCTCCGTGTTCTTCTTTTGCCCAGCGGCGTGCCAACTTTAGTGCTGCTTCGTTCGCTTCGGCGCCAGAGTTTGCGTAGAAAACACGATCCGCAAATGACAACTCAGTGAGGCGCTTTGCGAGACGCAATGCAGGTGCATTCGTCATGACGTTGCTTAAGTGCCAAAGCTTTTGAGCTTGCTCAGTCAACGCATCCACCATGACGGGATGACAATGGCCCAAACAGCTCACCGCAATCCCACCCGCAAAGTCGACGTACTCTTGCCCTTCTTGGTCCCAAATGCGGGAGCCTTTGCCGTGATCTGGGATCATGGGCATCGGGTTGTAGCAAGGTACCATCACTTCATCAAAGAGTTTACGTTCTACTTTTTTGTCCATCGTCATCACTCAATCCTTCTGTGTTTTTTCCATGACGCATAGTATTTACATTCTTTTAACCGCGGCAATAGCAGATTATTTTTTCTTTTCAGCAGAATAACAAATACCATGCAGATTAGAGATATAGTTATGCACAAAGTGTGAGGCGAGAGAAGCGCCTAATCAGCAAGGCTGAGATGCCTGTAAGGCATGAGTGGTGCGGGATAACGGTGATGGCTGCATAAGGTTGCAGCCACTGATAATCAAATCAGAAAAAACGAAATGTGAAAATAGTGATAAAGATCGCTATTTTTTGTAACTATTGCTGTAAGAAATTCGCCAGTAAGTCATGGCCATGTTCAGTCAAAATGCTCTCCGGATGGAATTGTACCCCCTCAATTGGCAAGGTTCGGTGCTTCAATCCCATAATGATTTGGCGACCATCGGGCTCAGTGGTGGTCGCTGTCACGGTCAAACAATCAGGCAGGGTTTGCGGGTCAACCACCAACGAGTGATACCGAGTGACGGTAAACGGACTGGGTAAGCGGTTAAATACCCCTTGATGATCATGTTCGACCAAAGACGTCTTACCGTGCATCACCGCATTGGCGCGGATCACCGACGCACCAAAGACCTGTGCAATGGACTGATGGCCAAGACATACGCCTAAAATCGGTATCTGTCCGGCAAAATGGCGAATGACCTCGAGAGAAATCCCCGCCTCATTCGGCGTACAAGGACCAGGAGAGATCACTAAATGGGAGGGCTCCATCGCCTCAATGTCTGCGATAGCCAACTCGTCATTGCGTTTGACACACACGTCCACGCCCAGTTGGCAAAAGTACTGATAGAGGTTATAGGTAAAGGAGTCGTAATTATCGATGATAAGAAGCACTGTGCTGCGCCATCCGATTGAAAACCGGAATGATGCTAACACAGTGCCTGACAAGCGTCATCCGCGGGCGGTGTTGCCACTGCCCGCAGTGATTAGATTAACGTAGTTGGCAACGGAAGCCGGTGTAACGGACCGACATAGGCTGACTCGCCGGCGCACTGCCACAATGGACGGGGATCAAACCCAGCGCTTTCACAGTGACCTCGATACGATCATCTTTATCAAGCTTCAGCCCTTGTACCAATGGGCTTTGCGTATCAAAGGTGCGTTGTGAGCGCCATTTCATCCAAGCGTGATCAGGACTTTTTTGTCCATTCAGCATCGGAATAATCGGCAAAATACTGCGGTTATTGATGGTAACCGATACAGGCACAACCGGATCCGGATACGCCAAAGACACAATCACAGGGTCGTGATCTGACGAAGAGAACGGATTGGTCGATTTCACCAAATCCCCAGTGTACTGACGACTGTATTCAAACAAGGTACTTTCAACCGAGTTAATGTGCCAGTCTTCCACACCGACGACTTTTTCCGCCAAGCTAGCGCTGGCGATGGCATGGTCGAGACTCCCCAATTCACCCGAGTACGAGTAGGAATAGGCTTTATCACCCAATCGCGCCGTGGCGAGGTTGATATAGCCCAGGCCTTTCTCTACCGCTTGTGCGGTCGGATGCATAGGTACACCGCGAATTTCCGTTCCTGCGGCTGTCATGATATCGCGCTGGTTAGGCTGACGTTGGTAGTCGGTTAATACACGGACCGGATCTTCTTTCGCGTACGCATTGAGATCGCCAAGGATCAATACGTCTCCATCCAGCTGCTGCAGACGATCGCGTAATGTCACTGCCGCGGAGACACGGAAAGCATTACAATGTCCTTGTAAATCTGCTGTATCCGTCTCGAATTCACCCGCGATCCAATCTTCATAACAGCCTGATCCTTTCGACTTAAAGTGGTTAACCACAATGTGTAACGGCTCGCCATTAATGCTAAACGCTTGCAGCAAGCTGTCGCGTTGATACTTGTTAAGCTCACGCGTTTCGCCCTCAGGGTTTTCACCACTTATATGCTGCTCGGGCATAGCAACCGCTTGTGCGTCACCGGCTAACGAGACTTTTGCAGGGCGGTAAATCATGCCCACCATGATCGCATCAGAGCCAAAAAACGCGCCCTGATTTTTCACCGCATCGCTGGGTTCAACAAACTGATAATGGTCTGCAGGATCCGCAAACTCTGCGTTGAGGTGGGTCACCAAATCGGCAATGGCGCTTCCAGCTTCAAACCCATTGTTTTCAAGCTCCATCAAGCCAACGATATCAGCATCCATCGCGCGGAGGGCATTGACAATCTTGGTACGTTGGAGCTCAAACTCAGCGGCGGTTTTAGCACCTCGGTTGCAACCACGCTTGGCGTCCGCATGGTCGCGATCTTTACAGGTGACATTTAAGGGGCCACCAATGGCGCTGGCACTGGTGAAATAGTTGAGTACGTTAAAGCTAGCCACTTTAATGTCGGTATTCGGTACCGTCGCGGGTGCATCTTGACGATCGTGACGGTGCACAATGTCACCAGCGGTAATGGTGTTGGTCGCCACTAAACGGTACTGATCGTAGCTAAAGCCCATCACGCCAGACAAATGCTCAATACGATCGCCAATACGCAGATAGCCTTGCTCAGCGTCGAGTCCCGGGAAATAGGGAATTTGTCCATCTTTGGCTTTTTGATCACTTTCGATATAAAGCTGATTCGCGGCATTGTTCGCCGCAAGCGCTTTCGCTTCGTCGGTTAACGCTGGATAAAGTTGCGTGGGTTTAAATAAAGGAGTGCGGTGCGTTAACACCATATTGTTGCGAAACGCGTCGTAGTCAAAGCCAAAATTACGGGTGATCACCAGCTCACTGTCCGCGTCCATGGTCACATACATGCCTTCGTAACGCTCAAGTGCATCCTTTAACGACTCACCGTGATCCACACGAATGGCAGTCGGAGCCAACGGACCATAATACGGGCCCTTAGCGACTTGATTATCGGTCACACCCAATTGCGTATGACCATAATACTCTTTGACCTTACCACTGGCACATAAGGTGTCACCGGGCTGCAAATTGAGGGCATCAGCGTCCCGCAAGTACACAAACAAGCCATCGGACGTGGCGCGATTGCCATCCCCTTGAGGATCTTGAATCCAAACCCCTTTATAAAGGCCTTGGGTCACCGCAGTGACCACACCTTGTACCGCATAGGTTTTATCGGAGCTGTATTTGCCCGCTGGGACCAATGGGCTGCGATCACCGTCACCTTGGATCGCATAAATGGGCGTGGTGGGCGTCATGCCGCACTGGTAGGTTTGCTCGAGGGGGGCTTTGGCGGCCGCGGGCATGGCGAGTCCCGCCATCATCAATGCTAGCGGCGACCACATCAGTGGCTTTTTCATACCTGTTCCTTCACGTAGTTTGAGTGATTACTCGAATTTCGCGCGCATTATTAACGATGGATACACAGAATGGCGTGATTTGGCTCGCATCAGAAACAGTTACTATTGATGGACTTATAAGAAGTGAGAGTTGGGTTCCGGTCTGATCAAAAAAGCAGCGGTCTATGCCGCTGCTTTTTTATACCGTCATATTCGTGTGCTACGCGCGTGGAACAAAACCCACTGCGTCATACACTTTACGCAAGGTTTGCTGTGCGCGTGCCGATGCGTGCTCAGCACCTTTTTGCATCACACTGTCGAGCAGCGCGCGATCAGCGCGGTACTCATGATAACGCGCTTGGAGAGGTTCGAGCATCGCCACCACCGCTTCAGCAGTATCTTTTTTCAGATGGCCATACATTTTGCCTTCGTAGGCTTTTTCTAGTGCGGCAATTGACTCACCAGTCGCTCCGGATAGCAAACCAAGCAAGTTAGAGACACCCGGCTTTTGCTCGATATCAAAATGGACACGCGGTGGCTCTTCCGAGTCGGTAACCGCACGTTTGATTTTCTTGGCAATGGCTTTGGGATCTTCGAGCAAACCAATCACGTTATTACGGTTATCATCCGACTTCGACATTTTCTTGGTCGGATCTTGCAGGCTCATCACCCGTGCATTCACATCAGGAATGTAAGGCTCAGGCATGGTAAAGACATCGCCGTAACGATTGTTAAAGCGCGTGGCAATGTCACGGGCAAGCTCTAGGTGCTGCTTCTGATCATTACCTACAGGCACTTGATTGGTTTGATACAGCAAAATATCTGCCGCCATCAGCACTGGATACCCAAATAGACCGGCGTTGATATTCTCAGCATGACGCTGCGATTTGTCTTTAAACTGGGTCATGCGGTTCAGCTCACCCATTTGGGTGTAACAGTTCAATACCCAGCCCAATTGCGCATGCTCTGGCACGTGCGATTGTACAAACAAGTTACTTTTCTCAGGGCTCACGCCCACCGCCAAGCACAACGCCAACGCATCCAAGGTTGCTTCGCGTAACGCATCCGCATCTTGATGAACGGTAATCGCATGCAAATCCACCACACAGTATTGGCAGTCATAATCATCTTGCATCTGTTCCCACTGACGCAGCGCGCCTAGATAGTTACCGATACTTAGTTCACCCGAGGGCTGCACACCACTCAGTACAATGGGTTTTGAAGATTGACTCATGATGATTAGGTTCCTTTACGCGTTGCCCAACCGGGCGGTAGTTATGTTGCTATATAATCGTTATGCTTGGTGGCTGGCGACCACGGCTTGTAGCTCACTGAATGAATCCAGCACATAGTCAGGACGGCTATCGCTAATCGGTTCACCGTAGTTGTAGCCATAGGTTAACCCGACAGAAGCGATGCCCGCATTCTGGGCTGCCAAAATGTCATTTTTTGAATCACCGACCATCAACATTTGTGCATTGGTTAAGCCATGCTTGTCTCGCAAATGGTGCAACCCTTCTGGGTTTGGCTTATTGGTCGGTAGGCTATCGCCTCCCAACACATCGGTAAACAAGGTGGCTAATCCTAAATCTTCTAGGATGGCGGGCACAAATGCCACGGGTTTGTTTGTCACGACACCCAGTTGATAACCTTGCTGATGCAGCGCGGCCAAGGTGTCTTTCACGCCCGGATACAGCACGGTTTTTTCATGGCCGTTATTTTCGTAGTGGAAGTTAAAACGCTCACGGGCACGGGCGACCAAATCGGCATCCAAGTCAGTGGCAAAATCATGACGACGCGACAGCGCACGACGGATCATAATATCGGCACCGTTACCAATCCAACCTGTAACTTGTTCCACCGTCACGGTGGGCATGTCCAAGTCGGCCAGCATCATCTGTAACGCTTGAGTTAAGTCCGGTACGCTGTCGACCAAGGTACCATCGAGGTCGAAGGCAATATAACGAAGGCTCATACTACTTACCTATTTACAGTTGCAAGCGCGGTGCGCATCTCATCAATGGCCGCTTTATAGTCGGGTTGCCCAAAAATCGCAGAGCCGGCAACAAACATATCTGCCCCTGCTTGGGCAATCTCGGCGATATTGTCAGCTTTCACACCGCCATCAATTTCCAGTCGGATGTCTCGACCGCTGGCATCAATACGTGCGCGCACGTCGCGCAGTTTATCCAAGGTGCTTGGAATAAACGATTGGCCACCAAAACCGGGATTCACGGACATCAACAAAATCATGTCGAGTTTGTCCATCACGTAATCAAGATAATACAGTGGTGTGGCGGGATTAAATACCAGCCCGGCTTTCATGCCGTGATCTTTAATCAATTGTAAGGTGCGATCGATATGGTCACTGGCTTCGGCATGGAAGGTTATCATATCGGCGCCAGCTTTGGCGAAGTCGGGAATAATGCGGTCAACCGGCTTAACCATGAGGTGCACGTCAATCGGCGCGGTAATGCCGTAATCGCGCAGCGCCTGGCAAATCGGCGCGCCAAAGGTGAGATTAGGCACGTAATGGTTATCCATTACATCAAAGTGGATCACATCTGCACCCGCGGCGAGTACCTTTTCTACATCCTCGCCCAAGCGCGCAAAATCTGCTGATAAAATCGATGGCGCGATCAAAAAATCCGTCATAGTTGTCGCCTCACTTGCCAAAAAGTCGCCGCAATTCTACCCGATCTCGCTCGCGCTGTCTTATTCGATCCCGCTTTTCTACCTGAACAGCTGACAAAATACATACCGCCAACTAGGGTTGGATAAGAGCGACAAAAAAGGAGGCATCATGACAACAAAATTAGGCGTTTGGGACGTCATCAAAAGTGTGATTGCCGCGCTTTTTGGTGTGCAGTCCGAGCAAAACCGTCAACGCGATTTTGCTCAAGACTCGCCCGCTGCGTACATCGTGATAGGCGTGGTGATGATTGGTGTATTTGTCGCGACCTTGCTTGCCATTGTCGGCATGATTACCTAATGCCGCTTTCCAGTTAGGGTTGAGGCGCAAACAGTGCCAACAGCTCATCCACTTTATTACGCCCATTCCCATTACGGCTAATGGTACGTTTGACTCGTACCACGTTGAAGGTCGCACCACGATATAAACGGCGGGTATAAGGGGTGTCGTGGTTTGAAATAAGAACCGGGATCCCACCCGCCATCGCTGCCTGCTCTGCATGCTCTGCCAATAACGCTTGATCATCCAGCGTAAAGCCGTTGGTGGCATAAGTGGTAAAATTCGCTGTCGCGGTTAAAGGCGCATAAGGAGGATCGCAATACACCACGTCGCCCAGCTTCGCGCGGGCAAAACTTTCCGCATACCCTTCACACACAAACTCTGCCCGTTGTGCTTTTTCGGCAAAAAAGAACAGCTCTTTTTCAGGGAAGTACGGTTTCTTGTAAGACCCAAAGGGAACATTAAATCCACCTTTTTTGTTGTAACGGCACAGGCCATTGAAGCCGTGACGATTCATGTACAAGAAATAGAGCGAGCGAAGATACGGATCTTGCGTGGCATTAAAGTCTTCCCGCACTTGCAAATATTGCGCTTTTTGATTGTAGTCTTGACAGAAAAAGGCGCGTGCATCATCGACAAACCGTGCTGGGGTTTGTTTGATAATGTTATAGAGATTAATCAAGTCGGGATTAATATCAGCCAAGATATAGCGGTCGTAGTCGGTGTTTAAAAACACCGACCCTGCGCCGACAAAAGGCTCGATCAGCGTGTCCCCTTCGGGAAGATGACGGCGAATGTCATCGACCAGCGAATACTTCCCGCCAGCCCACTTTAGAAACGCGCGATGCTTTTTCATTGCCCCTTGTCATTCTCCGCGATATGAAAGGGGGCGGATTGTACCTTATTTTGTTTCATCAATCAGCGGATTTTACTGCCCATTTGCACGATTGATTTCACGGTGAATTTGGCTAAATGATTTCACGAATGGCTGCAGCGCACGGACATTGTCGGCCAGCGTGAGTTCTGCGCGACGCGCCGCGGTGACACTCTCATAATCGCCCAGTAATACCATGTACCAAGTTCCACCATTACGGCGAGTTTGATAAACCTGAACACGCCCCTCCAGTTGATAGTTCGCAATCAGATCAACCGCATCTTGGCGGGATTGTAAGGCGGCCAGCTGTAACGCATAGCGCTGTGCAGGCACCGCCAGTAGAGCTTGGGCATCTAACGGCAAGGTCTGGTTCGCGGACGCTGGCGGAGATGCAGCTTCCGGTTGCGCTGTTTGGCGAGGAGCAGCAGGCTCTGGACGGCTGTCTGGTGCCGCCGGTGTGGGCGGTGTTTGTGCCAGCTCAGGGATCAAGGGTTCGTCAACGGCCTCAGTACCATCACCACCTGCATCCTGCTCTTCAATCATGGCATCGACCACGTCATCAGGCACGACAACGCGTTTGCCTTCATCTCCGCGGCCAACCGTCAAGCCTTCGCCATTAACCTCTTCTGGCAATGAGACTGTATCTTCAGTCACCGAGCCTGACTGGCTGGTGCGGTTTGAAGTACTGGCTGGGTTTTGGTCCATGCCTTTCTCGGTGCTTTGGCCAGCAGTCACGGCGCTCTCTGGCTCGCCCTGCTGTTCGCGGAGTAAGTCATCAAGATTCTTTAACCCTTCTGGCAATACCATGCCCGAGGACTGATCATCACTTTGGCTCGGGAAGTACCACCAAATCACACCAGCACCCACGACCATGAGCACCACGGCCAATACCAGCATGGTAAAGGGTTTATTACGCGAGGGCTTTTTCTTCTCGTCACTCACTGTGCCTGTCTCCTGATTGTCCTTGCCCATGATCATGCCCGGATAGAGGGTTTGATTGGCCAACTTGGCCAGCCATTGTTTTTTCTTGGTCGCATCAATGCGTCGGGTCACCGCCAACACATCGATAAACATTTCTTCCTCCCCCTCATTTAAGGGCGAGACTTCTAACTCTAACGGCTTTTGGCCTTGGCCATATGACACCTGACGAAGCCACTTGTTCAACTTTCCGGGCAACGCAAAAAGCACCACATTGATGCGCCAATGATCTTGGTTTTGTGCCTGTAAAACCAGTGCCCAAAGTTCAGACAATAAATTCGGGCTAAGACGGTGGGCATCATCAATGACAATTAACGCATCACATCCACTGTCGCCTAGCATCATCGTCAGACTGTCGACTAGCGGATCGGCCTCATTAAATACGCCATCTTTGACAATTTGACGAAGCAAAATAGCACGGCGTTGTGCATCATTTTGTGCCGTGTGACACACCAGTAAGGAGTGGACCGACGCGTCGGCCCATTGCTCCATATAGCGCTCACTGAGCCAGGTTTTACCCGCGCCAGTCGGACCGGTGACCTGGATAAGGTTAGAGCTAAAGCGGGTAAGAAACTGCAGGCGTGATAAGAGCTGGGTTTGGCTTTCCAGCTCCAAGGCCAAGGTATCAAAGGTGTTTGTCATGCATTCAATGGTTAACCGGCATCAATCACATCTGCTAACAGCTGATGTGGAACATCTGCAACCACTTGCGCTTGGCCGATCGCTGTTGGCAGTACCAAACGCAACTGTCCTGAAAGCACTTTTTTATCACGCATCATGTGCTTAATAAAAGCATCGTAGTTCATCTGGACAGGGACGTGCACGGGAAGCTGCGCTTTTTCGAGCAAGGCAGTGATGCGGGACACACTTTGTTCGTCCAGCAAACCATGACGTTGTGCCGTGTGGGCAGCAAGCACGGTGCCCGTTGCAACCGCTTCACCATGTAACCAGTTGCCATAGCCCATCTCCGCTTCAATCGCATGACCAAAGGTGTGGCCCAGATTAAGCAGAGCACGTACACCGGCTTCGGTTTCATCTTGCGCGACCACATCAGCCTTGATTTGACAGCAGCGCCGAATCGCATAACTTAACGCGTCGGGTGACAAAGCGGTCAACGCCGCCATTTCGCTATCGAGCCAGTCAAAGAAAGGCGCGTCGGCGATAATGCCGTATTTGATTACCTCTGCCATTCCCGCCGCAAACTCTCGATCTGGGAGGGTGCTGAGTACTTGAGTGTCAATCACCACCGCTTTGGGCTGGTAAAACGCACCAATCATATTTTTACCCAAGGGATGATTGATGGCCGTTTTCCCGCCAACCGACGAGTCAACCTGCGCCAATAAGGTGGTAGGAACTTGAATAAAATCTACCCCGCGTTGATAACAAGCGCTGGCAAAGCCAACGATATCACCAATCACACCGCCACCCAGTGCCACCAGCACCACATCGCGATTGTAGTTATTCTCAAGTAGGAAGGTGTTGATAGTATTGAAGGTTTCTAGCGATTTGTACGCTTCACCGTCGGGTAAGCTAAGGCAGGCGACATCTTGTGCCCCTGCCTGCTTAAGCGTCGAGACCAGCTTCTCGCCATATAATGGCATCACTGTCTCGTTGCTTATCACAGCAACCCGACGCGAACGTACGTTTTCAAACAAGCTGGCATCTGCCAGCAGCCCTTCGCCGATAGAGATAGGGTAGCTACGCGCCCCTAACTGAACATCTATCCGTTCCATGGTCGGGTCCTGTGTCTGGGATTAGTGCTGCTCTAACAACTCGATGATTTGATTCGCGACCACTTTGGCGCTTTGATCATCAGTACGCACCACATAATCAGCAATTTCTTCATAAAGTGGGTTGCGCTCTTGCGCGAGTGATTCCAACACTTCACGGGGTTGATCGGTTTGAAGCAAAGGACGTTTTTTATCGCGTTGTGTACGCGCCAGCTGCTTCTCGATAGTGGTTTCTAAGTACACCACTACACCACGAGCAGAGAGACGGTTACGGCTTTCTTTACTCATGATAGAGCCGCCGCCGGTCGCTAGCACGATACCTTGCTTCTCAGTCAGGTCGTTAATCACGTTCTCTTCACGTTGACGAAAACCTTCTTCTCCCTCAACGTCGAACACCCATGCAATGTCTGCCCCAGTTCGATCTTCAATCACTGAGTCAGAATCATAAAATTCCATGTGAAGTTGTTGAGCGAGATGACGACCAATTGTGCTTTTACCAGCCCCCATAGGGCCTACCAAAAAGATATTTCGTTTTTCAGCCATTTTAAGCAATTTTACGCGCGGTTAAATAAAACAACACCGCCCGCAGGCTTGATGTAGAAAAGCCCGAGGCGCCAATTCCTCACAGATAATTCGTGATCAGACTAAAAATTATCTCAGGACAGTGGCCCCTTTGGCAACACCTAACCTACCCTGTGACGATTTTAGGGGTCACAAAGATCAGAAGCTCGCGTTTTGCATGATCTTTCAGACGGTGTTTGAACAGATTTCCAAACAGCGGAATATCCCCGAGTAATGGCACCTTGGTTTCTTTGTTAATCATGGTGTGTTGGAAGATCCCTCCCAGCACCACCGTTTCACCATTCCGCGCCAATACCTGCGTATTAATGCGCTTGGTACTGATCGACATGGCCTCCCCTTTACCTGCCACCACCGACTTCTCTGGCATATCTTGGGTGACTTTCAAATCCAGCACTAACTCATTCTCTGGGGTAATTTGGGGCGTCACGGTAAGGCTAAGTACTGCTTTTTTAAACGACACCGCCACAGCACCGCTGGAAGAGGCTTCGAGATAAGGTAACTCTGTCCCCTGCTCGATATATGCCGCTTTTTTATTGGTGGTGATTAAGCGCGGGCTCGATACAATTTCTGCTTTGTTTTCACTTTCCAGCGCCGATAACTCGAGATCCAGCAATAAATCACTGCCCAATTTAGCCACTTGTAGTGCCAGACTTGACGCGGCAGGGTTGGAGGCGGCCAAGTTCACATTCAAAAAATTGTCCACCGGCAGAGAATCATTGCCCGATCCGGTTAATGCCTCGTCATCGGAATTGTACATGTTACGGTCCCACATCAGGTTGCTTTCTATCGAAGAGCCGATACTGGTTGAACCGTTGCGATTTAAAATCCCCCAGCGCACTCCCAGCTCATCGACAGACCCCTCTTCAACCGTGACAATCCGCGCTTCAATTTCAACTTGCTTCACCGGCACATCCAAGTGGCGGACCAAGGTGCGAATACGGGCTAAATTCTTTTGATTATCTTTAATGATCAACGCATTGGTGCGCTCATCCAGCGACACCGCCCCGCGAGGAGACAGTAAGCTGACCCCTTCGCCTTGGCCTTTGATCAGGGCGGCGATATCACTGGCTTTGGCATAGTTCACCGTGAGTACTTCTGAGGTCAGAGGCAGTAAGGCATCGGCCTGCTGACGCATTTCGAGTGCTTGCTTTTCTTGTGCCATCAGCTCAGCGCTCGGAGCAACGAGCATCACTTGTCCCCGTTGGCGCTTATCCAGTCCCTTCACACGCAAAATCACATCCAATACATCTTGCCAAGGCACACCATCAATGCGCATGGTGATGTTGCCTTGTACCGAGTCCGAAGTCACAAGGTTAAAATCATTCTGTTCAGCAATCAGCTGCAACACGGTACGGACCGGAATGTCTTGGAAGTTAATCGAGATCGCCGCCCCTTTTTGCGCTAAGGCCGTCGCAGAAGGCGCTTTTTTTGCCGCAGAGACGCGGATGGTCAACACCTTTCCTTGCTGCTGATAATCAAAATCCACGGCCTGCTCAGCACGCAGTACAATGCGAGCACTCTCAGGGGCCTGAAAGGTCTCAATCTCAGTCACTGGGGTCTGACGGCTGCGAGTATCGAGAACCGCAAGTAATGCCTGTTTTAGCTGTACATTCGGCAAGCGTAGCGTAACTTGCTGAGGGATGGGTTGACGAAAGTCAGCCGTTACCGCGGCATCAGAAAACGTCAGCGAGACCTGAGCATCACCATTATCTAGACGCTTCACTGCGATATCAGTCAGCATACTCTTTGCGGCAACCTGCACTGAACCCAGGCTGAACATCAGTACCAGCAGTATGAGCCAGACTGGGCGAACGCTTTGCGAGAACGTGCGGGAAAGGTAAGGGCGTATCATCATATTGGTATCCTAACTACGGCAAAGTTGATTCCATCGACAAGGTAACAGTGCGAAGCTGCCAACACCCCAAGCCATCCGGCAGGGCTTCTTCAATGGCGACCTGGTGTGCATTCACGGCCACTACACGGCCACGGTTCTCGCCTAAATGCGCACCTTCACTGACTTGAGTGATGGTGCCATCAGGACGTGCAATTAAGGCTTGTTGCTGTGCGCCTTTGGTTAAGCTGCCTTTCATGGCAAGGCTTGCCAGTGGAAATTGCTCAAGCGGCTCTAAAGGCCGTTGTAAATTGGGCTGCCAACAGTCACCCGTTGAAGCCTGTCCACCTGTATTGATGGCTGGCAGCACAAAGGGATCCCGCTGATCAGCGACAAAGGCTATCGATTGGTAACTTGGCGGAGGGGGAATGCGGGTCGCCATGACTTGCGCACTGGCTTGGGTTTGTTGCATAAAACGTTCGATATCACTGTGGTATCTATCACAGCCGACCAAACTCAACCCAAATAACAACACCAAAAGACGCTTCACTGTAAGGCCTCCTTGTCGGTGGTAATGCGTTCACCGGTATAACGATATGTGGTCGCAGACACAGACAGCAGCAAGGGCGCATGAATGTCATCGGTTTCAGTACGGGTTAAAACAAAATCTTGCAGCGACACCAAGCGCGTCATGGCAGCAATATCCGCGCTGAATGCACCGATAGAGGCATAATCACCGCTCAGAACAACCGTCATCGGAATAGCATCGAGCCAGCTGCCATGCTTTCTTGGTTGCCATTTCAATGTTTTGAAGCGCAACTGATGACGGATCCCAACTTCATTGACCCCAGCGAGTAATCCCGAAAGCTCTTCTTCTTCCGGCAATTGGGCAATCAAAGTGGCATATTGCTGATTTAACGCGCGTATTTGTGCCTCCACATTGGGCAGAGCCGCCACGCGATTGGCCAACAATCGATACTCGGCTTTAAGTTGTACTTCGCGCTGTGTCGCTGCCTTCAACGCCTCTTGGTTGGGTAGCCAAATCAGCAAAGCTGCGAGAACGAGTAGCGCGAACGCGCCCACCGCCCAAACGATAGCGCGGGTGGCGAGTGGCGCACTGGGGAGTTTTTGCCAATCCCACTCAGAGGGTGCGATCATGACTGCACTCCTTTGGGCTTCGGTAGCTGCGGTGTGACGTAGTCGGTCAAGCGAAAGCTTAACGTGAAGCGTTTGTTGGCGCGTTGCGATCCGGATTCGGTGATCACAGTGTCAATATCAACCTCGGTGGCTAATGCACTTTGCTCTAACGCTGCCAACAAGCTTGCCATCTCCGCATTAGATGTTACCCAGCCTTCGACCGTGACACGTCCGTGTTGTTGCGCCAAACGACTCAAATACGCCCCTTCAGGCATCACGGTTGGAATGAAATTCAGTAATGCGGTGACATTATTGCGCTGTTGTTGTAATGCGTTGACCAGTTGTAAGCGCGATTGCAGCGCGGCACGCTTTTTATCTTCGCGCTCAAAAGCCTGTAAGGTGGCACGAAAATCGTTCACCCCGGCGGTTAAGCGTTGATTACGTGCCTGTTGCTCAGTCAGCCAGTGCTGCTGGACCGCGTTCACGGCACTAACCACCAGTACCACGCCCAGCACCACCAAACCAGTGTGAACCATAAAGGTGTAACGCTGAGCGCGGCGCGCTTTTTCCCGCCAAGGGAGTAGATTTATACGCATGAATACCCTCCACGCAGCGCTAATCCCAACGCAATACTGGCCTCGTCACTGATGGTGGGAGCAGTTTGATCCAACATCGCCACTGGATTTAAGCGTGTGATGGCCAGATGCTCAGACGTGAGTGTGGTAGGCCAGACGCCGCTTATCCAAACGGTGCTCAGGGGCAAGAGTCGATTGTGCTCACGCGCACGATGGCAAGCCTGATCAACATGCTGCTGTACTAAGGTGTTCGCGTGCTCTTCGCGGTGTTCGTAGCGCTCTCCTTCCCCCAAACGGCTGCGATGCTGGTAAACCTGACCATCCGGATAAAGACGAATCGCGGTGATCAAGCCACCGTGATAATGCAGCCACAGCGGCCAGTGATTAGCCTGCGCAACAGGCCGAATCGCTTGATAGACCCCGACTAACGCTTGGCTGTTAATGTCCGCCACCGAGGGCGATAAACCGACCCGCTTGAGCGCGTCTAGGGCTGGAGTGAGAGCATGACGCCGACACGCCACGACTTGATAACAGGCTTGTCCCGGCTGAACGGAAATACCGCTCATGACCTCAAAGTCGTAATACAAGGTAGCGGTATCCATGTTGAGGGCAGCACTCAGCTTTTGGCCAATCAAGGCTTCTTGCTCAATCTCATCGTCAATAAGCGGTGCCGTAATTTGCTTGGTAATCACCGCATCTTCATCCACGCCTACCACCACAGGAACGCGCAAGCGCTGATACCAAGGTAAACACGCGAGTAATCGCTTTTTTATCTCGGTCATCGGGGTCAAAAGATCGTCAGTCGCGCGATAGTGCACCTCATGATGCCCTGCGACCTGAATGCCTTGTCGATGTGCACGAACCGCAATGGCGTGAATGGTATCTCGGCCAATATCGATACCTAAAACTGCCGAATTTCGAACCATTTCGTGTTAGGCTCCCAACGTCAGCGTGAGGTCAGCATTTAGAAAACTGCCCTTCACGGCGGGTTATTTTTATTGCTGGTGCCTTTATACTACTGACGTATGGTTATTGAACGGCTCAATTGCAACAGAACGGGAAATCTCAGGTGAAGTTCATAAAGCGTCTGCTTATCTTTGCACTGGTTTGCACAGTGCTGGGAGTCACTACAATTTTCGGGTTTTACCTGTACGTAAAACCCGACCTCCCCGATGTGGCGACACTGAAAGATGTCGAGCTACAAACCCCAATGCAGGTTTACAGTGCTGACGGCAAGCTGATCTCCCAATTTGGTGAGAAGCGACGCATTCCCGTTAAACTGGAAGACATCCCTCCGCAAATGATTGATGCGCTGATCGCCACTGAAGACAGTCGCTTCTATCAACACCCGGGGATCGACCCGATTGGTATCGTTCGCGCCGCCGTGGTAGTAGCCATGTCAGGCAGTGCGAAGCAAGGGGCCAGTACTATCACCCAACAGTTAGCGCGAAATTTCTTCCTTTCCAACGAAAAGCGGATCATGCGCAAGATAAAAGAGATTTTTATCGCCGTGCATATCGAGCAATTGTTGAATAAAGACGAAATCCTTGAGCTGTACTTTAACAAGGTTTTTCTCGGCTACCGCGCCTATGGCGTTGGTGCCGCCGCACAAGTGTACTTTGGTAAGACACTAGACGAGCTGACCTTAAGTGAAATGGCGGTGATTGTCGGCCTCCCTAAAGCGCCATCCACCATGAATCCATTGTACTCCCTGTCTCGTGCTACTGAGCGCCGTAACGTGGTGCTGGCTCGCATGCTCAAAGAAGGCTACATTTCGCAGGCCGAGTATAGCCAAGCGAAAAATGAGCCGATTGTCGCGCGTTATCACGGTGCTGAAATTGAGCTCGATGCGCCTTATGTCGCAGAAATGGCGCGTGCATGGGCGGTAGAACACTTTGGCGACGATGCTTACACATCGGGCATTCGCATATACACCAGTGTGGACTCCGATATGCAACGCGCGGCCAATGATGCGGCGATGGATAACATCCTTGCTTACGATCGTCGCCACGGCTTCCGCGGTCCAGTCGCGACCTTATGGCAAGCCGCAAGCGACCGTTGGCAACACCAGCGTATTGTCGATTATCTTGCCAAGCAGCCTAGCTATGGCCCACTTGAACCTGCCATCGTGACCGAAGTGAGTGACCAATCCGCCTTAGTGGTTGGTCCTAATGGCCAAGAAATCACACTCGATTGGGCGGGGATGGACTGGGCGCGCCCTTACATTACCGATAATCGTCAAGGCCCCGCGCCCAAACACGCCAGTGATATTTTACAAAGCGGTGAGCAGGTGTGGATTCGTCGCGTTGACGATCAATGGCACTTGGCACAAGTGCCCAACGCCAATACCGCCTTAGTATCCATGTCCCCCACCACAGGGGCGATCAAAGCCTTAGTGGGTGGCTTTAACTTTGTGCATAGCAAATTTAATCGTGCCACCCAATCGGTGCGCCAAGTGGGTTCGAGCATCAAACCCTTTATCTATTCGGCGGCCATCCATGAAGGCATGACCCTTGCCACCTTGATTAATGACGCGCCCATCAACCGCTGGGATCGCAGTCAAGGCGTGGCATGGCGTCCGAAAAACTCGCCACCACGTTATGAAGGGCCACTGCGTGCTCGCCTTGGACTGGCACAATCGAAAAACGTGATGGCTGTGCGTGTCCTCCGTCGTGTTGGCTTGGACGATACCTTAGATTATCTGACTCGCTTTGGCTTTAAACGTGATGATCTCCCTCGCGCCGAAGCGATTGCACTCGGCGCAGGCAGCTTAACGCCGGTTGAAATGGCACAAGGGTTTAGCGTGTTTGCCAATGGTGGTTACTTTATGGAGCCTTTCATCATCGATCGGATAGAAACGCCCTTCGGTGAAGAAATTTATCGTGCTAACCCATCGGTGATTTGCGATGACTGCGAAAAGCCGATGGAGAAAGCAGACCCCTTCAACGAGCAGAATTTGCTGACCGATAACAGCGAAGAATCGCCACAGCCCGCCAAACAAGTTATTGACGAGCAAAATGCGTTCTTGGTGCGCGAAATGATGCAGAGCAATATTTGGGGCGGCGGCGACTGGCGCTATGGCACCGGTTGGAATGGCACCGGCTGGCGCGCACAAGCGCTGAAACGACGGGATATCGGCGGTAAAACCGGGACCACCAACGACTCTAAAGACACTTGGTACACAGGTTATGGCCCGGGTATCGTCACCACGGTATGGGTCGGCTTTGATGACCACTCACGTGAATTAGGGCGCACAACCCGCAACAGCAACTTGAATGACGAGCAGCAACCGATTCGTGGGGCCGAGTCTGGTGCCAAAACCGCTGGGCCCGCATGGATAGACTTTATGCAAAAAGCCCTTGCGGATGTGCCAGAACAAAGCAAGGTGGTGCCACCGGGTATCGTGAAGGTACGCATTGATCGTGAAACCGGTTTGCTCACCCGCAAAACCGACCACACCTCGATGTTCGAGTACTTTATTAAAGGGACAGAGCCAACCGAATATGTCTCATCCCAGCCTAGCGGCACCATTTATGAAACGGAGACCGAATCGTTGTTTTAAACGACAGTATCCGTGACGATTGAACTGACCCCCAATGTTGGATATCCAGTATTGGGGGTTCTTTTTATCCTGCGTTTAATGCGGTAGGTTCAGCACTTAACGGCGTGTCCATGACCGCGACCATATGCTCACGGATCACTTCAGCCAATTGTTCATAGCGCCCTCGCAATGGTGAACCGGGCCGATAATCTAAGGTGATCTGCCGTGTCGGGGTTGGCGACGTGGTGGGAATATAGGCCACGCCATCACGTCGCTGTGCAGGGACGGATAAGCGAGGGAGTAAGGTGATACCACTGCCCGCCGCGACCATATTGCGGAGTGTTTCTAAACTGGTGGCACGAAAACGCTGATCCTCGCGCGCGCCCACTTTAAAACAAAATCCCATCGCTTGGTCACGTAAGCAATGACCATCGCCCAGCATTAACAAGGTCTCTCCTTGCAGGACATCTAACGCCACCTCAGCACATCCTGCAAGCTTATGCTCCTCACTGACCGCCAATAACATTGGCTCTTCATACAATGGCAGCTCTTTCAAATGCTGGGTTTCTTCCACAGAAGCCAAGATGATGCAATCGAGTTTGCCTTCTTCCAATTGCTGTACCAACTGCTGGGTCTGACCCTCGTGAATAAACAGCTCCAATTCTGGAAAACGGTCGCGCAACATGGGAATGATCTTCGGCAACAGATAAGGGCCGACGGTCGGGATCAGGCCAATATGTAGGGGACCCGTCATACTTTCCCCTTGTTCACTGGCCAATTCGGTCAAAATTGTGACTTCTCGCAACACGTTACGTGCCTGCTGTACTAACCTCATACCCGCATCCGTGAACAACACACGACGACTGGTGCGTTCTAACAAACTCACGCCCAGCTCATCTTCCAGCTTACGAATCTGTCCGCTCAAGGTGGGTTGGCTAACAAAACACGCTTCGGCCGCTTTGCGAAAGTGGCGGTGTTCGGCCAGCGCCACCAAGTATTCCAAATCACGAATATTCATTGCTGTCTCTTCTATAGGAGAAAACTATCAAAACCATAGCATCAAGCGATTAGAGCTATCAATCTTCTTTCGCGATACTACATCCATCAAGACACGGCGAGTCAGACACATGCCGTTGACAGTTAACGACCAAATCAAAAGGGGAAACCATGTTTGCATCAAAAGAAGGCCAACCAGTACCACAAGTTACCTTCCGTACTCGCGAAGGCGACCAATGGAAAGACGTTACCACCGATGACATTTTTGCCAATAAAACCGTGATTGTATTCAGCCTGCCGGGTGCGTTTACACCGACCTGCTCATCCTCGCACCTGCCGCGCTATAACGAGCTATATCCGGTGTTCCAACAGTACGGCGTTGATGACATTGTCTGTGTGTCTGTCAACGACACCTTTGTGATGAACGCCTGGAAAGCCGACCAAGACGCTGACAACATTCATGTCCTGCCTGACGGCAACGGCGAGTTCACTGATGGTATGGGAATGCTGGTCGACAAAAACGATCTTGGCTTTGGCAAACGCTCATGGCGTTACAGCATGCTGGTGAAAAACGGCGTGGTCGAGAAAATGTTTATCGAACCCAACGAGCCGGGCGACCCGTTCAAAGTATCTGATGCCGACACCATGCTGGGCTACATCGCTCCTGAGCACAAACTGCAAGATTCGATCACCGTGTTTAGTAAGCCGGGCTGTCCATTCTGTGCCAAGGCCAAACAAGCCCTGATCGACGCAGGTCTTCAGTTTGAAGAAATTATTCTTGGCAAAGACGCCACCACAGTTTCTTTGCGTGCAGTGAGCGGTCGCGCCACCGTGCCACAAGTATTTATCGGTGGCCGTCATATCGGTGGCAGTGAAGAGCTCGACACCTATCTGAATCAGTAATCCGCTGTTTGGGCGGCCTCCTTGCCGCCCGTTATTTTCCCAGGAGAAAGCAATGAAAACATTAACGGTTGATGTGGCTGTGATTGGTGGCGGAACTGCCGGACTCGGTGCTTATCGCGCAGCCAAAGCACATACGGATAACGTGGTGATGATTGAAGGCGGTCCCTATGGCACCACGTGTGCGCGAGTTGGCTGCATGCCTTCCAAACTGTTAATTGCGGCGGCTGAAGCGGCGCATCATATCGACAAAGCGCCCGGCTTCGGTGTGTACCCCGGCGGCACCACGGAAATTAATGGCCGTGAGGTGATGGATCGGGTGAAACGCGAGCGTGACCGTTTTGTCGGCTTTGTACTGGAAAGTGTCGATGACATTCCCGCCCAAGACAAAATTGATGGCTATGCGCGCTTTGTAGATGATCACACCTTAATGGTCGACGATCGCACCACCATCCATGCTGATCGCATCGTGATCGCGACAGGCTCTCGTCCAAGCTGGCCGTCCGCTTGGGATCACCTTGGCGATCGTTTAGTGGTCAATGATGATATTTTTGAATGGGACGATCTGCCTGACTCGGTTGCGGTATTTGGCCCAGGTGTGATTGGCCTTGAGCTCGGACAAGCGCTGCATCGCCTCGGGGTCGAGATGACCATGTTTGGCGTCGGCGGCCAAGTGGGCCCGCTGACCGATCCGGACATCATGGCCTATGCGGATAAAACCTTTAGCGAAGAGTTTTATCTCGACGCCGATGCCAAGGTGGAAGAGATGGTGCGTGAAGGCGATAAGGTACAAATCCGTTATCGTGATAAAGAGGGCGAGAGCCAACTGCGCTGGGTCGACTATGTGGTTGCCGCCACCGGTCGTCGCCCCAATGTCGACAAGCTAAACCTCGATGCAACCAGCATCAAAGTGGATGCCCGCGGCGTGCCGGTTGCCGATAGTTACACCCTGCAAACCACGGCACCGCACATTTTTATTGCCGGTGATGCCAGTAACCAAATTCCGTTGCTGCACGAAGCGGCTGACCAAGCGCGCATTGCCGGTGACAACGCAGGCCGCGGTAAAGATATCCGTGCCGGATTGCGCCGCAGCAAACTCTCTGCGGTCTTCTCCGACCCGCAAATTGCGATGGTGGGCGAAAGCTACAAAGCAATTACCGACCGTCTCGGTCCCTGCGGCTGCTTTGAAACCGGCGTGGTGTCGTTTGAAAACCAAGGCCGCTCACGAGTAATGCTGCGTAACAAAGGCTTGTTACACGTTTATGCCGAACAAGGCACAGGCCGTTTCCTTGGCGCAGAAATGATAGGACCGAACGCCGAACACTTGGCCCACTTGTTGGCATGGGCACATCAAAACCAAATGACCATTTCGCAAATGCTAGATATGCCCTTCTATCACCCAGTGATTGAGGAGGGAGTACGTACCGCGCTGCGAGATGTGAATGCCAAGCTCAAACTCGGCCCTGAAATGATCAAACACTGCATGGACTGCGGCCCAGGCTGCTAATCCACTGCCTCTTTCGCCGACACTCGGCGCTTTACAGGCGCTGCCTGTTGCTTCCCCAAGCACTTGCTTACCTTTTGCCCTCCTCGTTGGAGGGCTTTTTTGTATCCGGCGGCCCACTGCGCCACAATAAGCTATCGCTACTACCGACCAAGAGACACCGCATGGCTTGCAAATACTGTCAGTCCGCGATTTGGCAACAAAAACTGGGACGCTGTACCCGTTGTATGAAACAACTGGCCGCCATGTGCGCGCTACTTTGGCCTCTTTGGTGGTGGGGCTATGCCGACACGCCACGGCAAGTGGAGTCGATTGCCTTGTTATTCGCCGCCGGCAGTGCCAGTGTGCTACTCACGCTGCATGTGGTGATTTACCCGTTTCGGCGCAATAAAAAACCCGCGCCAGAGCGCGGGTCGTCAGACATACCAGACGATTAATCGGCCAGATCCGTGGCTTCGTTAATCACATGGAAAATGTAGTTTTGCTCCACGGCACCTTGGAATAACCACGCCATCGGCCCACGCGCCATGATGGCCACATCTTCACCGGAGTGGGTTTCCGAACCGAGCTTAATCAAGGATTGCTGTTTGTAATCCAGCTCACGCACCTGACCTTCTTGCAAGTTTTCACGTTCACCTTTGACCGCACCCGGGCCGTTGCCATAGGTGATGGTGGTATAGGTTTTACCAAAATCATCCTGATTCAAGCGCCCTTTTTGACGTGACAAACCGAGAATCGGATTGCCCCGCTCCGCATAGCCGTTCATCACCATAGTGTGGGCATGGTCGGCGGTGACAATGATCAGGGTATCTTCTGGGTTGGTTTTCGCTAAGGCCACTTTAATGGCATCGTCGTAAGCCAACGTATCTTCTAACGCTCGCGCAGCGTTGCCCGCATGGTGAGCATGGTCGATACGTCCGGCTTCCACCATCATCACATAGCCGTCTTTGTTGCGGCTAAGCATATCGATCGCCTTGCTGGTCATGTCCGCCAATGATGGCTCATCTTGGCTTTCACGGCGATCCGCTTCGTATTTCATGTGGCTGCTTTCAAACAAACCAAACACGCGTGAGGTGGTCGCCGGATCGATGGCATCAAAACCGGATTTATCGAAAATATATTGACCATCAGGGTAACGGTTTTGCCATGCCTCAATCAGGTTGCGTCCATCTTTACGCTTGCCCTTTTTGCCCTCAGGATCGACGCTATCGGCAGGAATAAATTCACGCCGTCCGCCACCGAAAGCCACCTGAAATCCCTCACCAGCATCAAAGTCGACAAACTGGCTGGCGATATCGGTACAGCCTTGGTTTTTGGCAATGTTGGGTAACTTGCTATCGTTTTCCCAATTGCGATCCGCACTGTGCGCGTAGGTGGTGGCCGGGGTGGCGTGGGTTAAACGAGCGGTTGAGATTAAACCCAGCGCTTTGCCCTTCTCGCCCGCCATTTCAAATAAGGTTTTCGCTTCGTTACCCTTGGCGGTACTGCAAAAACCACGCTGGACATTATCGTCAACACTAATAACCCCGGCTTTGGTTTTCACCCCAGTGACCATCGCCGTCGCGGTCCCAGCCGAGTCAGGCGTTTGCATGTCAGTGTTATAGGTTTTTGCTAGTGCAACATGCGGCAGGCTTTCCATGCCAAGGCGGTTTTCCTCACCGGTTTGTCCTTGCTGCTGGCCCTGATAAATCCGCGCCGCTGTGATTGTCCCCACACTCATGCCATCACCGACAAAGAGGATCACGTTTTTGGCTTTGCCCGTAATTGGTGGGTTCGCTTTAGCGGCCGCCAAGGCGGCTTGTGCGTCTTGGTACCATACATCATTTTGTTGAGGCACTGCCGCCTGTGCAGTTGCCGCTAATAAGGCTGAGGCCACTGCGGCCGTCACGGTTGTTTTCACCACAAAATCTCCATCATTAACGAGAAAACGCGGGCATGATGGTCATTGCACGTGACGCTTCTGTGACAAACCGTACAATGTAACAATTTGTAAGCCACTCAATTTGATGAAGTTTTTATGACACCGATAGGTAAAAAGGCTGCGACTTAGTCAGCACACAGCCTTTAGGAGGGATAACGACGACGCTGATAGCGTCAGGCAATAGACGATGTCACCCTACTCCAGCGTAGAGAAGGTCGAAATCGTGGCTGGCCCAGCAATGTTATAGGTCAGAGCCACTTCGTCACAAGCGTGAAAGCGCGGACAGATATCACAATCTTTCATCACTTTCTCAGGCAGTTGCGATTTCGACACTGAGGTAAAGCCCAACTGGGTGAAAAACTCGGGCACCCGAGTGAGGACAAAGACTTGCTCAATCGCCATTTGCTTGGCTTTTTTAATCAAGTGCATCATCAACGCGGTACCGTGACCTTGGCGCTGCCAGCCTGCTTCGACCCCTAAGGAGCGAATTTCTGCCAGCCCTGAGTCGTAAATATACAGCGAGCCGCAGCCGGTCAAATCCCCTTGATGCTCGGAGACCGCAAACAGGCCAATATTGCGCACCAATTCATGGCGGTCTCGAGGTAAGTTCTCCCCCAACTTCGCCCAATACACCACCATGCCTTCGATGGTATCGAGGTCGGTGAGCCTTGCCGAGCGCACCGTGACTTTAGGGGTAAAGCGCTTATCCAAACGCTTTTGTGCTTCTTGAATAGCAAAGCTGACCTGCTCGGGCGCGACCCCACCGAGTGCCCGACGCTGAGCCAAGCAGGATTCAATCGTGAGCATGGCATACACATCATCTTCAATCACCGGTGAGAATTGCTGCAAGGTTTCTAGCGGCAGCGCTTCCAGCGCACACCCTTGCTCAATGGCTGACACCACCGCCACGCCAACAATATGGTGGGCTTCACGGAACGGGATCCCTTTGCTCACCAAATAATCGGCCAGCTCGGTCGCATTGGCATGACCTTGCTGCGCCGCTTGCAAGGTTTTGTCTTTGTGAATGGTGATACCTTCAAAACACAACGCGGCCATATCTAAGCAGTCATGCCACGTGTCCATCGCATCGAAGAGCCCTTCCTTGTCTTCTTGCATATCCTTGTTATAAGCCAGTGGCAAGGCTTTGACCGTCATCATCATCGCCGACAAGGTGCCATACACGCGGCCGGTTTTGCCGCGGATAAGCTCTAGCGCATCGGGATTTTTCTTTTGTGGCATCAGCGAGGAGCCTGATGTCACCGTATCGGCCAGCTCGATAAACCCAGACTCGCCCGAGTTATAGAAGATCATATCTTCAGCCATCCGTGATAAATGCAGCATCGAAATTGACGCTGCAGACAGCATTTCCATCACATGATCACGGTCCGAGACTGAGTCAAGGCTATTACGGGTGGCCCGCTCGAAGCCCAGTTGTTGTGCCAAGGCATCGCGGTCAATCGGGTACGCGGTACCCGCCAGCGCACCGGAGCCTAACGGGCAGGTATCCAGACGATTAAGCGCGTCTTGTAAGCGGGTAGTGTCGCGCTCAAACATCTCCAGATAGGCCAAACACCAATGGGCAAAGGTCACTGGCTGAGCACGCTGCAAGTGGGTGTAGCCGGGCAGCACGGTATCATGGTGTTGGCTGGCCACATCCACCAGCTGCTGCTGAAGCTTGTCGAGAGACAGCAAGATTTGCTGGCCTTGCTGACGACACCAGAGTTTGAGATCCGTGGCAACCTGATCGTTGCGTGAGCGTCCGGTGTGAAGCTTTTTGCCCAAATCCCCGACTTTATCGATCAGTTGCTGCTCAACCCAGCTGTGAATATCCTCGGCCTCTGAGCGTAAGATTTGCTTCGGGTTTTCCATCACCGACAGCTTGAGCTCATTGAGCGCAAGCTCCAATTGCTGTTGCTCGTCATCACTCAGCACGCCCACTGAACGCAGGGCTTTCGACCAAGCAATGGAGCCCACAATATCTTGCTCTGCTAGGCGATAGTCAAAGCGCAGTGAATCATTAAACGCTTGAAACCGTTTGTCTGCTGCTTGACTAAAGCGTCCGCCCCATAATGCCATGCTGTCTCTCCTTACTGCTCACGATGCTTTTTTAATTAGGATTGTTTTTGTTTGTTCAGCGTCCGAATCCGGCTCGACAGCGAATACAAACGGATAAAGCCTTCGGCATGGCTGTGATCGTAGACATCGTCATCACCAAAGGTGGCAAAGTCTTCCGAGTACAGGCTATTGGTTGAACGCTTTTGTACCACTGTCGCTTGGCCTTTATAGAGTTTGATCACCACCTCGCCCGTTACCGGCGCGGCAAGGGAATTGGCAGCGGCAAGAATAGACTGGCAAAGCGGGGTAAACCAACGCCCATCATAAATCAGGTGAGAGGCTTTTAAACCGAGCTCCTCACGGAACTGATAACTCTCTTTATCTAGCACCAATTGTTCAACACCGCGCAGCGCTTCCATGATGATGGTGCCACCCGGGGTTTCGTAGCAGCCGCGGGATTTCATCCCCACCAAACGGTTCTCAACGATATCAATCCGTCCTACCCCGTGGGCGGCACCTTTGTCGTTCAGCAGCGTTAGCACGTCATAAGGCGACATGGATTCACCATCGACCGAGACCACTTCCCCGCTTTGTACTCCCAAGGTGACAAACTCGGGCGTATTGGGCGCCTCTTCCGGCGCGACAGTCCATACCCAGCAATCTTGGTTAGCCGCAGTCCAAGTGTCTTCCAGTACACCGCCTTCGGTTGAGACGTGCCAAGCATTGGCATCACGTGAATAAATTTTCTCAAGGCTCGCCGTGCAGGGAATATCACGGGCGGCCAAGTAATCGAGCAAGGCTTCACGACTGGTGAGATCCCACTCCCGCCACGGCGCAATCACTTTCAGTTGCGGCGCCAGCGCAGAGAAGGTGCTCTCAAAACGAACCTGATCGTTCCCCTTACCGGTACAGCCGTGGCAAAGTGCATCCGCTCCAACCTCTAGGGCGCACTCGACCTGCGCTTTGGCAATGATCGGACGCGCCATCGAGGTACCTAGAAGGTATTTGCCCTCATACACCGCACCGGTTTTCAGGCTGGGGTAAATATACTCCGCCACCATTTCGTGTTTCAGATCGGCGATAAAACACTGTGATGCCCCGGAAGCGAGCGCTTTTTGCTCAATGCCTTCGAGCTCTTGTTCGCCTTGACCGACGTCGGCAACAAAGGCCACCACCTCACAGTCATAATTTTCTTTTAGCCATGGAATGATGGCCGAGGTATCCAATCCACCCGAATAGGCCAGTACAACTTTATTTACCTTGCTCATCTTGCTCTCCTTAAATCCTGATGTGACGGGTCGACGGTTTCGTCGCGTCGTTATACGTCTTATTAACTGGCGCTAAACCGAGTGCCGATTTGCTGGCCATCGAATAATTGAGTGAGTTTTTCTGGGTAACGCCAGGTGGCAATCTCCACCGGTTTACCCAGTTCGCGGGCGGCGGCAAACGCCGCGTTGACCTTGACCACCATGCCATCGGTGATCACGCCTTTTTCCATCAAGTGCTGCGCATCTAACTCGGTCAGGCAAGGCAGCAAGTGCCCTTTGCCGTCTAATACGCCGCTGACATCCGACAGCAACACCAGCTCCGCCCCGAGAGTGGTTGCCACCGCTACCGCCGCTTGGTCGGCATTGACGTTCATCAGCTCACCTTGGTCACTGATGCCAATCGAGCTAATAATGGGGACACAATCCGCGGCCAATACCGCCTGCAACAGGCTAGGATCACCGGCACTGGCTTCCCCCACTGCACCTAGCTCGGAGTCCAGTTGGCTGACCTGACACAAGCCGCCATCGGCCAAGCTCAAACCACAGCTTTTAATCTTCGCCTTACGCGCTTCGGCGAGTAGCAGCTTATTCGCCGTCCCGGCTAAGGCACCGGTGACATAATCAATCTGGTCGACTGGCGTGACCCGTAAGCCTTGTTTTTTCACACTGGTGAGGGCGAGTTTTTTCAGCAGTTCATCAACCAAGTAGCCGCCACCGTGCACCAGCACTAGCGGACGCTCTGCCTCACTGCGATAGGTGTTCATCGCGCCGAAAACCTTGGCGAGGGTCTCGCTGCAGCTCAGTGCCGCGCCGCCTAACTTAATCACTAATGGCGTTTTCATCCGTTTCTCCTAGACAATCGCTGTGGTTTCGGCAAAGCCAAACTTAAGGTTTAAACACTGCACGGCTTGGCTGGCCGCGCCTTTGAGTAAGTTATCAATCGCACTGGTGAGGATCAGATGCCCATGCGCGGCCTGATAGCCTATGTCGCAAAAGCCGGTGTATTGCACCGCTTGTAGCTTGGCCACCTCGCCGGCTGGGAGCACCCGTACCAGCGGCGCCTCTTGGTAGGCGTGAGTGAGTGCCTGCCCCACCTCCGCCTCACTAATACCTGGTGCTAATTTGGCGGTAATGGTGGCAAGAATGCCGCGTTTGTAGCTGCCAAGGTGCGGGGTGAAAATCACCGGCGTATCTAGGTGTGCGGCAATCTCTGGCTGATGACGATGAGAAAACACTCCGTAGGCATGCAAGCTCACTTCGCAAAAACTGTTGGTCAGGCTCGCTTTGCGCCCCGCGCCCGTCACGCCGCTGGTGGCATTGATCACCGGCCACATTTGTTTATCCAACAAGCCTGCATCCAGCACAGGTTTGAGCGCTAATTGACTGGCGGTGGGGTAACACCCAGGTACGGCGACCAGCTGCGCTGCAGATAATGCTTCCTGTTGCCACTCCGCCAAGCCATACACGGCTTGCTCAAGCCATGTCGGTGACTGATGCAAAAAGCCGTAATTGGTAGGATAAAAATCAGCTTGATTGACCCGATACGCCCCCGACAAATCAAACACCACGCAACCTTGAGCCAGAAAAACCGGCGCCAATGCATGACTGACCGCGTGCGCGGTGGCTAAAAACACCACATCGGCTTGCTTGGCGACATCCTGTGGCGAGGACAGCGGCATCAGTGGCATATCCACCACGCCACGCAGTTGACCGTGCAACGCGCTCACAGGACGATTAGCGTCTTCACTACCTGCCGAGACATATAAACCGGCCAAGTGCAATTGCGGATGGCGATGGACAAGGGCGACAAGCTCGGCTCCTGTGTAGCCACTGGCACCGACAATAATGGTGTTAAGTGTCATGGGTGTCTCTCTTTATAGGTGTTTAAGGCGTGCTGCGGGGCAGCAGAGTATCGAGGGCGTAGCCGATAGCCACGCAAAGCAGGCTAGCGTCGTCGAGCAGAAAGGGCGTTGTGTTTGGCAGCGAGTGGCATCATGGTCAACTCTCAAAAAAATATTTTTATTCATAAATAGTGAATGATTATTTTTTATCGCATTCCCGTTTAGCCGTCAACCCCAAAAAGCGTAAAAAATCACTTTTAATGTCTATTCATTCATATTAGAGCAATAATTCCATCTAACCATGCAAATAATACTGCTGCTATTCACGAGAAAGTCGCGATACGGCGGGCGCGGAGAAGCCCTCGGGAGGATGGCAAACCTGAAAGCTGAAACTTTTTTTCAGCTTTTGGGGTAGCTCTATGATAAGCATCAAATCCGGCGGCCAGTTTTCGCGCTAATTTGCGGTTAAGTTGACCCGATCGCGCAATATTCGCTAGATTGGTTCTTTACAGTCACAGTAGGATGTAACTTTGTTACAGAATGGATACGCTATGAACGAAAAGTACTCTGCCTTAAAAAGCAATGTCAGTATGCTTGGCCGTCTGCTGGGTAACACCATCCAAGATGCCCATGGTCCAGCACTCCTAGAAAAAGTTGAGGAAATTCGTCAGCTCTCAAAATCGGCTGCCGCTGGCAATCAGGATGATCATGCTAAGCTGAAAACCGTGCTGCAAAACTTGCCGGCTGACCAACTGCTTCCGGTCGCCCGCGCCTTTAGCCAATTTTTGAATCTGACTAATATCGCCGAGCAATATCACACCGTCTCGCGTCAATGCGACGCGCTGGAGTGCAGCCCGGATGCTATCGACGATTTACTCCGCCGTGTCAGCCAAGGTGAGATTAATGCCAATGACGCGCAACAAGCGATCGCCGATTTAAAAATTGAGTTAGTCCTGACCGCTCACCCAACCGAAATCGCACGCCGTACCACCATTCATAACTTGGTGCAGATTAATAAGTGCTTATCGAAATTAGAGCTCAGTGAACATTTGGGGGCGGCAGAGCGTGCCAAAACGGAGAAACGTCTTGAGCAGTTGATTGCACAAGCATGGCACACCGATGTGATTCGCCAAGAGCGACCAACTCCGCTTGACGAAGCCAAGTGGGGCTTCGCGGTGATTGAAAATTCATTATGGCAAGCAGTGCCCGCATTTTTACGCCAATTCGATCAGCAGCTTGAGAGCCACTTAAACATCAACTTGCCCATTGATGCCAAGCCAGTACAAATTTCCTCTTGGATGGGCGGCGATCGCGACGGCAACCCGTATGTCACCAGCGAGGTCACCCGTGAAGTGATGCTGCTTTCACGCTGGAAAGCCGCCGACCTGTATTTGCGTGATGTGCAAGATCTGATCAGCGAACTGTCGATGACTCAGTGTGATGACACCGTGCGCGAGATGGCCGGCGAGGCGCACGAACCGTATCGCGCGATCTTGAAAACGCTGCGCAGTCAGCTCAATCACACATTAAGTTATTTAGATGCCAAGCTGAAAGGCGAACGCACGTCATCACAGGGCATTCTGACCGACACCCAGCAGCTGTGGCAGCCATTACTGGCGTGTTATCAGTCACTCCACCAATGCGGCATGGGCATTATTGCCGACGGCAAGTTGCTTGATTTGCTTCGCTGCGTGCAATGTTTTGGCGTTCACTTAATCAAGCTCGATATTCGCCAAGAAAGCACTCGTCATGCCGATGTGCTCTCAGAAGTGACCCGCTATTTGGGGATGGGCGATTACGCGCAATGGAGCGAGCAAGACAAACAAGCCTTCTTGATCCGTGAATTGTCCTCGAAACGGCCGCTATTACCCCGTGATTGGACCCCGTCGGATGACGTCAAAGAAGTGATCGACACCTGCCGGGTGATTGCCCAGCAGCCGCGTGAAGCGCTGGGTGCCTATGTGATTTCAATGGCGAGGACCGCCTCGGACGTGCTGGCGGTACATTTGATACTCCAAGAAGCCGGCTGCCCATTCCGCATGGATGTGTGCCCGTTATTCGAAACCTTGGACGACCTGAACAACGCGGAATCAGTCATTGGCGAGCTCATGGCGATTGATTGGTACCGTGGCTTTACTCAGAACTTCCAAATGGTGATGATAGGCTATTCGGACTCAGCTAAAGATGCCGGGGTGATGGCAGCCGGTTGGGCGCAATATCGCGCCATGGAAGCGCTGGTCAACTTATGCGATGACCAAGGGGTTGATTTAACTCTCTTCCATGGCCGTGGCGGCACCGTAGGCCGTGGCGGTGCGCCCGCCCATGCCGCCTTGTTGTCACAGCCCCCTCGTAGTTTAAAAGGTGGCCTCCGTGTCACCGAACAAGGCGAGATGATCCGCTTTAAACTGGGGCTGCCCGATGTCGCGGTCAACAGTTTGAACCTCTACACCAGCGCCATTTTGGAAGCTAACCTGCTACCACCACCAGAGCCCAAACAAGAGTGGCGTGCGCTGATGGATACCTTGAGTGACATTTCTTGCCAAGCCTATCGCGATGTGGTTCGCGGCCATGAGCAATTTGTGCCTTACTTCCGCTCCACCACACCAGAGCTTGAGCTCGGTAAGTTACCACTGGGCTCACGCCCTTCTAAGCGCAACCCGCAAGGCGGGGTGGAAAGCTTACGGGCAATTCCTTGGATTTTCGCCTGGAGTCAAAATCGCCTCTTACTTCCGGCTTGGCTAGGGGCTGGACAAGCGATCGATCATGCCATTTCCAAAGGCCATAAAGCCCAGCTAGAAGAAATGTGTCGTGAGTGGCCATTCTTCTCCACCCGGCTTGGCATGCTGGAGATGGTGTTTACCAAAACCAACCTCGATATTGCCAAGTACTATGATCAGCGCTTGGTCGATGAGAGCCTCTGGCCGTTAGGTGAATCCTTGCGTGAGCAATTACGCCAAGATATTCAGGTTGTGCTGGCAGTGGAAAATAGCGACAACCTGATGGAGCAAAACCCATGGGGCGCTGAAGCGATTCGCTTACGTAATATTTATGTTGAGCCGCTCAATATGCTGCAAGCCGAGCTGTTATACCGTACACGGCAATCGGAACAAGGCGATCAGTCACTCGACGATGCCTTGATGATTTCCATTGCGGGGATTGCCGCGGGGCTGCGCAATACCGGTTAATCCTTGATAGTAGAGCCGTACCCTAGGGTGCGGCTTTTTTGTCTTGGCACATGAACGACGCTGAGGAAATTCTGACCACAGACTTTTTTATGCAAAGCCGCAGCTAATGCTTGCTGTTGCATTGATAATATTATTACTATTGAAGGTCGCACTGACGCGACCCAACAACGCAAAGGAATTGCCATGAAAGACGAAACCCTCTCGATTCATCACGGCTACCAGACCGACCCCACCACCAAATCGGTGGCAACGCCCATCTATCAAACCGTCGCTTACGAGTTTGACAATGCGCAACATGGTGCTGACCTGTTTAATCTTGATGTGCCGGGCAATATCTACTCACGGATAATGAACCCGACCAACGACGTGTTGGAGCAACGGGTGGCGGCATTAGAAGGCGGTATTGCGGGACTGTGTGTCAGTGCCGGTGCGGCGGCCATCACCTATGCGATTCAAACCCTCGCCAAAGCCGGTGATAACATCGTCGCCACACCACAGCTTTATGGTGGCACCTATACCTTGTTTGCCCACATGCTCCCCGAGCAAGGCATCGAGGTGCGTTTTGCCGCGAGTGACGACGCCAGTGCGATTGAGGCGCTGATTGATGACAACACCAAAGCAGTCTATTGCGAGTCGATTGGTAACCCGGCCGGCAATATCGCCGATATTGAAGGCTTAGCCAAGGTTGCCCATGCGCATGGGGTCCCTTTGGTGGTCGATAATACCGTGGCCACACCGGTTTTGTGTAAACCGATTGAGCATGGGGCCGATATCGTGGTGCACTCACTCACCAAGTACATTGGCGGTCATGGCACCACCCTTGGCGGTATGATTGTCGATGGCGGCACCTTTGACTGGGTAGCACATCAAGCCCGATTCCCGCAATTCTCACAACCGGAGCCTGCCTATCACGGCGTGGTTTATAGTGAGACGTTTGGCCCAGCCGCATTTATTGCCCGCGCACGTACGGTGCCGCTACGTAACAGTGGCGCGGCACTCTCGCCGATGAACGCTTTTATGTTGATGCAAGGGTTAGAAACCTTGAGCCTGCGTATGGAGCGCCATTGCGAGAACGCCAAAGCCGTGGCCGATTACCTAGCCAATCACCCCGCCGTGGCGTGGGTGAACTATGCCGGCCTTGAAACGCATCCGCATTATTCGCGTGCCCAAACGCTGATCCGCGGTGGATTGCCCGCGTCACTGTGGTCGTTTGGCTTAAAAGGTGGCTTTGATGAGGGTGTGCGCTTTTACGATGCACTGAATTTATTTAAACGTCTGGTGAACATTGGCGATGCCAAGTCGCTCGCGTGTCATCCTGCTTCGACCACTCATCGTCAGTTAAACGAGCAGGAGCAGGCCGCAGCCGGCGTCACACCAGAAATGATCCGTCTTTGTGTCGGCATTGAGCATATTGATGACATCATTGCCGACCTTGAGCAGGCCTTGAGTTTGGCGAAATAACCCAAAGAAGGTTATCGCATTCCGGGCCGACCTATTGTTGTACGACTAATTGTGGATAGAAGAGATGTCACTACCCCATGTAATACTGACGGTGCTAAGCAACTGCGAGTCCACGGGTTACGATATTACCAAGGCGTTTTCCACTAGCATTAGCTATGTATGGAAAGCCAGCCATCAGCAAGTGTATCGCGAGCTTACCAAGCTCGCAGAAAAAGGGGCGGTGAGCTGCCGCTTGGAGCCACAGATGGGTAAGCCCGATCGCAAGGTCTATGCCATTACGCCGATCGGCACTGACATGTTGCAAACTTGGCTACTCAGTGAGCCAAAACTTGCCCCCGAACGGGATGAGTATGTCGCACGTCTGTTGAGCTGTGAAGTGCTCGACCCATCCCCCATGCTAGGTCATGTTAATCAGTTAATTGCCGAATCGCAGCAACTCCTCAACCATTACGCCATGATTGAGCAACGCGAATTTGGTCAAGCCAGCCCGCTTACCAATCAGCAGCGCCTGCTGCGTTTAGCCTTGCGTCGTACCATTCATCAACGCCGCGCTTGGCTGGCTTGGGCACAAGAGGTACGCGACGAATTGACTATGCTGGCGCCTCGCGAACCCTGTTCGGCATAAATTGCAAACCACACAACACGCAACCTCAAAACGCCCCATTGTGGGCGTTTTTTTATGAGACAGCGGCAAGCGGACGCACGCCCAAGGTATGACATAAGGCATAGGTGAGCTCGGCACGATTCAAGGTGTAGAAATGGAAATCTTTCACCCCTTCCCGACTGAGGACACGCACCATGTCGATCGCAATCGAGGCCCCAACCATCTGACGCGTAACAGGATCATCCTCTAGGCCTTGGTATTGTTTGTGCATCCATTGCGGCACGCGCACATTGGTCATCTTGGCAAAGCGCGACGCCTGCTTAAAGTTGGAGACCGGCAAAATCCCCGGCACAATTTCGACATCAATGCCCGTCGCCACACAGCGATCACGAAAGCGCAAATAGCTTTCGACATCGAAGAAAAACTGAGTAATCGCCCGGCTGGCTCCCGCATCCACTTTGCGCTTGAGGTTAATTAAATCCGCTTGGGCGCTTTTCGCTTCTGGGTGCACTTCGGGATAAGCGGCGACCGAAATATCAAAATCATGCTCTTCTTTGAGCAAGCGCACCAAATCAACCGCATACATATCGGGCTTTTTCTCTGGCGAGGGCAAGTCACCACGCAACGCCACAATGTCACGAATGCCGTTTTGCCAATAGTCGCGGGCAATATGACGCAGCTCGTCTTCACTGGCGTCAATGCAGGTCAAATGTGGCGCCGCGGCGATACCCGTTTGTTCATGAATACTTTTCACAATGTCGTGGGTGCGATCGCGCTCGCCTGAATTGGCGCCGTAGGTCACTGACATAAATTTAGGTTTGAGCGCTTTTAAGCGATGCACGGAGTTCCAAAGTGTCTCCTCCATGGTTGGGGTACTCGGCGGAAAAAACTCAAATGAGACGTTAATGTCGCCATTTAGGTCAGCAATGTTCTGATTCAGTGCATCAATGTGGCCCGCGTGCGTGTAGCTCATACCCTCTCCCTGCAACCAATATGGTGTGTGCGATGATGTGTGTTTTGATTTATACTTTTAGACGTCCATATGTCTAAAGATTGGCGTTATCCGGCGAGAATGTCAACGATACATTAATGAAAAAAACTCATAATGTTATGAATCAGGCCGTCGGGATAAGTATGGTGGAAAAGCCGTCGATGCGTGGCAGAAAAAAGGCTGCTCAACGCATCATTGAGCAGCCTAGTCAACGTGGAATACAAATGCGCTAGCTAGTGGAGACGTCCAATCAAACGGTTAAGATCGGATTGAATCGCGCCTGCGGTGACATCACGCCCCGCGCCGGGGCCACGAATGACTAATGGATTTTCGCGATACCATTGGCTCTCAATCGCAAAGACATTGTCACACGGCAGTAGATGCGCCAACGGGTGCTCAATCGGCAGGGTTTCTAAGCTGACTTGCGCTTTACCTTGGCCGTCTAAACGCGCCACATAACGTAGCACCGAGCGGTCGCGTTGTGCTTTCATTAAGCGTTCATGCAGCACCTCATCCATTTGGCTGGCGTTATCTAAAAAACCGTCCAAAGAAAGCGCTTGCAGCGCCTCTGGCACTAACGATTCCACTTTCACTTGTTCAGGCTCTAACGCCATACCGGCCTCACGCGCTAATATCACCAGCTTGCGCACCACATCCGCGCCGGAGAGATCTTCACGCGGATCAGGCTCGGTTAACCCTTGCTGCCAAGCCTGCTCAAGCAACACACTAAACGGAACCTCGCCGCTGAATTGTAAAAATAGCCACGAGAGTGTGCCGGAGAAAATGCCAGATAAGGCTAGGATCTGATCGCCACTTTCCTGTAAATCTTGTACCGCGTAGTTAATGGGTAATCCCGCTCCGACGGTCGCGTTGTAGAGCCAATGTCGTCCAGTTTTGGCAAAGGCCTGCTGAATAGCATGATATTGCTCTGCCGGTGCCGCCCCCGCTTCTTTATTCGCCGAGATCAAATGAAAGCCATGTTCGGCAAGGCGCGGATACAAGTATGCGAGTGATGCACTGGCAGTGACGTCCAGCACAATCACATCGTCATAGGGATGATTGAGCAGACGGGTAAGCCACTCGTCATCAAAATACGGCTCGCTTTTGTCATCGAATCCGTCTAACACACGGCTAGGATCGATACCGGCAAAATCCAACCATTGGTTGCGACTATCCACCACAGAGATCAATGAGACCCCTTTACCATGGCGCTTCTCCAACGCTGTTTTTTGCTCGGCAAAGAGGCTGAGCCAGCGGGTACCAATGTTACCTTTTCCCACTAACACCAAACCGATGCGGCGCTGAGCCTGAAACAGCGCATCGTGCATCCCCGCCACCAAGGCTTGGGTCTGCATTTGACGCAAAATCGCAACCAAGCTAAGCCCAGACGCCGACTCACTCATAAACTCGACAGGGTGTGCTTTCAGCTGTTGGTAAAAGCCGTGGCAATGGACGGGGTTATTGACGACACCGGCCCCCACTGCCGCCACCATGCTAAAGCCCTCACGCAAACGCAATTCCGCAGACAGGCCCGCATCCTGAATCTGTGCCATCACGGTATCGATCACTTCTGCACTGAATGCCAATTGAATGCGATGCTGGTCATCACGGTAATCGACAGCCAGAGGTTGCAGCTTGAGCTGAGTCAGGGTGCGGCTTAGCTCCTGCTTAAACGCCTGAAAGTCGAGGCCGCGTGCGACATCAAACTGCAACAGACAGACATCATCTAGCGCCGTAATGATCTTTGCGCCACGCCCAGAGGCGAGCACACGTTCGATACGGGTTGAGCCACTGTCAGGTGCATGCGTACAGCGTAAGGTAAGATCGGTGGCACTTTGCGCCACCGGCTGTAAGGTGCGGCTATGGAGCACAGGGGCAGCAAGACGTGCCAGCTCAGCCGCCTCATCCAATCGAATCAAAGGTAACAAACAGGCATTATCGACATGACGCGGGTCGGCACTGTACACCCCAGCCACGTCACTCCAAATCGTCACCCGACTCACCCCGGCCAAGGCACCTAAAATGGTTGCCGAGTAGTCGGAGCCATTGCGGCCAAGCAGCACGGTTTCTCCCGCTTGGTTTTGTGCCATAAAGCCCGTGATCACCACTTGGGTGTGGGCATATTGGGATAACTGGTTGTTCAGCAATGGCCAAGACGCTCCCCGATCAACTTCTGGCTGCGCTGCTCGCTCTGCACGTAGACACAGACGTGAGTCCAACATCACAGCGAGTTGCTGGTGCTGGCTGAGCAAGCTCGCCAGTAAGCGGGCCGACCATACCTCGCCAAACCCTTGAATACGCGCCTTATCTGCGTCAGTCAGCGAGCCCTCACCCAAGGTCGCAATCGTGGCGATGTCAGCATACAAGGCATCGACAAGGCGCTGCTTGTCTTCACCATCAATAAGATTTTCAATTAAATCTTGCTGAAAGCCGCGCAAGGTCTGTAGCGTTTCATGGGCGAGGCGACCGTCTTTGTTGAGCTGAGCCAGATAAGCAATTAATTGGTTGGTGGTTTTGCCTGCCGCGGAGACCACAATCAAATCTTGGCGGCCCGCGTGGGCGGTCAATACATCGACAACCCGACGATAGCAGGCGGGTGACGCTAAGCTGCTGCCGCCAAATTTATGAAGTTGTCGTTGTGCTTCAGGGGACGTCTCCGTCGATTGCGCATGCATGACAAGGTCTCTCTTTGTCTAACCAAATATCAGGGTAAAGCAATGAACAGCGCCGTAACGTTGTTCAGGTTACGCGGCCAATGCCGCAAAAGCGTTGGCCAAATCAGCGATGAGATCATCCGCATCTTCCAATCCGATTGAAAAGCGCAGCAAGGTCGGTGCGATACCCGCTTCCGCTTGCGCTGCATCACTCATCGCCCGATGTGTCATGGAGCCTGGGTGTGTGACCAAGCTTTCTACACCGCCTAACGACTCTGCTAAAGCAAATAGCGAAAGGCCTGCGATAAAACGCGCCACCCCGTCACTGTCGGTATCCAATTCCAAGCTCAGCATACTACCAAAGCCTGATTGCTGACGGGCAGCAATTTCGTGACCCGGATGGGTCGTGAGTCCCGGATAATAGAGTTGGCGCACAGCAGGAACCGTTTGCAAATAGGCGAGTACCGCTTGCGTGTTTTGCTGGTGTTGTTTAACCCGTGCGCCTAAGGTACGCAACCCTCGCAATGTCATATAACTGTCAAACGCGTTGCCCGTGGCTCCTATACAGTTGCCCCACCACGCTAAAGTTTCAGCAAGCTCACTGGTTGCTGCAATAACCGCGCCACCGACAATATCAGAATGCCCATTAATAAATTTGGTGGTCGAATGCACCACCATGTCGGCCCCTAGCGCAAGTGGTTGCTGTAAAGCAGGAGATAAAAAAGTGTTGTCGACCACCACCCAAGCACCGACTTGATGCGCTTGTTGGCAAATATCGGCAATATCGACCACGCGCAGCAGGGGGTTAGATGGAGTTTCCACCAGCACCAACGTCGGTGATTCTGCCAAGGCGCTCGCCAAGGCGTCTGGATCGGATTGGTCGACAAATTTAACCTGCCAAATTCCCTGCTTGGATCGGGACTCAAGCAAGCGATACGTGCCACCATAACAGTCATGCGGGGCCACAATTTTGTCACCCGTCTTCAATAGCGATAACACCAAATTAATCGCGGCCATCCCGCAGTTGGTTACCACGGCTCCCGCGCCGCCTTCTAAGTCAGTCAATGCTTGCTCTAGCTGGGCGCGGGTCGGATTACCTCCGCGTGCATAGTCATAGGTGGGCACATCCCCCAACGCGGGAAAGCGATAATTGGTCGAGAGATATAAAGGGGGAACCACCGCATGATGTTGCGTGTCGGTGCCAATGCCAGTTCTTACAGCGATGGTGTCAGTTTTTTTTCGGGTCATGGTTCATCCTTGCGATGTGGTGCGCGAGCCAGCGTTGTTATCCTCACCTTACCCTGCACTTTTTGAGACGTCAACACTTCTAGACGTCTATACAGCTTTGCATGTGGCGGTTAATATAGCTAGAATCTCCGCAGCATCATTCTGGGTATTCAATAATCAAGATAGGTGAGACATGGCGCAGTGGAACGGCGATTACATTAATCCGTATGCCGAGCATGGTAAGAAAAAGGAGCAGGTGAAAAAAATCACCGTTTCTATCCCACTTAAAGTTTTAAAAATTCTCACTGACGAGCGGACACGCCGTCAGGTTAATAACCTGCGTCACGCGACCAACAGTGAGCTGCTGTGTGAAGCATTTTTGCATGCTTATACCGGCCAGCCATTGCCAACCGATGACGATATTCGCAAAGACAAGCCTGACAGCATTCCTGCTGAAGCGCGTCAGATCATGAAAGAACTAGGTATCGAGTTCGACGATAGCGAATACTAAAAAAACCCGCCGATTGGCGGGTTTTTTGTCATCATCGATGCTCGGCACAACCTTTTCAGGTTTTATGAGAGCACGTTTTTCCTAACGCTCACGCATTATGCCTTGTCGAGCATGTTACGCCTTGTCGAGCATATAGTTGTCTGGCATCTCGATACGGGCGACGCCAGTTTCAACCGCTGCAAGTGCCACCGCGCGAGCCACGCGTGGCAATAAGCGTGCATCCATTGGCTTAGGAATAATGTAATCCGGGCCAAAATGCAGCGCATCAACACCTGCCGCGTCCAATACCGATTGTGGGACAGGCTCTTTCGCCAAACCACGGATCGCCTCAACGGCCGCCAGTTTCATTGCATCATTAATTTCACTGGCACGCACATCCAACGCTCCACGGAAAATAAACGGGAAGCAGAGTACGTTGTTGACTTGGTTTGGATAATCCGAGCGCCCTGTTCCCATGATCAAATCATCACGGACTTGATGCGCGACCTCTGGATTAATTTCAGGGTCTGGGTTCGAGCAGGCAAAAACAACCGGCTTATCGGCCATCAGTTTTAGTGCCTCTGGCGAGAGCAAGTCTGGCCCTGACACACCCACAAACAAATCAGCGCCCTCAATCACATCTTCGAGGGTACGTTTGTCGGTATTGTTGGCAAACAATTGCTTGTACTTATTGATGTCGTCACGACGGGTGTGGATCACGCCTTTGCGATCCAGCATGTAGATTTTTTCGCGTTGCGCGCCACATTTGATCAATAGCTCCATGCAGGCAACAGCCGCTGCACCAGCACCAAGGCACACAATGGTGGCTTCACGAATATCTTTACCTTGCAGCTCAAGGGCATTCAGCATACCCGCCGCGGTAACAATCGCGGTACCGTGCTGATCATCGTGAAAAACAGGCACTTCACAACGTTCAATCAGCTGTTTTTCAATTTCAAAGCAATCCGGCGCTTTGATGTCTTCAAGGTTGATGCCCCCAAAGGTATCCGCGATATTCGCAACGGTATCCACGAATTCATCGATAGTACGGTGTTTGACTTCAATGTCGATCGAGTCCAAGCCAGCAAAACGCTTGAACAATAAAGCTTTACCTTCCATGACGGGCTTTGAGGCCATTGGCCCTAAGTTACCCAATCCCAAAATGGCGGTACCGTTTGAGATCACCGCAACCATGTTGCCCTTTGCGGTGTATTGATACACAGCGTCTGGGTTTTGAGCGATTTCACGGACCGGCTCTGCAACGCCTGGGCTGTATGCCAACGCCAGATCCGCCGCCGAGTCAGCAGGCTTGCTCAATTCAACAGAGATTTTTCCGGGAGTAGGGTATGCATGATAATCCAGCGCTTGCTGGCGTTTATCGTCCGACATGTAGTGTTCCTAGTTATTATCGTGAAGGGATGCACCAATATCAGCTGGGAAGACTGCTGATATCAGCAACGCTATACTCAAACCACAGGGTAGATTCGAGCAAGATAAACGATGTTAACGCAGTGGCTAAAGGTCCACCAGTCTAAAACGGCCCCGAACGTTAACCTCCGACCTCTAGACGTTAAAAAGGTGACGACGGGATCAAAAAAGGGGCGCTTTCGCACCCCTTTTTCGCATTCGGCTGTTAGCGGCTTATTTTTTGCTGCTAAGGGCACCGAAACGCTTCTTAAAGCGGTCAACACGACCACCGGTGTCAACGATACGTTGCTTACCAGTGTAGAATGGGTGACATTTGTCACACACGTCTAGGTTGATGTCTTTACCAAGAGTGGTGTTGAACGCGAATTCGTTACCGCAAGAACACTTAGCAGTGACAGCTTTGTACTCTGGATGGATACCAGCTTTCATAGGGATAACCTCATAGTGAAGGCCGTGTCGCTCTCCCGATCCTAAGCCGGGCACCACACGTCGTTAACAAACATTTTCTAAGGCGCGCAATTCTAATCAAGCGACCTCGATTTCGCAACTTTTTTGTGCAGTCGCCCATCACCTTGTATCCAACAACAAGGCTTTGCCTACCTGGGTCAAGCCGTTACACTGAGCGTCTTGTTAGCCGATAAGATGTTGTGATGGAACAGTTTGCACAAGTGGCCTTACCGGTCCCGCTGGCGAAAACTTTTGATTACCGGATTACCGAACACGTCCCTGTGGTGGGAGCACGTGTGAAGGTGCCTTTTGGTCGCCAGCATAAGGTCGGCATTGTCACTGCCATCACCACCACACCTAGTGTTGCCGCCCATCAAGTCAAGGCGATCACTGAGGTATTGGATGACGCGCCACTTTGGACTCCTGCCGTCTATCACCTGTTGCAATGGGCAAGTCGCTTTTATCATCATCCACTTGGCGATGCGATGGGCGCCGTGATGCCGACGCTACTGCGCAAAGGTCGACCCGCAGCGCTCAAGCAGCAAAAATGGTGGCAATTGACCGAAGCCGGACAGAATCAACCGGTGACCGGGCTTACCCGCGCGCCAAAGCAAGCGCGTGTGTTAACCCTGCTCACTCACGGCCCTACCCCGCATGCCGACCTCGTGGAGCAAGACATTACCCCCGCTGTGATTAATACCTTGGTGGACAAAGGCTGGATCGCGCCTTACACCCCACCGCTTGAAGGTAAAGCTTGGGCACGGCATTTTGCCATCAGTGAAGACAAGCCCTCACTGAACCATGAACAAGCCATGGCCGTTGCCACCATCAACGCCAGCGATGGCTTTGCCTGTGTGCTTTTAGAAGGTATTACCGGCTCGGGCAAAACCGAAGTGTATTTAAACGTCTTAGAGCCGGTTTTAGCGCGTGGCGAGCAGGCGTTAATATTGGTGCCCGAAATTGGCCTCACCCCACAGACCATCCGCCGATTCGAACGCCGCTTTAACGTCCCGGTTACCGTGATGCATTCGGGGCTCAATGATACAGAGCGACTTAGCGCATGGCTGGCGGCTCGCGACAATCAAGCCGCAATTGTGATTGGAACACGCTCAGCACTTTTCACCCCGATGGCGAACCTTGGCATCATCATTATTGATGAAGAGCACGATCCCTCATATAAGCAGCAAGACAGCTTTCGCTACCATGCACGCGATCTGGCGGTAATGCGCGGTCATGAAGAAAAGATACCTGTAGTGCTCGGTTCGGCAACACCGTCGTTGGAAACGCTACACAATGCACAAACGGGAAAATACCAATACTTACGCTTAACCCAACGTCCGGGCAATGCAGTCACCGCCCGCCAAGGGGTGCTCGACATCAAAGGCCACCATCTTGAGGCGGGCTTATCGGCGCCCTTAATTGCCGAAATGCGTCAGCATCTTCAGCAGGGAAATCAGGTGATGTTGTTTTTAAACCGCCGTGGTTATGCGCCTGCAATGATGTGTCACGAATGTGGCTGGCTCGCCAGTTGTCAACGCTGTGATGCCTACTACACCCTCCACCAACAGCATCAAGAGTTACGCTGCCACCATTGCGGGCATCAAAAACGCGTGCCGCCCCAATGTGGGGATTGTGGTTCGACACAGCTGATCAGTGTAGGCGTGGGGACCGAGCAACTCGAAGCCCAGCTGGGCGAACTGTTTCCCGACTACAATACAGTCCGTATCGATCGCGACAATACCCGACGCAAAGGCAGCTTAGAGAGCTATCTCGCCGGCATCGAAAAAGGTGAGTATCAAATCCTACTCGGCACCCAAATGCTTGCGAAGGGTCACCACTTTCCCAATGTCACCTTAGTGGCGCTTGTCGATGTGGATGGCGCCTTGTTCAGCAATGACTTCCGTGCCCCAGAGCGTCTCGCGCAGTTGATGGTACAAGTCGCCGGGCGAGCTGGCCGCGCCAGCAAACCCGGTACGGTGATTTTGCAAACCCACCACCCTGAGCACAGTCTCATTCAAGCGCTCATCCACAAGGGTTATCAGGCGTTTGCTGACTCTGCATTGGCAGAACGTCGCCAAGCGTGGCTGCCCCCTTATACCTTCTTAAGCCTGTTTCGTGCCGAAGGGCATGAGGACAACAGCGTGCAGCAATTTTTACAGCAAGTCCGACAAACCTTGGCCGCCTCACCCATTCAATATGATGAGGTACACATTATGGGGCCGATGCCTGCGCCGATGGCGCGACGCGCAGGGCGTTATCGCTGGCAACTGCTGATCCAGGCACCGTCACGAAAAGTGATGCAACAATGGCTCACCGTTGCCTTGCCCGTCATCCAACAATTGCCCTTGTCACGCAAAGTTAGATGGTCATTAGATGTTGAGCCGCAAGACCTTTCTTAACATTCCCTTGCATTAAAGCGACGTATATCACGATTTCTTTGCAATAAGTGTTAGCTTGTTCGTATTTATATGGGCCAAGCCTAGGTAGAATACCTTCGCAAATTGACGCATCCTAGACAGGTCAGAGGAGTGAATAACTTACTGATCTGACTAACTCAGACAACAAGAGGACTGTCATTATGGCGACAATGAAGGACGTTGCCCACATTGCCGGTGTATCTACTGCCACGGTCTCACGCGCACTGATGAACCCTGAAAAGGTGTCTGCATCCACGCGTAAGAAGGTCGAACAGGCCGTGGTTGAAGCTGGCTACTCCCCCAATTCACTCGCGCGCAATCTTCGCCGCAATGAGTCTAAGACCATTGTCGCGATCATTCCGGATATCTGCGATCCCTACTTTAGTGAGATCATTCGCGGTATCGAAGAAGCGGCGATGGAACACGGCTACTTGGTCTTGCTTGGCGACAGCGCCCAGCAGCAAAACCGTGAAAACTCCTTTGTGAATTTAGTCTTTACCAAGCAAGCCGACGGCATGCTGCTCTTGGGCACGGATGTCCCATTTGATGTCAGCAAGCCAGAGCAAAAGAATCTTCCCCCTTTGGTGATGGCCTGTGAATATGCGCCAGAGCTCGAGTTGCCTACCGTGCATATCGACAACCTCACCGCGGCATTCGAGGCAGTCAACTACCTTACCCAAGTGGGGCATACCCGTATTGCCAACATTACCGGCGCAACCCATACGGCACTGACACAGTTCCGCACCCAAGGCTACCAGCAAGCACTGCGCCGAGCTGGGATCACGGTTAACCCCGCCTACAGTGTGACTGGGGATTTCAGTTTTGCATCTGGTGCTCGCGCCATGACAAGCCTGTTATCCCTGCCTGAGCCCCCCACCGCCGTATTCTGTCATTGTGATGTGATGGCAGTGGGTGCCATGCAGCAGGCAAAACGCTTGGGCATGCGTGTACCGCAAGATATTTCTATTGTCGGCTTTGATGACATTCAATTCGCTGAGTACTGCGATCCACCGCTTACCACGGTATCACAGCCTCGCTATGACATTGGTCGTCAAGCAATGCTGATGTTACTCAGTATCTTACGCGGACGAGATGTGAACGCTGGCTCTCGCTTACTGGATGCCAAATTGGTGATCCGTGAGAGTGTCGCGCCCCCGTCTCGATAGTAAGACTAGTCAGCACGGGTTGAAGCCAGTAACATGAGCGCTTTACTGGCTTCTTGATTTGATTATTTGCTGTGGCAACTCGTGATTACGTCAAACGTGGCAAAGCGCCACGCAAAAAAAACTCCCGTCGCCAACCACCGGCTCGTAAAGGTTTCCCGCTAAAATGGGCACTGCTTGCGATCGCGCTCGTGGGCGCGTTTGGCTATGGTTTATACCTTTTGAGCCAAACCGATACGCCGGCGCCAGCGCAACCTCAGCAACCCACTGCGCCGGCGAAGCCGCAGCCGAAAAGCACCTTGCCTGAAAAGCCCAAAGAAAAATGGAGCTACATCGAAGAGCTGGAAAGCAAAAAGGTGGAGGTTGAAGCGAAAGAAATTCCTCAATCAACCCGTCCTTACCTGATGCAATGTGGCGCGTACCGCAGCCGCGAACAAGCCAGTGAGCGTAAAGCGATGATTGCGTTTCAAGGCCTTGAAAGCCAAATCAAAGTCAGCCAAGGCGAAAAAGGCGCTTGGTACCGTGTGGTGCTCGGCCCTTACCCACGTAAACGCCAAGCTGAGCGAGATCGCAACATGCTACGTCGTGCGGGTATCGAACCCTGCGCCATCTGGTATTGGGAATAATCCGTTTGTCCTGCTCTACCGGTCCGTTTTTTAGTCGGACCGGTAAGGCATCGGTGGCAAGACAGCGCGAGGAAATATTACCACTCCCCTTGAAAACCCTCGTCCGCGGCCCAAACTCTTAAGGTAATCACCCATCTGGTGCACCAGAAACAAACAAAGAGGTTCCCGTGACTACAATCGTCTCCGTTCGCCGCGAAGGTAAAGTGGTCATTGCTGGCGATGGCCAAGTCTCCCTTGGTAACACTGTCATGAAAGGCAATGCACGCAAAGTTCGCCGTTTATATAACGGCCAAGTATTAGCTGGTTTTGCTGGCGGTACGGCGGATGCCTTCACCCTATTTGAGCGCTTTGAACGCAAGCTCGAATTGCATCAAGGCCATCTCACCAAAGCGGCGGTTGAACTCGCCAAAGAATGGCGTACCGATCGCGCCCTACGCCGGCTCGAAGCCTTGTTGGCGGTGGCGGATGAAACCGCGTCACTGATCATCACTGGTAACGGCGATGTGGTCGAGCCTGAGCGTGATCTCATTGCGATTGGCTCGGGTGGCAACTTTGCGCAAGCCGCCGCCGTCGCCATGCTCGAAAATACAGAGCTTGGCGCCCGAGAAATTGCCGAAAAAGCCCTCGCGATCGCTGGTGACATTTGTGTGTTCACCAACCAGCATCACACCATCGAAGAACTCGAGAGTAAATAACAGGATTTGTCATGTCTGAAATGACTCCACGCGAAATTGTGCATGAGCTTGACCGCCATATTATCGGCCAAGATAAAGCCAAACGTGCGGTGGCGATCGCACTGCGTAACCGCTGGCGCCGTATGCAGCTACCAGAAGATCTGCGTGCGGAAGTCACGCCGAAAAACATCCTTATGATTGGCCCGACGGGTGTGGGTAAAACCGAGATTGCTCGCCGTTTGGCGCGCCTTGCCAATGCGCCTTTCATAAAAGTCGAAGCGACCAAGTTCACCGAAGTCGGTTATGTGGGTAAAGAAGTGGAAACCATTATTCGCGATCTCGCGGATGTGGCGATGAACATGACCCAACAGCAAGCGATGGAGAAAGTGAAATTCCGTGCTGAAGAGCAAGCGGAAGAGCGTATCCTCGATATCTTGCTGCCACCAGCCCGTGACGCTTGGGGGCAAAATGAAGCCAGTCAGGAAGACTCTTCAACCCGTCAAAACTTCCGCAAAAAGCTGCGTGAAGGCAAACTCGACGATAAAGAAGTAGAAGTCGACGTTGCCGCTCCACAAATGGGCGTTGAGATTATGTCGCCTCCCGGCATGGAAGAAATGACCAACCAGCTACAAGGCATGTTCCAAAACTTGGCAGGCAACACCACCAAAAAGCGCAAGATGAAAATCAAAGACGCGATGAAGGTGTTGACCGAAGAGGAAGCAGCCAAGCTGGTCAATCATGATGACATCAAAGAGCAAGCCATTCATGCGGTGGAAAACAATGGCATCGTCTTTATTGATGAAATCGATAAGATTTGTAAATCCGGTAACACCAGCGGCGGTGACGTATCGCGCGAAGGGGTGCAACGTGATCTATTGCCGTTAGTGGAAGGCAGTACGGTCTCGACCAAACACGGCATGATCAAAACTGATCATATCCTGTTTATCGCCTCAGGCGCATTCCAAGTGTCACGTCCGTCTGATCTGATCCCAGAGCTGCAAGGCCGTCTGCCAATCCGTGTTGAGCTTGAAGCCCTATCAACCCATGACTTTAAGCGTATCCTCACCGAGCCAAACGCCTCGCTCACCCAGCAATATACCGCCTTGCTGAAAACCGAAAAGATTGATCTGGCGTTTGAAGAAAGTGGTATCGATGAGCTCGCTTCTGCCGCTTGGCGCGTGAACGAGAAAACCGAAAACATCGGTGCTCGTCGTCTGCATACACTGATGGAGCGTTTGATGGAAGACGTCTCGTACGAAGCCAGCGAACGCGCCGGTCAAAGCGTGACAGTGGATGCCGAGTACGTGCGTAGCCACCTTGAAGAGTTGGTGGATGACGAAGATCTCAGCCGCTTTATTCTCTAATCCATACAGATATCAAGGGCAGCAAACGCTGCCCTTTTTTGCATAAAAGTTTGCGCTGACGCAAACGCAAGTCGAATTTCCCCACCCTGCCCGTTGCCCACTTACACGCTTAAGCGATAATGGCGATATTGTCTGTTCGTCGAGAGTGTCTGTATGACTCAATCCACTTTGGCTATTTGGCTTGATGCCGCTCGGCCCAAGACCTTGCCCCTTGCCATTACCTCTATTTTATGTGGCAGCGCGGTCGCCGCCTCACAAGGGCGACTTTCTTGGTCGATTAGCGCCATGGCCTTGGTCACCGCGTTATTACTGCAGATTTTGTCTAACCTCGCCAATGATTATGGCGATGCGGTGAAAGGGACAGATAACGCTGCGCGCCTTGGCCCAATGCGCGCCATTCAGTCAGGACACGTGAGTGTTGCCACCATGCGGCGTGCACTCATCCTCAACGTACTACTCACGCTCATCAGTGGTGGCAGTTTAATTGCCATTGCCTGCCAACAACCCACTGATATCGTCAGTTTTCTGCTACTCGGTGTCATGGCCATTGTGGCGGCCATTACCTACACCGTGGGCAATAAACCCTATGGCTATCGTGGGCTGGGGGATCTCTCCGTGTTGATGTTTTTCGGTTGGCTGGGTGTCGCCGGGACCTACTATTTACAAGTTGGACACATTGACTCGCTAGTTATCCTCCCCGCCACCGCATGCGGCTTACTCGCAGTGGGAGTGCTAAACATCAATAACCTACGCGACATTGATAACGATCGCGCCTGTGGCAAACATACGCTTGTGGTACGGTTAGGCCCACATCGCGGTCGTCAGTATCATGTGATTTTGCTTGCCAGTGCCGTGGTTTGCTATTCGCTGTTTGCCGCGCTCACCTTCCAAGCTTGGCTGGGATGGTTGTTTCTCGCCGGCGTTCCCTTATTGATTCGCCATGGCCGTGAAGTGTATCAAGCCGCAAGCGCCACCGCATTGCGCCCCATGATGGGAAACATGGTACGTTGTGCACTGGTCACCAATGGCCTTTTTATGACCGGTATGCTGTTGGTGTAATCAGGGCACAGATTGTCCCCTTTTGCATTGCAAAGCCTTATCGGCCCGTTATACTTGGACTAGCCTTGTTGGCAACCGCATGTTGTCAGCCTTTTTCTGCCTCAACAAGAAGTTAGACTATGGAATACAATACCTCGGAACTATGCGACATGTATCTTGACCAAGTGGATGTCGTGGAGCCAATGTTTAGCTCTTACGGGGGCCGCAGTGCGTTTGGTGGCCAGATTACAACCGTTAAATGCTTTGAGGATAATGGCCTTATCCGCGAGCTTGCTGAACAAGACGGTCAGCAACGGATCATGTTGATTGATGGCGGTGGCTCACTGCGCCGTGCGTTAATTGATGGAGAAATTGCACAGCTTGCTGCTGATAACGATTGGGCAGGTATGATTGTGTATGGCTGCGTCCGTGATGTTGACACCATTGATGAGATTGATATCGGTATTCAAGCACTGGCATCGATTCCGGTCGGCGCGGATGAACAAGGCACAGGGGAAACCGACGTTCCCGTCAACTTTGGCGGTGTGACTTTCCTCCCGGACGATCATGTCTATGCAGATACGACCGGCGTGATCCTCTCACCCGACGCGCTCACCATGGATAGCGTCGACGTTGATGACGAGGAAGACGACGACTAATACGTCGCCTCACGCGGATAGAAAAACAGAGCCAATCGGCTCTGTTTTTGTTTATTCGACGTTCTCAATCTTGCCCAGCAAGCTACGAATACGGTTTTGCCACGCTTCTTGCTCTTCACGCAGTTTGGCGTTTTCTTGCTCGAGGCTTTCACGGCTTTCTTTCACCGAGGCTGCATCACGCTCTAGCGCGTCATTCTTTTCTTTCAGCTCTTCGATTTCCATTTGCAGCAGCGAAATGGTATCCACCGCCATTTGTACTTTTGCTTCGAGTTGTTCTAATACTTCCAATGACATCAAGGCCACCTTATTTCTGACGATTGATCCCGTTACTACTGACATCAGCAGCAACCCGTGCAACGTGATTGTGCACCCCGCTGTTATTGTACCGAGCGCACGCTAGACTGCCACTGTTCTCGCGCCTTGCCAACGCGCAAGTGCACAAAAATCCAGCATATTTGGTGTTATTCCTGATCCGCCTGACGTGTATTTCCACATATCCTCTGCTCACAGGCGTACGCAAACGTTTTCTATTTCTGGTAAACTGGCGCGCGCTCACTGGGCTGACCAGTTTTTGTGGCTTTTATCTTGGAGTACTCATGAAACGCGATCTCGCACTGGCTTTCTCTCGTGTCACCGAAGGCGCCGCCCTTGCCGGTTATAAATGGCTGGGCCGTGGCGATAAAAATGCAGCGGATGGTGCAGCCGTTGCCGTGATGCGTACCTTACTGAACCTCACCGAGATTGATGGTGAAATTGTGATTGGCGAGGGCGAAATAGACGACGCGCCGATGCTCTATATCGGTGAACAAGTCGGCTTGGGCGGCGACGCGGTCGATATTGCCGTCGATCCGATTGAAGGCACACGCATGACGGCCATGGGGCAAGCGAATGCCCTGGCGGTACTGGCCGCCGGCGAGAAAGGTAGCTTTTTAAAAGCGCCGGATATGTACATGGAAAAACTGGTAGTGGGACCGGGCGCCAAAGGTGCCATTGATCTGCATAAGCCCCTGCTCGAGAACTTAGAAAATATCGCCATCGCCCTAGGTAAAACCCTAGATACGCTGGTCGTTGCCACCTTGGCAAAGCCTCGCCATGACGCCATCATCGCCACTATGCAGCAACGCGGGATCCGAGTTTTCGCCTTTCCCGATGGCGACGTGGCCGCCTCAATCCTTACCTGCATGCCTGAAAGCGAAGTAGATGTGATGGTCGGCATTGGCGGTGCGCCGGAAGGTGTGGTGTCAGCCGCTGTTATTCGCGCCTTAGGCGGCGACATGCAAGGACGTTTGCTCCCTCGCCATGAAGTCAAAGACGATACCCCAGAAAACCGCGCTTTTGGTGAGCAAGAATTAGCCCGTTGCCAAGAAATGGGGATCCAAGCCCACCAAGTACTGACGTTGTCCGACATGGCGAGCAGCGATAACGTTGTCTTTGCCGCCACTGGGATCACCAAGGGGGACTTGCTAGATGGCATTAGCCGCCAAGGCGATCTGGCCACCACAGAAACCCTGGTGGTACGCGGTCAATGTCGTACCATACGCCGCATCCGCTCGACCCACTATTTAAGCCGCAAAGACGACGCCATCAAGCATCACATCTTATAACTCAGCGGGCAGCCAATGTGCTGCCCTGACTGGTCAAGTGGATTGATTTCGATTACCCTTTTATAAACACTTTGCTTTATTTAGTTGTGTGCTGCTGGGCAGCGTATTGGGGTAATCACTATCACTACCATCAAGTCTACCGATCGCATTCTCGATACCCTTAAACGAGAAGGCAGTGTCAGCGCAAAAACCCTCGCGCAATCGCTGGGGATGACCACGATGGGCGTGCGCCAACACTTACAGAGCCTTGAGCGAGAAGGGCTGGTTGATTTCGAAGATGTGCGCGCCAAAGTGGGCCGCCCCACCCGCCACTGGTCGCTCACCGCCAGTGGTCATAGCCGTTTTGCAGACAGTCATAATGATCTGTCTATCACCTTGATTGACTCCGTCCAAGACGTGTTTGGCGAGCAGGGCGTCGAAAAAGTGATCGCGCAACGAGAAGCGCGAACCCTTGCGCAATATCAAGATGCACTAAAAGATTGCGATAATTTAGAGGCTAAATTGCAAACCTTGGCGTATCTTAGAGAGAGCGAGGGGTATATGGCCGAGCTCCAACAGGATGGCGCCGACTACATATTGATTGAACATCACTGCCCTATCTGCCACGCAGCCAAAACGTGTCCGGCGCTTTGCCGTTCAGAAATACAATTATTTCAACGCCTTTTAGGTAATGCTTACCGTATCGAGCGCGAAGAGCACATCGTGTCCGGGCAACGTCGCTGTACATATCGAATCGGAGAAAAGACGTGAGGAGGTAATATGGCCACTTGGATCAAGGCTGAAGTTGTGGAGAACCAACATTGGACGAAGGATCTCTTCAGCCTGGTGTTATCCGCCCCTATTGAACCCTTTACCGCCGGCCAGTTTACAAAACTGGGGATGGAGATCGACGGTAAACTCATTCAACGCGCCTACTCGTTTGTAAACCCTCCTCAAAGTAAGTATCACGAAGTCTATGCCACACGTGTCGCCGATGGACTCATGTCGCCGCGACTGCATGCGCTAGAGCCGGGTGAAACCGTGATGATCACCAAAGATCCCGCGGGCTACTTTACCTTGGATGAAGTGCCGCAAGGCCAACATTTGTGGATGCTCGCCACCGGTACCGCCATTGGTCCTTATCTGTCGATTATGGAGCAAGGGGATGTTTGGTCGCGGTTTAGAAAGGTTATCTTGGTGCATGCGGTAAGATTCGCGGCGGATCTTACCTATCAAGCACGCATCAACGCACTGCAAGAAAAATACCCCGATCAGTTAGTCGTGCAACCGTTCGTAAGTCGCGAGCCCACCGCGGGCGCCCTTTCTGGACGGATCACCCATGCGTTGGAAGATGGCTTGCTCGAACGTGTGGTTGGGCTGCCGCTTCAGCCGGACCATAGTCAAGTGATGCTGTGCGGGAACCCGGCGATGGTCAAAGAAGTGAAGAGCATTTTGGAAGGCAAAGGATTAAGCAAAAACCTACGCCGTAAGCCCGGTAACATTACCACCGAGCACTATTGGTAAGTCGTTGCGCCCCTTTGCTGGGGTGCATACGGTAACCCGTTGTATTTTTATGGTTAAAAATAAGCACTAAAAAGCGGTCATTTTTCAGGGGATTGTTTGTGCCACAGTCTGCTTTCCCGTTCAGAGCGCCAAGTGGCTCAGACACCCTGAATTTGATCCCCCCACGCCCCCGACTCATAGTTATTCATACGCCTTGGTAATGCGGTCATCTGACCGACGGCGTACAAAGGAGTAACTTATGAAGACGCTACCTTCTTTTGATGAACTGGCCGCTTTGGCTCAGTCCGATCCAAAAGCTTTAGAAGCTTTGCGCCTCAAGATGAGTGAAGAAGTGATTGCCAATGCCTCACATGCCACGCAACCACAGCTCCACGCCATGCTAAGCCACATCAACCGCGTGATAGAACATGGCAAAAACCCACTGCACGTGAACGTCATGTTATTTCAAGCGCTGTCAAAGCAATACTCACGCTTTGCCACCGCCTTTGAATCACCCGAATCGCTACGTAGCCACAACGCTGAAATCATGGACTTTCGCGTCGGCCAAGCCGCACGCCAAAGCGCACGCGCAAGCGAATAACACCCAAATCGGCTCGGGTGGAACGTCCACCCGTTACCGCCTTACCATCGGTTAAACCGCAGCTGACGCAACCCGCTTGCTGTAGCTTTTGGTTTCCATATCACGAATTTCAACCGTCAAACTGCTCACGTGACTAGCATGGCGGGATAACACGTCAACCAGCGCTTGGCTAATGGCTTGCTTTTGCGCCACCGTTCGCCCATCGAGCAAGCGAAATTCGACATGAATAAAATCACCACGGTCGGCTTGTTCTCCAACCCGCCATACGCCGCAAGGCACTGCTCGCGACTTTAGCGCCGCCGGCTCAAACACCTCACTGGCGATGGCAGCTTGATGTAAGGCCTCCACCACCTGATCGATGTTCACTCGTTCAGAAACCGATTCTGTGTATTCCATGATTAAATGCGGCATCACACACTCCTTGTTATTGAGAAAGGCTATGGTGCCGGATTTTTCACCACCACTCTAGCGAGACCATCACAGTTCACTGGCCAGACGTGCCACAAAATGATGAAAATTTACTACTTAGCGGTTCACTTTTGCCAATAAAACGCGTAAAAACGAAGGCATTCTCGCCATTCTATGATTTTAAACAGAGAAGGCCGCGCTACAATAGACTACCTTCTTTACATCTTTTGACTTCAAATCAACTAAACCGCGGAGGAATTCCTATGCGCCGTCCATTGGTAATGGGTAACTGGAAACTCAATGGCAGCAAAGCCATGGTCACTGAACTGCTTAACGGCCTGAACGCTGAACTTAAAGGCGTGGAAGGTGTGGACGTTGCTGTTGCGCCACCGGTCATGTATTTGGCACAAGCCGAGCAACTGCTGGCGGATAGCGCTATTAAGCTTGGCGCGCAAAACGTCGACACACACAACAGCGGCGCATTCACCGGTGATATTTCTGCAGAGATGCTGAAAGACTTTGGTGCCACCCATATTATTATCGGCCACTCAGAGCGTCGTGAATATCACCAAGAATCTGACGAATTTGTCGCGCAGAAATTCGCTTTCTTGAAAGAAAATGGCCTCACGCCAGTACTTTGTATCGGTGAGTCCGAAGCACAAAACGAAGCGGGCGAAACCCTTGCTGTCTGTGCACGTCAGCTTGACGCAGTGATTCAATCACAAGGTGTTGAAGCGCTGAACGGTGCGATCATTGCCTATGAACCTATTTGGGCGATCGGTACTGGTAAAGCTGCGACGGCAGAACAGGCTCAAGAAATCCACGCGGCCATTCGTAAGCACATTGCGTCTTACAGCGAAGACGTCGCAAGCAAGGTTGTGATTCAGTACGGCGGTTCAGTAAAAGCAGGAAATGCTGCAGAGCTATTCGCGATGCCGGATATCGACGGCGCGCTAGTTGGCGGTGCCGCGCTTGACGCAGCGGGCTTTGCCGCTATCGCTAAAGCAGCGGCTGACGCGAAAAAAGCGTAAGCGACTGACGCTAAACATCTAACAAAACGTCCCCAACCTGGGGACGTTTTTTATTGTTCGCCGGCAAATCCTAATTGCCGCCACGCTTCATAGCCAATAATGGCCACGGCATTAGACAGGTTTAGGCTACGTGCCTCTGGCTGCATGGGAATGCGCAACCGCTGCGCGTCTGGCAATGCTTGGATCAACGCATCAGGCAAGCCGCGCGTTTCTGGCCCAAACAACAACACATCACCGTCCGCAAACGTCGCCTCAGTGTGAAACTGGGTGGCTTTGGTGGTACACGCAAAGATCCGACGACCCGCCATCGCGCTTGCAAACGCCGCATAGTCTTTATGACGTGTCACTCGAGCAAGATCGTGATAATCCAGTCCCGCACGACGGACTTTCTTTTCTTCCAGATCAAAGCCAAGCGGCTCAATCAAATGCAAGTTCGCACCACAGTTGGCACAAAGACGAATGATATTCCCCGTATTGGGGGCAATTTCAGGCTCGTAAAGCGCTATATCAAACATGAGAGTTCATTACCAAAGTAAGCAAGGCAGGTATTGTCGCAACCGTTGGTAGATTGCGCAATATTAACCACTCGGCCATTGCAAGCGCACCACGAGTCCACCTTGTGGATGGTTCGCGGCACTGACTTGGCCACCATGTTGCTGTACGGCTTGTGCAGTAATCGCCAGCCCCAACCCAGTCCCGCCCGATTGACGGTCTCGCGCGGCAGACACGCGATAAAAGGGGCGGAAAATATCAGTCAGCATTGTCTCAGGAACGCCGGGGCCATCGTCCTGAATCTCAATATTTAACCCCGCTTGCTCGCTCATGACCGATAGACAGACATGTTTATTGGCGTAGCGAATCGCATTACGCAGCACATTGTCGAGCGCACTGCGGGCTAAGCGCACATTGACGGTTAATGCGACATCAGGAAAGGGAGTCGCCTCGATCTGCTTACCCTGCTGCCCCGCTTCAAATTGGGCATCGTCAACAACCGATTGCCAGAGTACTTGAGCATTGATGGATTCGCGTTCAAGGTGTCCTTGCGATTGCAGTCGTGACAAGGTGAGTAGCTCGCTGATCAGGGCTTCCAATTGGCTCGCTTCCCGTTCAATCCGCGCTAACACTTCGCTATCGCCCAATTCACGCGCGGCCAAGGCGCGTGCCATTTGTAATCGGGTCAAGGGTGAGCGCAACTCATGGGAAATATCCGACACCAGTTGTTGCTGCCCAGTCACCATCTGATTGAGCGCGGTCACCATTTGGTTAAAGCCTCGACCTGCGTCGCGAAACTCTTTGGGGCCTTGCTCAAGGGTAGGATCAATCACCAACTGCCCCTTGGCGACCCGCTGACTCGCCGTTTGAAACCGCCGTGCGGGACGCGTCAAGGTATATGCCAACCAGAGCAACAAAGGCGTACTGACCAACATGGTCACCACTAATAAGTGCTGTGGTTTTTCCAAAATTTTAAGCACAAACGGCAGCTTGGGTTGCCAACGCCGAGCATGATAAAAGGTTCCGGCTTCACGCGCGGTAGTGACGGGGAACGGGCCGGCTAACATATTGCGGTGATAAAGGCGCTGCATCGGCACATCGGTGTCGGTGGTTTGCGATATAAAATGGCGTAATTCGCGTGGCAAAGATCCTAATGTCGCGCTATCAGGCACCCAATACAACTTATAGGGCGTGCGACGATGACCGCGATGTTGATTCTGACGTGCAACCATCACCGCAATTGGAATCTCACGCTGTTGTGAGATTGCTACCAATTGTTCCAGTTGGGCTTGGATACGAGCTTTTTCCGGCGAGGGAATGGCATGCAAGCTACGCGGATCCTCTCGCTGTGCCCAAATAACCGCCGCCAACACCGCCAGCAGCGTCAGCCAGAAAATGATAAAAACCCGACCGTATAAACTTCCGAGAAAGGGTACCCGTGACCAGCGCTCGGCGAGCTGGCGACGCCAGAGACCTAGTCGACCCATAGATAGCCCTTACCCCTTAGAGTTTTAATCCTAGGTTTGCCATCAAGGCGCTCTGGCAGCTTCTTACGCAAATTGGAAATATGCACATCGACTGCACGATCAAAGGGCATGAGTCGCTTTCCTAGCACCTGCTCACTTAACAAGGCTTTACTTACCACTTCACCGGGGTGATGAAGCAAACAGGCCAACATTTCGGTTTCCATACCGGTCAACGCCACGGGTTTATCTTGGCACAACGTCTCTAATCGACGCGGGTATACTCGCACATCATGATGGGCCAGTACCGGCTCATCTTCAGGCGGTGCCGACTCTGCGCTTACGACCTGCGTTCGGCGCAAAATGGCCCGCATCCGCGCCAGCAGTTCGCGATCGCTAAAGGGTTTGGCCAAATAGTCATCCGCCCCCAGCTCGAGCCCCATCACTCGGTCTACTTCTTCTCCTCGCGCCGTGAGCATCAAGATCGCGACGTTGGATATGGCGCGCAGCTGACGCAAGGTTTCCATGCCGTTCAAAACCGGCATCATCACATCAAGCAGAATAATGTCAGGGGGCGAAGCACTCGCCATCTCAAGGCCAGTTTGGCCATTATCCGCACAACGCACCGAAAATCCCTCCAGTGAGAGCAGCTCACTGAGTAAATCCGTCAGTGCGGTATCATCATCGATGATCAAAACCTCTTGCATGGCAATCAGACTCTCTGCCCATTATCAATTAGCCGTAGTTCTATCATAGCTACGCCCGCGGGTGAGTGACTTTACCCATCTTTACACCGAATAACGTGACTTTACATCCCAGCCCGTAAGCTAAATAGGTAACCACTCACCACTGGAGAAAAGTAATGAAACGTTTCACTATCGGCCTGGCAATAGCCGCCATTGCCCTGCCCACTCTCGCCGCCCCCCACTTTGGCGATGGCATGGACCGCGGGATGTGGCGTGACCTGGGTTTAACCGAGGCTCAACAAAATCAACTCCAAGCACTGCGTGATGAGTACCGCACTCAACGTCAGCAGGCACGCGGCGACGTTCAAGCCAAGATGAAAACCTTACTGACCCAAGACACCTTTGATGAGCAAGCGGTGCGCGATTTATTGTCGGCTCAGCCACAGCCGAATATTGAACGCCGCGTGGCCCATGCACGTCATCAACACGCGATGATGCAGGTGCTCACCCCAGAGCAGCAAACTGCGTTCTTTGACACCATGCATAAAAAGCATGATAAACAAGGCAAAGGGCATCATCGTCATCACGGTAAAAAAGGCGATTGTTCACGTTAAACCTGCGCCGTGTCATACGTTTGCTGTGAATGAGATATATACTGAGGGCAGACTTGATTAACCTGCTGCCCTTGGTATGACAAAAAAGTATGCCTTCTGGGTTGAGGCCGCTGCTTGGGCCGCAACCTGCGTCGCCACCCTATTGCTGATCGCCAAGCTGATTGCTTGGTGGCTGACCGGCTCGGTCAGTGTGCTCGCCTCCTTCGTGGACTCGCTACTCGACTTGCTCGCCTCATTAACCAACTTAGTCGTGGTGCGTTATGCCGTGCAACCGGCTGACAACGAACACAGCTTTGGCCATGGTAAGGCTGAGTCATTAGCCGCCTTAGCTCAATCAACCTTTATTGTCGGTTCGGCCTCGTTTTTGCTGCTCAGTGGGCTTGAACGTTTGTTCAAGCCTGTACCCATTGCAGCCCCTGAACTCGGGGTAGCCGTAAGTGTGGGGGCCACGCTCGTGACTTTGGGGTTGGTGCTATTTCAAAAGTGGGTGATCCGTAAAACCGCGAGCCCCGCGATTCGTGCCGATGCGCTGCACTATCAGTCAGATTTACTGATGAATGTGGCGATCATTATTGCACTGGTCCTCAGTTGGTATGGATGGACACAAGCCGACGCCTGGTTCGCGATTGGGATCAGTGGCTTTATTTTGTGGCAAGCAATCAAAATGGCTTATGAGGCAGTCCAGTCCTTACTCGACCGGCAAATTCCGCTTGATGATCAGGAACGCATCGCCGTGCTTTCGAGCTCTGTGGCGGGTGTGCGGGGCATCCACCAGCTGCGTACACGCCAAGCAGGGATGACAACGTTTATCCAACTGCACATTGAGCTGGATGACGAGCTACCCTTAGTAGATGCACATACGATTGCCGATGAAGTGGAAGACCGGTTGCTCATTGCATTTCCCGGCGCGGATATCATGATCCACCAAGATCCCGTATCCGTGGTGAACAAAGAGCGCGCACAATTCTCATCATCGGCAGTGAACAAAAGCCCACAGGGCTGACATGTATCAACTTTTTAGCGACAGTAATTGTAATACTATTACAGAAGTAGGAAAATTACAGTCTAAGCAACAGTCGTTGCGGGTTCACTGGGGCAAATAGGTTGCCATTACCGCAATCGGCGCGAACTAATTGACCAAAAGTCAGAGGGTAACCATGGTTAGAAAAATTGGTGTTTTGACCAGTGGCGGCGATGCGCCGGGCATGAATGCAGCGATTCGTGGAGTGGTACGTAGCGCACTCACCGAAGGACTCGAAGTTTACGGCATCTATGATGGCTTTCTCGGTTTACACCAAAACCGCATTGAGCGTCTTAACCGCACCAGTGTTTCCGACGTGATTAACCGCGGCGGTACGTTTTTAGGCTCAGCCCGCTTCCCTGAGTTCGCGGACGAGAAAGTACGTGAACAAGCAATCCAAAACCTCAAGATGCACGGTATCGATGCACTGGTGGTAATTGGCGGCGACGGCTCATTCATGGGCGCCAAGAAGCTTACTGAAATGGGCTATCCATGTATCGGCCTACCCGGCACCATTGACAACGATGTAGCCGGTACTGACTACACCATCGGTTACATGACCGCCTTGAACACCGTTATCGATGCGATTGACCGTCTGCGCGATACCTCATCCTCTCACCAACGTATCTCGATTGTCGAAGTGATGGGCCGCCATTGTGGTGACCTCACCTTGATGGCATCCGTTGCGGGTGGCTGCGAATACATCATTACCCCAGAGACTGGCTTGGATAAAGACAAACTGCTGTCGAAAATCAAAGAAGGGATCTACAAGGGTAAGAAACACGCCATTGTCGCTATCACAGAATTGATGACCGACGTAAACGAACTGGCGAAGTTTATCGAAACCGAAACCGGCCGCGAGACCCGTGCAACCATCTTGGGCCACATCCAGCGTGGCGGCCAACCGGGTGCTTTTGACCGTATTTTGGCATCCCGCATGGGTGCATATGCCGTCGATCTTCTCCAGCAAGGTGAAGGTGGCCGTTGTGTGGGTATTCAGAACGATAAAATGGTGCATCACGACATCATCGACGCTATTGAAAACATGAAGCGTCCATTCCGCCAAGATTTGTACGAAGTAGCAGAAAAGCTGTTTTAATCTCGTTCAATATGCGAACAAAAACGGAGCCAGTGGCTCCGTTTTTTTATCGGCTAGATTAGATCCCATCACCAGAGATAAAGGTTTTATGCGAGCCGTTGAATTCTTGGTCCATATCCAAAGACGGCATATGCGAGCTGGGTCGGCCCACAATTTTCGCCGGCACACCGGCCACGGTGGTATGGGGCGGAACAGGGTTGAGCACCACAGAGCAGGAGCCGATTTTCGCGCCTTCGCCAATATCGATATTGCCTAAAATCTTCGCCCCTGCGCCAATCATCACCCCTGTGCGGACTTTTGGATGGCGATCGCCACCTTCTTTACCAGTACCGCCCAAGGTCACGTCTTGTAGGATAGAGACATCGTCTTCAATCACCGCGGTTTCGCCGATCACAATGCCGGTGGCATGGTCAAACATAATGCCACGCCCGATACAGGCTGCAGGGTGCACATCGACTTGGCATGTCACCGAGATTTGGTTTTGAAGATAGGTGGCGAGCTCCTTACGACCCTGACGCCATAACCAATTCGCGACGCGAAAGCCTTGCAACGCATGAAAACCTTTTAGGTATAAAAGTGGCGTTGAATATAGCTCCACCGCGGGATCACGCTCTACCGTGGCACAAATATCGCAAGCGGCTGACTCCGTCACGCAAGCATCATTGGCATAGACTTCTTCGATGACCTCTCGCACCGCCATCGACGGCATCGACGGGGTCGATAGCTTGTTCGCCAAAATATAACTTAACGCACTGGCAAGGTTGTCGTGCTTGATAATGGTGGCATGGTAAAAACTCGCCAACATCGGCTCGCGTTCAGCATGCTCGCGCGCTTCCTTTTTCACCGCTTGCCATACGCGGTGTTGCTGGCATTCTTTTCTGGCCTTATTCACTGCCTTCGTCCTTACAAAAATGACCTACAACCAGGACGTATACACGTCCAGTGCCACTGCCAGTGTATAAAAAAAACGCGCGGTTCTCACCCCGCGCGTTTTAGTTTGCACTCGCTGGGCGATTATTCCGACTTTTTCTCTCGTGCGAGCAAGTCTTTTGCCGCTTGCTGGGCCGCTTTACCTTGGTAAAGGACTTGATAGATTTGCTCGACAATCGGCATTTCCACACCTGCACGTTGCGCTAGCGCCCACACTTCTTTGGTGTTGCGGTAGCCTTCAACCACTTGACCAATCTTATCTTGCGCGTCTTGAACGCCCTCGCCCTGCCCGAGCGCTAAGCCAAAGCGACGATTTCGAGATTGGTTGTCGGTACAGGTGAGCACCAAATCACCGAGCCCAGCCATACCCATAAAGGTATCGCGTGACGCACCCAGCGCCTCCCCCAAGCGTGTCATTTCAGCAAGCCCTCGGGTGATCAGTGCGGTGCGCGCATTGGCGCCAAAGCCAATCCCATCGGAGATACCTGCGCCAATCGCAATCACATTCTTCACCGCACCGCCAAGCTGCATGCCGATGAAGTCGTGGTTACCATAAACGCGAAAGCTGTGCTGACAGTGAATGGTGTCTTGTAACTCACTCACAAATGTCGCATCCGGAGAGGCCACCGAAATCGCGGTAGGCAAACCCGCCGCCAGCTCTTTGGCGAAGGTGGGGCCCGACAAGACCGCAAGCGGAATGTTGTCGCCCAGTTGCTCCCGAGCCACCTCTTGTAAAAGACGTCCGGTTTCTGGCTCAAGCCCTTTGGTAGCCCAACACACGCGAGAATCAGCACGTAGGTAAGGCTTCACCTTATCCAACACATCACCAAAGACGTGGCTGGGTACCACAACTAACAAATCGCGGCTGGCATTCACTGCCACCGCTAAGTCAGCACACAAGATCAATGAGTCCGGAAACGCGATATCAGGCAAAAACGCCTGATTGGCACGATCCGTTTCAAGCTGCGCGATATGCAGGGGATCATGGCCCCACAACACGACATTGGCACCGTTTCTGGCGAGTGAAATCGCCAGTGCTGTGCCGTAAGAGCCTGCGCCTAGTACGGTGATTGCAGCGTCTTGTGTCGGTGCCAACGTGGTCATGGCCAATCCTTACGCTTGCGCGTCTTCGGTTTTTTGCTCGTCAGCTTGCTGTTGCAGATAGTTCATGAACAGCGCATCAAAGTTAACAGGAGCAAGGTTCAATTGCGGGAAGGTGCCTTTGACGACCAAGCTTGAAATGGTTTCACGGGCATACGGGAAAAGAATGTTCGGGCAGAATGCACCCAAGCAGTGTGCCAATTGTGGCGCTTCCATGCCAGTCACTGAGAAAATACCGCCTTGCTGCACTTCACAAAGGAAGGCATTGCTGTCTTGGTTTTTCACTGTCACCGTGAGGCGCAGAACCACTTCATAAATGCCTTCGCCTAGCTCACGGCTTTGCGTGTCGAGATCCAAGTTAACGTCTGGCGCCCAATCTTGTTGGAACACTTCCGGAGAGTTTGGCGCTTCGAAAGACACATCTTTCAAAAACACACGTTGGATAGCGAAATTTTGCTCGGCTTGTTGATTGGTTTCTGCTTCAGCCATGATGGTTAATCCTTACTTTAAATTGGCTCAATGTGCCCAGCACATTAAAAAAAGCGAGCCGCCGCGTCATGCGACCGCTCGATATTTGAGTTGATGATCACTTTTTCTTCTTGGTTTTGCCCTTGCTGCTTTTGGCGCGAACCAGTGGCATATTGGCATCATTCCAAGAGGTGAGACCATCTTTAAGTACATACACAGTGTCAAACCCAGCTTTGACTAGCTGGTTTGCGCTTTCTGCCGCCGTTTGACCTGTTTTACATACCACAATGATGGGGTCATTTTTGTGTTTTTCAAGCTCACCCAGTGAGTTCGATTTGATTTCACTCGGCAAGAGGTTGATAGCACCAGTGATGTGGCCAGCACGGTACTCATCACGACTACGGATATCGACAAACACACCGTTTTCACGGTTGGTAATGATCGCCGCTTGGTTCGGCGCAACCACTTTGTATGCCGCGGTTTTCTGCTTAATTAAGGACATTAGCAGTGCTGCGGCTAAACCTACCCATGCCAAAGTGAGGAGCATGTTGTTGGAGACGAAATCGATATATTCCTGCATAATCTTTGCTCTATACTGCTTGCTGACTCGCGTCGCGAGAATCCATCAAGGGGTGAAAAATGGTGTCGAGTATAACTTGCTCGCCATGGTTTTACAGCCTGTCCGCGTAAATCCGCGCGCTCGCTCACTTGCCAGATGACTAGCTCGGTTTTCCCCATCCGCTCAATAACTTGAAAAGAAAGAAGGTTTCACCAATAGCAGAAATCGAGCAAAGCCATTCGCAAGCCGGCTGGATCTTCGCCATAATGAGGGGACTCAAGGGGCATTGGCAAGCCTAACGGTCAACTTGTCAGCAGGGATAATTGATCTTAGCCTACATATCGCGGCGTAAAATGTAGTAAAATTACGCTCATTCAATGACCATTGAGTCATGCTGCTGCTCAGCTCGGGTCGGCATCAAGCCTCAGTGGTTGTCTTATGGCAGCCAATGTCAGTCTTTAGCTTGAATTGAGAGGACGTAATATGTCTGCAAAAAAACCACTCGCACTGGTGATTCTCGATGGTTGGGGTTATCGCGATCCACAAAGCGATAATGCGATCACCAACGCCAACACCCCGGTACTCGATAGCCTGATGGCCGCTAACAGCACCTTGATCTCTGCATCAGGCTTCGATGTGGGCCTGCCGGACGGGCAAATGGGTAACTCAGAAGTGGGACACGTGAACATTGGTGCTGGCCGCGTGGTTTACCAAGACTTGACTCGGATCACCAAATCCATTGCAGATGGTGAATTTAACCAAACGCCAGCGCTGACTGCTGCCGTTGATAAAGCGGTAGACAAAGGTAAAGCGGTTCACATTATGGGTCTGATGTCACCAGGCGGTGTACACAGTCATGAAGATCATATTGCGGCTATGGTTGAGCTTGCCGCTGAACGCGGTGCCGACCAAATCTACCTGCACTGCTTCCTCGACGGACGTGATACGCCACCGCGTAGCGCCAAAGCATCACTTGAGCGTTTTGATACCCTGTTTGCCAAGCTGGGTAAAGGCCGCATTGCATCTTTGGTGGGCCGCTACTACGCGATGGACCGAGACAACAACTGGGACCGTGTTGAGCGCGCTTATGACCTGCTTACTCAAGCTCATGGCGAGTTCACGGCCACCAGCGCGGTTGAGGGCCTAGAGGCTGCGTACGCCCGTGAAGAAAACGATGAGTTTGTCGCGCCGACCGAAATTTATCGCGACGGTGACAATAAAGCGACTATCAACGACGGCGATGCAGTCATCTTCATGAACTTCCGTGCCGACCGTGCGCGTCAAATGACCCGCGCCTTTATGCCGGATTTCGATGGCTTTACGCGTAAAAAATACGCTGAGCTGTCTGACTTTGTGATGCTGACAGAATATGCAGCCGACATCGATACCACGGTCGCCTTCCCACCAGAGAGCTTGTCCAACACCTTGGGTGAGTGGCTCTCGAAAAACGGTAAAACCCAGCTGCGCATCTCTGAAACTGAGAAGTACGCTCACGTGACTTTCTTCTTTAACGGCGGTATCGAGACCGTGTTTGAAGGCGAAGAGCGTGCGTTGGTTGCCTCACCAAAAGTGGCAACCTACGATCTGCAGCCAGAAATGAGCTCAGAAGAGTTGACCGACAAGCTCGTTGCGGCCATCAAATCTGGCAAGTTCGATATGATCATCTGTAACTACCCGAACGGCGACATGGTCGGCCACACTGGCGTGTACGATGCCGCGGTGAAGGCATGTGAAGCGGTAGACCATTGCATTGGTCGCGTGTTGGAAGCGATTAAAGAAGTGGACGGTCAGATGCTGATTACCGCCGACCACGGTAACGCCGAGATGATGGTGGATCCAAACACTGGTGGCGCTTACACCGCGCACACCAATTTGCCAGTGCCACTGATGTATGTGGGCAGCAAAGACATCACGTTGAAAGAAGGCGGCAAGCTGTCTGATCTGGCCCCAACCATGCTGGCCTTGACCGGTATGGATATTCCAGAAGAGATGACTGGCAAGCCGGTGTTCGATCTGAAATAATCCCCTCATGCGGGAGAAACGAACACGCTTTTTGACAGCCCTCCGCGCCAGTGCCTTGTGCACTGGCGTTTTTCTGTGCCTGCTCACTTTTTCAACGAGCGCCAATTCCCAATTGGAAGGCGTCAGTGATGAAATCGCTCGCCAACAATCGCAATTGGCCGCACACAACAAAAAACTGAATCACCTGCAACGGGATTTAAAAGCGCAAGCCACTCGGATTGAAACGCTATCGAAACGGATTCGCTCTGCACAGAGCGCTCTTGGTGATACAGAAGCCGAGATTGAGACGCTCACTAAAAAACAGGCCCGTCTCCAACAAGAGATGATTGGCCAGCAAGCCTTACTGGCCGACTTACTGGACGCACAATACCGTCAAGGCCAACACGATCAGCTCCAGCGCCTACTCAGTGGCGACGACATTGCACAATTAGACCGACTCACACGCTATGCCGAAACCTTGGCACAATCTCGTCAAGCTGCGATTGAATCCCTCGCCGCCACACGTACCGAATATCAGTTAACCGCGCACCAATTGAAACAACAACGCGATAAGCAGTCTGCTTTGGTCGCCGAACTGCAAGAGAAAAAGCGGGATTTGGAAAGCGAGCAAAACGCACAAAGTCAAACGGCGAAAAAAATTCGCGCACAAATTGCCAGTGACAGTGCCTACCTTGCGGAACTCAACGCGAACAAGCAACGTTTACAAGAAGAAATCGCCGCGGCGGCACGACGCGCCACCGTGAAGATGGCAGGGATTGCGAATGCCAAAGGCAAGCTCACTTGGCCCGTCAAAGGCACGTTGTTACACCGTTTTGGCGAACGTCAGTCCGGCCAAGTCAGTTGGAACGGTGTGGTGATTGGCGCCAAACGCGGCACCGAAGTGAAAGCGGCGCATGCGGGTAAAGTGGTGCTATCGAGCTGGTTGCGTGGCTATGGCCTATTGATTGCCGTAGACCACGGTAAAGGTGACATGACCTTGTATGGTTATAACCAAGCCTTGCTAAAAGATGTGGGCGATACCGTGACCGCCGGTGAGCCTATCGCCTTGGTCGGCGACAGCGGTGGCCAATCCACCCCTTCCTTGTATTTCGAAATTCGCCGCAAAGGCAACACCACCAATCCACTCCCTTGGCTGGATTAAAAACGCCCACCAAATAGGTGGGCGTGCGGGTGTTTTGTGCGCATCAGCGCTGCTACACCAGAGGCATTAACGCTGCCAATCGAGGATCACCTTGCCAGATTGTCCTGAACACATCACATCAAAGCCTTGTTGGAAGTCATCCACATTGTAGTGATGGGTGATGATCGGGGTTAAATCCAAGCCAGATTGAATTAATGATGCCATCTTGTACCAGGTTTCGAACATCTCGCGGCCATAGATACCTTTGATCACGAGCCCTTTAAAGATCACCTGATTCCAATCAATGCCCATATCACTCGGTGGGATGCCAAGGAGCGCAATCTTGCCACCGTGGTTCATGGCCGCCAACATGCTATTAAACGCCGTCGGCACCCCAGACATTTCGAGGCCAACATCAAAGCCTTCCGTCATGCCAAGCTCTGCCATTACCGACTCCAGAGAGGACTCAGCCACATTGACCGCGCGCGTGACACCCATTTTGCGGGCAAGCTCGAGGCGATATTCATTCACATCGGTGATCACCACATGACGTGCCCCAACATGACGCGCCACCGCAGCGGCCATGATGCCAATCGGCCCCGCGCCGGTGATCAACACGTCTTCGCCCACCAAATCAAAGGACAGCGCCGTATGCACGGCATTACCGAATGGGTCGAAAATCGAGGCTAGGTCATCGGAGATCTCATCCGGGATTTTGAACGCGTTAAACGCGGGGATCACCAGATACTCCGCGAAGGCACCTTCGCGGTTAACGCCCACACCAACGGTGTTGCGGCACAGGTGAGTACGACCGCCGCGACAGTTGCGGCAGTGTCCACAAGTGATATGCCCTTCACCCGATACGCGGTCACCCAATGAGAAGCCGCGTACCTCCTGACCAATGCCGACCACTTCACCGACATATTCGTGGCCAACCACCATAGGCACCGGAATGGTCTTTTGCGACCACTCATCCCATTTGTAAATGTGCACGTCGGTGCCACAGATGGCCGTTTTGCGAATCTTGATCAGTAGATCGTTGTGCCCCAGCTCGGGAAGCTCGGTCTCCGTCATCCAAATGCCGGGCTCCGCTTTGAGTTTCGCCAAAGCTTTCATGGTTGTTTGTGTCATGACATTACCCAATCAGTTGCATCTCTTTGCCTACTTTAATGAAGGCATCAATAGCTCGGTCCAATTGCTCACGTGTATGCGCGGCTGACATCTGGGTGCGGATACGAGCTTGACCTTTCGGTACCACAGGGTAGGAGAAGCCCACCACATAGACGCCCTCTTCCATCATGCGCTCGGCAAACTCACTGGCCACTTTGGCATCGCCAAGCATCACAGGAATAATGGCGTGATCGGCCCCAGCTAGCGTAAAACCAGCTTCCGTCATGCGTGCACGGAAGTGCTTACTGTTGTCCCAAAGCTGATCACGCAAGTGGTCACTCTCGGCCAGCATATCCAGTACACGGATAGAGGCAGACACAATCGCAGGTGCCAGCGAGTTGGAGAAGAGGTAAGGGCGCGAACGCTGACGTAGCCAATCAATCACCTCTTTTTTGCCTGACGTGTAGCCCCCTGACGCGCCGCCCATCGCTTTACCCAAGGTGCCGGTGATGATGTCGACACGATCCATCACTTGATGGTATTCGTGCGTCCCTCGGCCATGCTCGCCCATAAAGCCAACCGCGTGGGAATCATCCACCATGACTAGCGCGCCATATTGCTCCGCCAGATCGCACACAGCTGGTAAGTTCGCCACCACGCCGTCCATCGAGAAGACACCATCAGTCACAATCAAGATATTCGCCACACCGGCGGCTTTCGCGGCTTTAAGCTGGGCTTCCAGCTCGTCCATATCGTTGTTGGCATAACGGAATCGCTTCGCTTTACACAAGCGTACGCCATCGATAATTGACGCATGGTTTAGCGCATCAGAAATAATGGCATCGTCAGGGCCGAGAATGGTTTCGAACAAGCCCGCGTTGGCATCAAAGCATGAGGAATACAGGATGGTATCTTCCATCCCGAGAAAGTCAGATAACTTGGCTTCCAGGGTTTTGTGTGCATCTTGCGTCCCACAAATAAACCGTACCGACGCCATACCAAAACCATGCTCATCCATCCCTGCCTTGGCAGCCTTGACTAACTCAGGATGGTTCGCCAGCCCCAAGTAGTTATTGGCGCAAAAGTTCAGTACCTGCTGCTCATGATTGACGGCAACACTGGCCGCTTGTGGCGAGGTAATAAGACGTTCACTTTTGTACAAGCCATCAGCTTTTACTTGCTCAAGCTGGTGACGAATTTGCTGATAGAAGGCAGCCGTCATCGCAATCTCCATGCTGTGATGATTACTTTAGGAAGGTCGCTGCCTAACAGTGGCAGCGAATGATGGCGGCTATCATGGCACGTTAAATACCCGGGTGCCAATAAGGGATGTCAGACAGTGATTCATATCGTGTAATCGCTGTCATCTTGTTTGAATATCGCGCAGCTAGGCAGGCAAACCGTCGAATTACTCAGTTCAGCGTGTCTAAAGCATGCTTATCTTGGCGAACTAATTGCTTGCGATAGTGGTCTATTAATACACCAATGGCGGCTTGTCCTTGTGCGGTGGTTAAGGGCCTGAGAAGCTCTAGCATTTGCAGAACCCCTTTATAAATCACCCCCGCGTGAATTTGCGTTTGGGGAGCCTGGGCGCTTTGGTAAAAAATCCAGCTCGACGCCACCAACTTCAGGGTTTCGCCAACGGCACTAAGGGCACTTTCATCCAGCGCGAGCCAGCCTGCTTGGCTATAGTGTTGAAGTATGGTCATTAAATTGACTTGCAGCTGTTGCTGGGCGGCCAAGTACTTTTGTTGCAAAGCTTCATCTCGGCGCAGAATGTCAGGCAGGTTGGCGTAAAAGAACCGATACCGCCACATCAGGCTAAACGTCGCATCTAAATAATGCTGCAACAGGGCTTGGGTATCGTCGCGGGGCTGATGAGGATCAAACGCCAAGGCGAGATCTTGCGCGTATTGGTCGAATATACTGTGTATAATCGCCTCTTTATTGCGAAAGTGATAGTAAAGGTTGCCCGGACTGATACCGAGGTCAGCCGCAATATGGTTTGTGGTAATATTTGGCTCGCCGTGTTGATTGAACAAAGCCAGTGCAGCATGGATAATTCGATCGCGGGTTTTCATGTATGGTTCTGTCCTCTGCCCGGTTGATGCTAAACCATACTATCACAGACAACAGCGAAGGCGACGGCGTCTGTCGTCAGGCAAAAATTTAGGTAATGATATGATAATTGTGACAGGTGGCGCCGGCATGATCGGCAGCAACTTAGTAAAAGCACTCAACCAGCAAGGCTATCGCGATATTGTGGTGGTCGATAACCTAAAAGACGGCACCAAGTTCGCTAACCTCGTTGATCTCGATATCGCCGACTACATGGATAAAGACGATTTCCTCACCCAAATTATGGCGGGTGATGATTTTGGTCCTATTGAGGCGGTTTTCCACCAAGGCGCCTGTTCTTCCACCACAGAGTGGGATGGTAAGTACATGATGCTCAATAACTATGAGTACTCCAAAGAGCTACTCCATTATTGTATTGAGCGTGATATTCCATTCTTATACGCCTCATCAGCAGCCACTTACGGCGGACGCGACAGCGATTTCATTGAATCACCCGACTATGAAGGGGCACTCAATGTCTATGGCTATTCGAAGCAGCAATTCGATAACTATGTCCGTCGCGTATGGGACGATGCGGCAGCTCATGGTGAAACACTGCCACCCATCACCGGCTTTCGCTACTTTAATGTGTATGGCCCGCGCGAGCAGCATAAAGGCAGTATGGCCTCAGTGGCCTACCACCTTAACCAACAAATTTTAAACGGTGAAAATCCCAAGCTTTTTGAAGGCAGTGATACCTTCAAGCGTGATTTTGTCTATGTCGGCGATGTTTGCGCAATGAATATCTGGTTCTGGCAGCAGCAAATCTCTGGGATTTTTAACTGTGGTACCGGCCGTGCTGAGCCATTCAGCGCCGTTGCCAATGCAGTGATCGCATTTCACGGCAAAGGCGAAATCGAAGAAATTCCATTTCCTGCCCACCTGAAAGGCCGTTACCAAGCCTACACGCAAGCCGATCTCACCAAGGTTCGAGAAGCAGGCTACACCGCAACATTTAAAACCGTTGCTGAAGGTGTTGCCGCGTATTTGGCCGAAATTAATCGCTAATAACAATAGTTCGCCCCAGTGAGGCTGGGGCGTGAGAAAGAGCAATGACAAAACAGCGACACGATTACGACGCCCATGCCTACAACCCAGAATTTTCGCGTGCCTATCTGGCGCCCAAATACTGGGGCACATGGCTGATGCTTTTGGTTGCCCTTCCCGTTTGTTTACTCACTCCGGCTAAGGCGAAGTATCGCTTTTCTCGCTGGGTCGCCAACAAACTGGTAGCAAAGAAAAAAGGTACCATTTTGAATGCATGGCTTAACCTCGAAGCCTGCTTTCCTGACAAATCCGCCGAGGCTCGTCAGGCGATTTTGGTAGAAACCTTGACCACGGCTGGGGCCTTTTTGCTTAGCTTTCCGCTGATCACCTTGCGAAGCCGCCATTGGTTTCAACACCACTGTGACGTCGCGGGCATGGAGCATATCACTCGCCACACGGATAATGGCGAAGCGGTGATCCTATTTGTCCCCCACACATGGGCCATTGATGCCGCAGCCATTCTGTTTGCTTCTCAAGGGCTACCAGTGGCGGCCTTTTCTAAACGACAAAAGAATCGCCTGCTGGATTGGCTGATGCATCGCCAACGCGTGCAATACGGCGGGAACTGCTACGAACGTGAGGCCGGAATTAAACCCTTTATTCGCGCCGTTAAACGCGGATTTCTAGGTTACTACTTGCCCGATGAAGATATGCGTGATGAAAGCAGCGAATTCGTGCCGTTTTTTGCCACCACCAAAGCCACCTTGCCAAGTTTGGGCAAGCTAAGCAAAGTGACCCGTTCCCATATTGTCCCGGTATTGTCCGGCTTTAATGCCCAAACAGGGCGATTTAACATCACCGTTTATCCCGCATTCAACGACTTTCCGACCGGCGAAAGTCAGACAGATGCACGCGCTATGAATGCGCAAATCGAGACAATGCTAGAAGGACAGCTAGACCAATATATGTGGATTCTTCAGCTTCTCCGGACCCGAGAAGATGGCCGCAACATTTATCAAGAAGCAAAAAAGAAGGCGGCAGCATGATGAACATACTGGTCATTGGTCCCTCTTGGGTAGGCGATATGGTGATGTCACAATCACTGTATAAAACTATTAAGCAACAGCACCCTAACGCCAAGATTGATGTGATGGCACCAGCGTGGTGTGCCCCAATTTTGGCACGCATGCCAGAGGTCAATCGCAGCATTGAGATGCCGCTCGGCCATGGCGAATTTGCGCTCGGTAAACGTCGCCAATTGGGTAAAGCACTCGCAAAGCACCACTATGATCACGCCTATGTGTTGCCTAATTCGGCCAAATCGGCACTGATCCCTTGGTTTGCCAATATTCCAGTGCGCACAGGCTGGAAAGGTGAAATGCGGTATGGCTTGCTGAATGACTTACGCCCCAACAAGAAAGCCTTTCAGTACATGGTAGAGCGCTATGTCGCATTGGCTCATCCTCGTGCTGAGATGCAAAGCTCTGCCTCACTCGGCGGTCTTGAAGGCCTGCCAAAACCTGAATTAACCATTGACCCTGACGCACAAGCGGCCGTGGTCAAAAAACTGGGGCTGAATCAAGATAAGCCCGTGCTTGGTTTATGCCCAGGGGCCGAATTTGGCCCAGCGAAAAAGTGGCCCGAACGCCACTATGCCGCGGTCGCACAAGCGCTGATTGCACAAGGCTACCAAGTATGGCTGTTCGGCTCAGCAAAAGACGTTGAAACCTGTGAAAACATTGCCGCACTGTCTGGCCAGCAAGATGACATGTATGTATTAGCGGGAAAAACCAGCCTGATTGAGGCCGTTGACTTACTCGGCGCCTGCCAAACCGTGGTCAGCAACGACTCGGGGCTGATGCATATCGCTGCCGCGGTAAATTGTCATGTGATTGCGGTATATGGCTCCACATCCCCGGAATATACGCCCCCATTAACCCATAAAGTCGATATTATTCACACCGATATTGACTGTCGCCCATGCTTTAAACGCGAATGTCCGTTAGGACATTTAAAATGTTTAAACGATTTGGACCCACGTCAGGTAATTGATCTAGTGGCAAGGACAGGGAAGCCATCATGACCAAAACAACTAATACTCTTGCCGTCGCACTGATTGTAAAAAACGAAGCACACAATCTCGAGCCGTGTCTACAGTCCGTAGATGGCTGGGTCGATGAGATCATCATTCTTGATTCTGGCAGCACCGATCAGACGCTCGATATTGCCAAACAATATACGGACAAAGTCTATATTGAATCAGATTGGCAAGGTTTTGGTAAGCAGCGACAGCGCGCACAAGCATATGTGGAAAGTGATTTTGTCTTGTGGCTAGATGCTGATGAACAAGTCACACCTGAATTAAAAGAAAGCATCTTAAGTGCCATTAATAGCCAACAAACGAACACAGTTTATTATGTGAACCGACTATCCCGTGCATTTGGCAAGGAAATAAAACACTCTGGTTGGCACCCTGATTGGATCTGTCGTCTCTATAAAACATCTGAGGCTCAGTATTCTGACTCGCTAGTCCATGAACATGTTTTAGTACCCAGTACACATCAAAAAGTCTATTTAGATGGTGTATTAAAGCATAATACATTTCATTATCTTCATGAGTACACCGCCAAGACTAACCAGTACATAAAGCTTTGGAGTGATCAGAGGGAAGGTAAAAAGTCGTCGAGTGTATTAAAAGCTATTAGCCATGCACTATTTCGATTCATAAAAATGTATATATTAAAAAAAGGCTTTTTAGATGGTCGACATGGGCTTGTCCTCGCACTACTCAGTGCTAATGTCGTCTTCACACGCTATGCCGACTTGTGGTTGAGAGACTATGTTAAGAGGCAATCTTGATATGCACATTTGCCATGTCAATCTTGCATCTGGGTTTAGCGGCGGTGAGCGACAAACACTCACACTGATCAAACAACAGCTCGCAATGGGTTATCAACTCACTGTGGTCGCTAACCCCAAAAGCCCGTTTGCTGATGAAATTCGCGCACTTGAACAGTGCCAATCCGAGTTTCCGCACCTAATTTAGGAATAAACCGCTTCGTATAACTGACCCAACAGTTTCAGCAATCGTAGTTGATGTTCTCGTACACCGGTAATGAAGCTCTGACCGTCGAGTTCGAGTGTGTCGATCCCTTCAAATTTTAAGAATACCCAACGTGCCGTCGGTTTAGTCGTTGTTTTGTTCTTCACCATGCTTGGGAAGAACGCTTCTGTCTTGTTAAGTTGCTCTCTGATTTTGTGCTCTAGACTTGCGTAAACAAGAAGGCTAAGCGTCATTATCATGAGCAGAGCCTCAATGCGTTGAGGTTTTTTTAAGAAGATCGAAGACGTTAAGAACTCGGGGCTTTTCAAAAAACGAAAGCCGCGCTCTACTTTTTGTTGGGATTTGTAATGTTCAAGCAATGCAGCCATGGTCAGATCCGCACTATCAGTATCGTTGGTAGCGAGGATAAACATACCCACTTTAAGCTTAGCCAGTTTCACTTTATCTAGATCGGTATAAGGCGTGGCATCAATAAAATAGCGATATCCTGTTGGCTTAGCTCCCTTTTTAGGGCGACCACGACCCGCATAGACAGCCTCTTTAATGATGGTTTTTTGTGCAAAGCCAATGAGGTGACATTGGCTTGCAAAGTCATCCATTGCCTGCTCGGCATCTATTGCACAAGCAAACTCTTTTTTCATAAGTTGGCCCAGGGCTTTCAGCTCTTTGGCGGCATTTTTATCTAAGTTCTTGTAGAACGTTATTTCTTCTCGCTTCGTCGCTTGCTCGCTATGAACCAACAACCATTTTTGAGTGACTGCGCCATAGTTAGCGTCAATCCAGCAACCTGAATAGCCGTTACCGATATGAGTTAACTGTTCAGGTCTAAGCGCCAGCAAGGCTTCTTTGGCAGACTTAATCGTCATTGGCACACGAGTAATGAATTTCTGTTTTTGTTCATCCAAAGAGCGAATGCTGTCTTCTGTATACAGGGCGGCATCGGCGATAAAATAGCGGCTATTTTGAGCCGCTTTTAAACAGTGAATATGCTTCTTAGTGACCTCAGAAAACGCCTTCGCATCATTGGTGTTACCACTGAGTGCTTGCATGTAAACAGGCAGGCCTGCTTGATTTTCACAAATCAGCTCAAGGACCACTTGGTTTAGCTCTGGACGGTGGTCTCGGCTGTAGCCTTTTACCAGTTTAATCGCATTGATATCGTCGTCTTGGGCGTATTCTCCATCAACATGAAAGCTTGTGATATCAAGATGGACAGAGTCCGTTTTAAGTCCCAGTTTATCAACAACATGCTCAGCAATCGCTTGATAAAGTGCGGACACATCCGCTTCATATAAAGCATCAAGCGTGCGCCCAAGGACATCATCCGTTAAATGGTGCGCTTCAATGTCTTTGGCTAGCAATTTGGAAACAGGCTTCGTTTCGAAAAAGTCGGAAAACATATGCAGGGTTCTACTGTGAAAACCCAGCCCATTTAGGATCATCGCTAAGACGGCATCACCATGTGAAACCTTGTGCTCGGAGTACTTAGGAATGATACGATCGATAATATCTGGTAAGCCAACTTCACGACAGAAAGCAGCGATTAGCCCTAGGTGATCGAGACGTTTGATGACGGGTTGAGGAGCAGGCATAGTAAGCGACCGTTAAATAACAGTAATAGATCAAAGCTGGGGATCACGGTCAAGACATATGTGACACTAAAAGCTGCAAATGATCGCTGGATCACACTATTTTAATTCATTAATTGGCTGCGGAATGACGGCTTCACACGCTATGCCGACTTGTGGTTGAGAGACTATGTTAAGAGGCAATCTTGATATGCACATTTGCCATGTCAATCTTGCATCTGGGTTTAGCGGCGGTGAGCGACAAACACTCACACTGATCAAACAACAGCTCGCAATGGGTTATCAACTCACTGTGGTCGCTAACCCCAAAAGCCCGTTTGCTGATGAAATTCGCGCACTTGAACAGTGCCAATTAGTGCTTTGTAAGCATTATACTCGCTCGCATCAGCGCTCAATCACCGCTGACTGCGATGTGGTACATGTTCATGAAGGCCGAGCCATCTATTGGGCGCTGCTCCAGCGCTTGATACATGGCGTACCCTATATCGTCACGCGACGTATTGATAATCCCCTAAAGCGTAAATGGCTATCTCAACTTGCTTATACACGTGCAAGTACGTTGGTCGGGCTTAGTTCGGAGATTGTCCGCCAGATAACTCTGCGCCACCCTCAAGCGAATGTGGCAACCATTCCTAGCTCTCCGGTTCAGTATCCGGTATCAAACACTGACGTCGACGCGATTAAGGCGCAGTTTGCTAATAAGTTTTTGGTCATTCAAGCCGCGAATATGTACGCCCATAAGGGCTTTGATGTCACGATTGGCGCCGCCAAGGAGCTCGAGAAGCATTCTCCTCAGGTTCACATCTGCTTACTAGGCGATGGTAAAGCGCGCGCTGAGCTCGAAAAACAAGCACAAGGCCTTGGCAACATTAGCTTTATGGGTAAACAAAGCGCAATGGGGAACTGGTTCGCAGCCGCCGATTTGCTGGTTCATCCTTCGTATAGTGAAGGGCTAGGCTCTGTGATCCTCGAAGCGATGGCCACAGGCTTGCCGGCAGTTGGTACGAAGGCAGGCGGGATCCCTGATATTATTAATCACGAGACTAATGGCTATCTGATCCCGTCTGGTGATCAGGGCGAGATTACGTATGCTCAAATTTCAGTCAACCCTTTGATTCCGGCCAGTACAATTTGCTCTAAATAAGCAACATTCATCGATGCCATCTTCTGCTTGCGTCTAATACTTGCCTTTTTGCTGCTCTCTAACCGAAGCATATTAAGAGCCATGTGACGCACGCCAGCGAGAATCTCCGCCGCATGCCCACGATAAATTTGGCACGCATCCTCATTCATGGTCACATCGAGAACCCAGTGGAGTCGGTTTTCTATCTCCCAATGACCACGAACTGCCTCGGCAAATCGTTCCGGTGTCAGTGTCGCTGAACTAATGTAATAGCGGTATTCCAGTGATTCTTCTCCCTTTGAGTCAATGCGATAGCTAATAGCAACACCGACCGTTTGAAGCGCTTGCCAGTCGGGGAAATCTATCGCCAGTTTCTGCGCTGGCATGACGTAATATTCGCGTGCTTCGATGCGTCCATGCCCGTGCTCAATGTCGCATTCTGGGCTTATTTTAACTAACGGTGCCAGGGCTTTTTGAACCGCTTTCTCCAAGCTTTTTTGATTGCCTTTGACTGCGAGTAAATAGTCACCACCTTGCTCAACAACTTGCTTGGCGATACCTGTTTGGCAACCCATAGCATCGATGGAAACCAAGCATCCCTTGATGTCCAACAGGTTGATGAGTTCGGGTATCGCTGTGATTTCATTCGACTTGTCTTGAGTCTTAACCTGGCCCATTACCACACCATTCGCTGTCGCAAAGGCACTGACCATGTGGAGAGTGGATTGCCTATCTTCTCGGTTATAGGAGCTACGGAGCACCTTCCCGTCGATAGCAATCAGAGCGCCGTTAGCGTGCACGTTGACGGCCTGCATCCATTTCAAAAAACAGTCCTGAAACTGGTCAGGTTCGATGGAAGAAACCACTCTGGCAATCGTGTCATGAACGGGAATGCCTTGAAGGAACAGGCCTTTATCTTGCAGCCAATCAAGGTGTGCTTCGCCAAAGTCTTCAATGTCTTCCCATCCCTCCATGCCAGCAATGGTGGCGCACACCGTTAGGAATAAGATATCGAACAAAGGGTACGAAATTTTGGCTGATTGTCGTGTGTCTTGGATAACAGAAAAGTACTGAGAAAAAGCATCGATGGACATCGTGAACTCCCGTCAAAAAGGGAGTATATGATCACAGCGATAAGTGATCGTCAAACTGATCTACTTTGCTCAAAATTCGTTCGTGATCTTGCCCTGGTCTGGTGATGCTGCATCACTTGCTCACTATATTGAAACACTATCTCAAACACCTGAGTTGTTAGAATGTATGGCTCGAGAAGCATTAAATACAGCCAAAAAATTTGATATCTCAATATGTGCAAAAAAGTATCAAGATATTTACCAGCACGTCATTCATGAAAAACTATAGCTTATCTAAACCGTTGTTTGCCCAGAATGCTTTATTTCTCACGGTTTCTTGAAAGATGTCCTGATTGATAGATGGCCTTTTAAGCTCTTGGTGATAAAGGTGCAGTAATGCTGCACCAAATTTTAGTGCTTTTGTTTTTATACCAACGCCATTCAAACGAAATTCAATATCTGTATCTTCACCCACTGCAGGCGCTTCATAGTTCATATCAAATCCGTTGATTTTTTTGAAATCGTCTTTAAACAAAGAAAAATTACAACCGATAATAGACTTTTCTAAACGCCTTTTTAACATTAGATTTCTGAGAAACTTTATATGAATACCGTTTTCAATGTGTTTACCGGTAACGTCTGTATCATAACCTAACAGATTAAACCACAAATAACGGAACATCATTGGAATAAAATAAACATGACTAAACGTTGACTTCTTTGGCGAAGAACATAACTTTTTAGTATACTTTTCAGACAGTTCGACACGGCGCCCACAAACAACCTTCCCTTTTTCTGCAGCATACAGATGATCTTGTACAAAACCAAATTGAGGCACACAATCGCCATCGATAAAGATTAAATAATCAGTTTTAGACGCAGCAATCGATTTATTCAAAATTCGATTTTTTCTAAACCCTTTATCTTCATGCCAGACATGAAGTACGCGAAAAGGAAGCAATTTAATATAGTCTTTCAACCATGAAGTGATATCATCGGATGATCCATCATCGGCAACAATCACATCAAAATTATAGTTTGATTCTTCTTTGAGTGATTGAAAAATCATACTTAATGCCTTTTTATTATTGTAAAAAGAAATAATGATTGTTGCTTTTTTATAATCCATAATATTTTGCAATCGTTTGGAAAGTCTTAATTTGTTTAGTAGTATAACAATTATGTATAAGTTTTGGGACTGATTCGTGCGCTGGCTATACACCTTTATCCTGACTCTTGTTGCCCCGTTGTTATTAGTGGGCCTGTACCGAAAGCGTCCCGGGAAACCGGCCGTCGGTGCGCGATGGCGTGAGCACTTTGGTCGTACGCCGGCTGTTGAGGGGCAGCCGATTTGGCTGCACGCGGTTTCTGTGGGCGAAGTGCTCGCCGCGAAACCCGTGATTGCCGCGTTGCAGCAGGCCTATCCATCCATTCCTCTGCTCGTCACCACCACGACCCCAACCGGCGCCGAACAGGCAGAAAAGATAGAAGGCATTATCCATCGCTATATGCCAGTCGATTTTAACGTCGCTGTCCGTGGTTTTTTGCGCGCAGTCAATCCCCGCCTGTGTGTGATTATGGAAACCGAGCTGTGGCCAAACACTCTCGCTAACGTCCATCAAGCCGGTGTGCCTATCGTGGTCATCAATGCGCGCTTGTCCGAGAAAGCGTGCCGCGGCTATAAACGGATCGCACCGCTATTTCGTGCCATGAGCCAAAGTATCGATGTGATTTTATGTCAGCACGACAGCGATAAGGCCCGTTTTGCCGAATTGGGTGTTGCCGACAATAAGCTCGCGACGGTCGGCTCCGTCAAATTTGATATCAAAGCTACGGATCCTCATCTGGGCCAATCACTGATTGATGACATTGGTGCTCGTCCATGCTGGGTTGCCGCCAGTACGCATGAGGGAGAAGATGCCATCATGCTCGACGCCCATGCCGCTTTGCTCCGTGATTATCCCGATGCCTTGTTAATCTTAGTTCCCCGTCATCCGGAGCGGTTTGATGGCGTAGAGGCGCAGATCCACACCCACGGACTCAGCGTCCAGCGCCGTACAAGTGACGCGCCAATCGCCCTTTCCTCGCAAGTCTATTTAGGGGATACCATGGGAGAAATGATGACATATCTGGCTGCTGCGAACGTGGTTGTCATGGCGGGTAGCTTTCTCGGCCCTAAAGTCGGTGGGCATAACTTGCTCGAGCCTGCCGCGCTCGCAAAGCCGCAGTTAACGGGACCCAGCTACTACAATTTTCAAGTGATTGGTGACACCTTGATTGAAGCAGGCGCCTTGCAAGTGTGTAATGACAGCCGAGATATTGCCGCGAAGATCGGTGCCTTTTTCTCGTCCCCCCCCTGGGCGCGCAAGCAGGACAAGCGGGATTGCAGGTTGTTGAGCAAAACCGAGGGGCAGTCGAACGTACCTTGCAAGCACTGGCGCCTTGGTTAAATCGCTAACCCCTATTTGCGAATCTTATTATAGCCTTTTAGCACGGCGGCCCAATCTTCGGGCTGCCAGTGGATTTGACGCTTTTCCTTCTCTTTTTTAAACGAGCGATGCAAACGCGCTAAGTTGTCTTCTTTCCACTGCTCACCGTCACGCTGCTGGCATTTGTCGAAATCAATTAACCACAACTTGCCTTTCTTATCGCGAAGAATGTTGTGAATATTGAGGTCAGTGTGACAAACTCCGGCATCGTGAAGCCGTCGCACGAGTCGTCCGATAGCTCGATAATCATGAGCCAATAGTGCATGTTCACAGAGGATAGCTACAAGATCACGCGCGCCTGGCACTTTTTCAACCAGAATATCTGCCCGATACGTGCGCCCAGATTTGACCGCGCGCGCCGCAACCGGTCGAGGCACTGGCAACTTTTTCGCCCGCAAGTAGGCGAGTAACGTCAGTTCCGCCCCGCAACGGGTTGTCTCCCAACCGGTGAACCAGTATTGATCTTTTACCAGCTTACCGAACAAACCGCCCCGATAATAATGGCGCAATGCCATCTCCATCTTAGGGCCACGCACAAAAAAGGTCGTGCCGCGTCCTTTTGCTGAACCCGTCACCGCTGCTTGCTGATGCCAATAGTGAATATCGAAATAGTGGCGTGGATCCCCTTCCACTAACTCAGGGTCAAACCAAATACATTCGTTGTCGCTCTGTTCTACTTCTATACTCACTGTTTTTCCTATCTTGCGGTCGCTGCAGCGCCTATCAGTGTAACGCGCCTATTTTCAGATTCACAGACGCGCCACAATGAAGAACAATGCGTCTCGACGCATGATTTGATAACCTCTGCCCAGATAACACATCAAAAGGACAACCCTGTGACCAAGAAACAACTGACCCGTGTGATTTACCCGGGCACGTTTGACCCCATCACTAATGGCCATCTTGATTTGGTTGAACGCGCTGCAAGCATGTTCGATGAGGTCATCGTCGGCATTGCCGCAAGCCCCAGTAAAAAGCCCCTGTTTGATCTGGACGAACGCGTCGCCTTAACTCAAGCGGTGACCAGTCATTTACCCAATGTCTCTGTGGTCGGTTTTTCTGGGCTACTGGTGAATTTTGCCAAGCAATACCAAGCCAATATTTTGGTACGTGGTCTACGTGCTGTCTCTGATTTCGAGTACGAGTTCCAACTGGCCAACATGAATCGCCGTTTGATGCCTGAGCTTGAAAGCGTGTTTCTCACTCCATCCGAAGAGCACTCGTTTATCTCATCAACCTTGGTCAAAGAAGTGGCACTGCACGGCGGCGACACCAGTGAGTTTGTGCACCCTGATGTCTTAACCGCACTTTGCAATAAGCTTCACGTCAACACGCCATCATAGTGGCTGGCAATGCGGGCAGAATACCGTTGCCCGCTGCCCAATCACCACACGCTCTAATACCGTCTCGCATTGCGGACAAGGTTCGCCGGCTTTGCCGTAAACCCGAAGCTCCTGAGCAAAATAGCCTGCTTTGCCATCTGCATTGGTAAAGTCTTTTAAGGTTGTGCCCCCTTGGGCAATCGCCGCCGCGAGCACGGTTTTTATCTCATCGACAAGACATGCTGCTTCTGAGTGCGTCAGGCTCCCTGCTGGACGTTTGGGGTGGATCCCCGCACAAAAAAGAGATTCATTGGCATAGATATTCCCCACGCCAACGACCACCGCGTTATCCATAATGAAGGATTTCATCACCAGTTTTTTACCCTTCGCACGCGCCAGTAAATAATCAGCGTTAAAAGCGTCACTTAATGGCTCGGGGCCAAGCTTGCTCAGCACTTGATGCATTGTATCCTGCGCTTGCCACAGCCAAGCGCCAAATCGTCTTGGGTCGTGATAACGGATCATCATATTGTTGCTGAGGATGACATCCACATGGTCATGCTTTTCTGGGGCTAAGCTGGCGGGTAATACCCGTAAACTGCCCGACATCCCAAGATGCACAAGCGCCGTCCCCAGATCGCACTCGAGCAACAAATATTTGGCACGACGTGTTATCCGGCGAATCACTTGGCCTTGGAGCAATTGCAATTCATCAGGCACCAGCCAGCGCAGCTGTGGTTGGCGAACAATAATTTGGGTGACGGTCTGACCTTCAACATAGGGAGTGATCCCCATGCGACTGACTTCAACTTCAGGTAATTCAGGCATGATAAGGACTTTTACTTACGACTTAGTCAACGGAAAAAGGTAACGGCTATCAACAGACACCGCCAGCCATTGGCCTTGCTCATTTTGCATTAACCAAAATTGCGGCTGCTGATAATAGGTAATACGGATAGGTTCTTGATCAGGACTACGCAGTAGCTCAAGCGTCCGCGGTGCGGTCAGTTGCGGCCGCAGAGATTGTAAAGTGGCGTCATTCACTTGTGTTCCTTTCAGTCCCAGCCAACGTTGAGCGAGCTCCGTGGGGCTAATCAATAACGGCTTATCGGTTTGCCAACCATCAAGCGTACGCGTCAAGGTTAAGTGAGAGAAGCGCAGCGCGAGCACCTCACTGCGTGACGTCACCAAGGTAATCACACCGTCAGGCATCTCTCGGGCGTGACGTTGGTGGCGCAGATAGTCAGGTAATAGCATCAAACCGAAAAAAATCACCACGGAAAAAATGAGGATGTTGTTCCACGTTTTTCGTTTTAGCTTCATGAGACACCGCCACTGGATACCTGACTTTGTTAATCAGCAGTATATACACAAATGAGGCTGGCGTTGATAGCTAAGCGACCGGATGGTCCAGCGAGGGGAAATAGATATAAAAAAACCCAGCCTAAGCTGGGTCTTTCTCGAAACTTTCAACCAATTACTTGATTTTGGCTTCTTTATACATAACGTGCTTGCGAACTACGGGATCAAATTTTTTGATCTCGAACTTGCTTGGCATGTTACGTTTGTTCTTATCTGTGGTGTAGAAGTGACCAGTACCAGCAGAGGATACTAGACGAATCTTCTCGCGAATGCCTTTAGCCATTCTCTAAGTCCTCTTATACTTTCTCACCGCGGGCACGCATTTCTGCTAGTACAGAATCGATACCTTTTTTGTCGATGATGCGCATACCTTTAGTAGATAGACGCAGTTTAACGAAGCGTTTTTCGCTTTCTACCCAGAAACGATGAGTTTGCAGGTTCGGCAGAAAACGACGCTTGGTGGCGTTATTAGCGTGAGAGCGGTTGTTACCAACTACAGGACGCTTGCCAGTTACTTGGCATACTCGTGACATGAAAGTCTCTCCAAAATCGTTTCAGCTCGATATCAACCTTGTCCGCCAGTCCTGCAAATTCAAGGTCAGGCTCAAGGTCAAGGCTATCAAAGGTGGCGCATTATACTAACTGAATTCACATTGCTCAAGTCCCGAGCAGATCCTTTTGCGCTCTTTTTGATCGTTTTTTTCGCCAAAGGCGATCCTCAAAGGGATAACAACCAACCTCGTTCGGCGAAGGATACCACTTCTCCGTCCCCAACCACCAGATGATCAAGCACACGAATGTCGACTAATCCCAACGCTTGAACAATTCTTTCGGTGATTTGGCGGTCGGCCTGACTCGGCTCTGCCACACCCGAAGGGTGATTGTGGGCCAATATAAGTGCCGACGCATGCAATTCGAGTGCGCGGCGCACAATTTCACGCGGATACACACTCGCCGCATTATGGGTACCCTCAAAAAGTTGCTCATCGGCAATGACACGGTGTTGATTGTCGAGAAATAATACATAAAACGCTTCGCGGGGCCGGTCTCGAAGCAACGTCGACAAATAACGGCGGGTATGATCAGGGCTAGTCAGAGCATCGGTTTTACTTAACGTTTCTTTTAAATAACGGCGGCTAAGCTCCAATACCGCCTGAAGCTGGGCATATTTCGCGCTTCCTAGCCCTTTATGCTGACAAAACGCAGCTTGGTCAGCACCCATCAGCGCACGCAGCGAGCCAAAGTCATTTAACAGGTAGTCGGCCAGTTCAACCGCACTCATCCCCGTCACCCCAGTCCGCAAAAAAATCGCCAGTAACTCGGCATCAGACAAGCTCTGTGCCCCTCTACTCAGCAAACGCTCTCGTGGGCGGCAATCTTGCGGCATGGTTTTTAAGCTCATGATCGTTCTCCCTTTGCTGAGCCAATCGTCGGCTACGACAAAGCCGATAGTAGGGAGAGGACGCCGCCTTGATACAAGCGCATCATGGCAAGGTTGCGTTACAGTCGCCTATTTTTATTCCCCGTTGCGTGTGCTTTTCAGCAGACATCAGCCCATATCACAGCCAACCTGGCTCACACCGTGCGAGGATTCATGCGCTTGAACAAGCTTTTTACGCTAAGGATTATGGTATGGTTGCGCCATTCACTGACAACGATATCACGCATTATGGCCAGTTCTTCACAACAGCCAGCCCAGACGCTGGCAGGAAAACGTATACTGCTCGGTATGGGCGGCGGCATTGCCGCGTATAAATGTGCCGACCTCACTCGACGTCTGATTGAACGTGGGGCGACGGTCAAGGTGGTGATGACTCGCGCAGCAAAAGAATTCATCACCCCGCTGACCATGCAAGCCGTTTCCGGTCACCCGGTATCAGATAGCTTACTTGACCCCGCCGCTGAAGCGTCGATGGGCCACATTGAATTAGCCAAGTGGGCAGATTTAGTCTTGCTCGCCCCCGCGACCGCTGACTTAATTGCACGCGTCCATGCCGGCATGGGCAATGACCTGCTCACCACGGTGTGTCTCGCCACCGATGCGCCGATTGCGATTGCACCCGCAATGAATCAACAGATGTATCGTGCAGCTGTCACGCAAGCCAATATCGCCGCCTTGGGCGCGCGCGGTTGCCTGATTTGGGGGCCCGACAGTGGCGCACAAGCCTGTGGCGATGTCGGCCCGGGGCGTATGCTAGAGCCGATGGCGTTAGTGGCAGAATGTGAGCACTGGGCCGGTCCCACACCTCTGGCTGGCAAGCACATCATGATCACCGCCGGGCCAACCCGAGAAGCACTCGACCCGGTGCGCTATCTTTCCAACCATAGTTCGGGAAAAATGGGCTATGCGCTCGCAGAAGCCGCCCGCGCACTGGGTGCCACGGTCACCCTAGTCAGTGGGCCAGTCGCACTGCCAACTCCCACCGGCGTGCACCGTGTTGATGTGACCAGTGCACAACAAATGTATGAAGCCGTCCATGCCAGCATTGCCTCACAAGACATTTTTATCGGCTGTGCGGCCGTGGCGGATTATCGTCCCCAAACCGTTGCCGAGCAAAAGCTGAAAAAACAAGCCGATAAAGATGCCATGACAGTCACCATGGTGAAAAACCCTGACATTATCGCCTCGGTGGCTGCGCTGTCGGATACACGACCTTTTACCGTTGGTTTTGCGGCAGAAACACAGGATATCGAGACCTATGCACGCGATAAACTTGCACGTAAAGGGCTCGACATGATTTGTGCTAACGATGTCTCGCTTTCAGACCAAGGGTTTAATAGCGATCACAACGCCTTACACCTTTTCTGGCCGAACGGTGATCTCGCACTATCGTTAACAGAGAAAGCACACTTGGCGCGCGCTGTAATGACGCATATCGCCACCCGTTATCACAAGGCGGATACCAGCGCGTAACGCAAAAAAACGCCGTCACATCAAGTGTAAAAGCGTGCGCCAAGGCCACGCTTTTTGCTTTTAATACAGGCACCTCACCGCTAAGATAAAGGGCATGACTAACACGCTTGGTGGCACCTCGTCCTGATGCTTCCTTTACCGCCCGCCAACGTGAGAATAAAAGACAAAGGAATCGCATGAATGGCAGCCCCGAAAAAAAATAATCGCCGCGAAGAGATCCTCCAAGCGCTCGCGCAAATGCTGGAATCCACGCAAGGCAGCCAGCGCATCACGACCGCCAAATTGGCCGCCCAAGTTGGCGTCTCCGAGGCCGCACTCTATCGCCACTTTCCCAGCAAAGCACGCATGTTTGAGGGCTTAATTGAGTTTATTGAGGACTCATTACTGTCCCGCATCAACCTGATTATTGATGAAGAGAAAGACACCTTAGTGCGTCTTAAGCTCATTCTGCAGTTGCTGCTTGGATTTGGTGAGCGCAACCCAGGGCTGACGCGTATCATGACAGGCCATGCGTTGATGTTCGAGCAAGACCGCTTACAAGGTCGCATCAACCAATTGTTTGAGCGCGTTGAAGCGCAACTCAAGCAAGTACTGCGGGAAAGACGTTTGCGAGAAGGGAAAGGCTTTCCGCTCGATGAAGCGGTGCTCGCTAGCCAGCTAATTGGCCAAGTTGAAGGCAGTTTGTGCCGTTATGTACGCTCCTCTTTCAAACAACTGCCTACCGCCAACTTTGAACAGTACTGGCAATTGCTCACCAGTCAGCTGCAATAAGCCATGCAAGCAATCAGGCGCGCCGTGGCGCGCCCAGTAAAGGTTAAATACCATACTCTGCTTGATAAGCTTTGACCGCCGCCAGCTGCGCCGGGTCAGCCTCGCTTTGCTCTAGATAGGTCACTAAGTCGCTTAAACTAATGATTGAGACAACGCGGCAGGCAAAGTCACGTTCCACTTCTTGAATCGCAGACAGCTCACCTTGGCCCCGCTCTTGGCGGTCAATCGCCACCAAAACACCGGCAAGTTGCGCACCTTGCGCCTGGATCAGCGCCATAGATTCACGAATAGCAGTACCTGCCGTGATCACATCATCCACCAACATCACGCGACCTTCGAGCGCACTCCCCACTAACTGGCCGCCCTCGCCATGATCTTTTGCCTCTTTACGGTTAAAGCAGTAAGGCGTGTCCACATCATGATGATCGGCAAGCGCGACCGCGGTGGTGGTTGCAATCGGGATCCCCTTGTACGCAGGGCCAAATAGCACATCGTAATCAATCCCAGCATCCATTAATGCAGCGGCATAAAAACGACCCAGTTTTGCTAAATCACGTCCGGTATTAAACAAACCTGCATTAAAGAAATACGGGCTCTTACGGCCGGATTTCAGGGTGAATTCACCAAACTTTAAAACCTGCTTTTCAAGGGCAAACTCAATAAACTGGCGCTGGTAGGCTTTCATTCCATCCTCTCACTATTAAAACGGTTGTGACGGTTATGTCACGGGCTCCATCCTGTTCTCAGGGCAAAAAAATAGCCCCCAATGTGGGAGCTACTCAATCTGTTATGCGTCGGCTAACGCCGATTTTTGGGCAACGACAATGTCATCAATGCCCTTCTTGGCCAGTACCAACATGGCATTGAGTTCATCGGGGGTAAATGGCTCTGCCTCAGCGGTACCTTGTACCTCAATCATGCGGCCATCTTCGAGCATCACCACATTCATGTCGGTGTCTGCCGCGGAGTCTTCGACATATTCCAGATCGCAAATTGGCGTTTGCTGATAAATACCCACCGACACCGCTGCAACGTGACCTTTCATGGGGTTCGCGGCAAGTTTGCCATCACGCACCATGGCATTAAGTGCGTCAGCCAGAGCAACGCTCGCTCCCGAAATAGATGCAGTACGCGTGCCGCCGTCGGCCTGAATCACATCACAATCAACCGTGATGGTGTACTCACCCAGCGCGGTTAAATCAACCGCTGCACGCAGGCTGCGCGCAATCAAACGCTGAATTTCCATCGTGCGGCCGCCTTGTTTGCCGGTCGACGCTTCTCGACGATTACGCGTATGCGTGGCACGTGGCAACATACCATATTCTGCCGTCACCCAGCCTTGGCCCTTGCCTTTTAAAAAGCGTGGCACACCCTCTTCGACAGTGGCGTTACAAATGACTTTTGTGTCGCCAAAGCAAACCAGCACAGAGCCTTCTGCGTGGGCAGTAAAACCGCGGGTAAAGCTAACGGGACGAATTTGGTCGAGCGCTCTTCCACTTGGACGCATGCAAGTAACCTTTTGGGCTGATGAAATTTGCCCGCGATTATACGTGTTTCTTGCCACGCTTGCGATCCCTGTCGGCACATCTTGCCAACACAGCTGACGCATTGCAGGTGGATGCGTATAATCAAGCCATTCACTCTTTGCACACACAAGCAGGTACCAATGATCCACAGCATGACCGCCTACGCGCGACACGAAATCAAGGGCGATTGGGGCAACGCCGTTTGGGAAATTCGTTCCGTCAACCAGCGCTATCTCGAAACCTATATTCGTATGCCTGAGCAACTGCGCAGCCTTGAGCCCGTTGTGCGTGAGCGCTTCCGTAAGCGCCTCGCCCGCGGCAAAGTGGAATGCAACTTACGCTTTGATACCTCGCAAGCCAATCAAGACAAGCTCACCATTAACGAAGCCTTAGCCAAGCAAGTAATTCACGCCGCCAAATGGGTGAAAGAAACCGCTGGGGAAGGCAACATCAATCCGTTTCAGGTCCTGAACTGGCCGGGGGTGATGGAAGCCCCAGAGCAAGATACCGACGAGCTGCATCGCGCCCTAATGGCCGGTCTGGATGAGGCACTCGACGCCTTTATCGCCGCGCGTGCGAGCGAAGGTGACAACATGAAAGTGCTGATTGAGCAGCGATTAGATGCGATTAGCGCTGAAGTCATCAAAGTGCGCGAAAAGATGCCTACCGTGATTGAATGGCAGCGTGAACGCTTAACCACACGTTTGGAAGAAGCCAAAGTGGAGCTCGATCCAACTCGCATCGAGCAAGAAATGGTGATGCTGGCGCAAAAAGTAGACGTTGCGGAAGAGCTTGATCGCTTGGACTCACACGTTTCAGAGGCGCGCAAGATCCTCAAAAAAGGCGGCGCCTGCGGCCGACGGTTGGACTTTATGATGCAAGAGTTCAACCGCGAAGCCAACACCCTCGCCTCTAAATCAATCAGCACCGAGATCACCGCCTCCGGCGTCGAGCTCAAAGTGCTTATCGAACAAATGCGCGAGCAGATCCAAAACATAGAGTAACCTTCACCAGTAGTCAAAGACTGAATTAAAACCATTGAAAATCATTATATTATGAAAAAATGACACTCATGACATCCATTGCGAACCTACTAAGTTTGGGTAGTTATGGGTAGTAGATTGGGGAGTATTTTCTCGCTATAGTTTGTTTAGCGATATTGTACTCCCCAATTTTTTGAGGTCGAGAAATGGGCAATTTGCATGACAAAACAGTTAAAAAACTGATCAAGGAAAAATCATCCGTCCGACACTCCGATGGCGATGGACTGTATTTGATGACTCCCAAACGCGGGGATGCTTACTGGATGCTGCGCTACACCACACCAGCAACTAAGCTTCGGCGCGAGTACACTATCGGTAAAGTTGATGACTGGTCACTGGCCGATGCTCGTGATGAGGCCGCCAAGCTGAGGTTAGCGATCAAACGTGAAGGAGTTGATCCCGTCCAAGAACGCAAGAAAGTTAATCAGAATCCCTTTAAAACACTGAATGATTTGTATGCTGACTATCATCAGCTCCGCCAGCGACAAATTGCTACCCACGAAAAGGAAAAGAGCCTTTACGAACGAGAGGTGGCTTGGCGTATCGGTAAAGTCGAGCTGGATAAAATAAGACCACTCGACATCAGTGAAATCCTACGGGATATCGCTAATGGTTATGGTGATAAACCACCAAGGCCAACCATATCTAACGATGTAATGCGTATGCTCAAGCGCATTTTTGATCATGGCATCAAGCTCGATGTTACTCAGTTCAACCCTGCAAGCCCTTTTCGACCCAAAGATGCAGGTGGGGAGGAACAAGCTGCAAACGACCCTATGACCGAAACCGAAGTCGTTGAGTTCTTTACCAAGCTCAGAGCGATCCCTGCGCAATTCAGTCGAGAGAACTATTTGGCTTGTGCTTTGTTGATTGCGACTTGTACTCGGAAAATGGAGTTATTGGCCGCCCCATGGCATGAGTTTGATTTGCCAAACCGAGTGTGGCATCTGCCGAAAAACCGCACCAAGAAACGTCGCGCAATCGACATTCCTCTCAGTGATGCAGCCCTGTTGTGGTTGGAAGAGCTGAAGATCCGCAGTTGTGGTAGCGAATGGGTATTCCCAGCCAGACGAATAAGCAAAAAAGCACGTACCCCACATGTCTGCGAGAATACCTTAAACCATGCACTGAAGAAGTTGTTCGAACAGAACTTTTTCTCGTTTGAAAAGCGCCGGGTACATGACCTAAGAGGCACCGCCAGAACCCGAATGGGTAAGATGAATATTCCTGACAATATAGCTCAACGATGCCTTAACCAAATTCCAGGTAACCGAACTGATGGTATCTATAACAAAGATGCTTATTTTGAGGAACGCAAAGTGGCTCACAACATGCTTGGTGAGTGGCTGGCTCCAATTGTTAATGGCGATGAGGCAAATAAGATTGTCAATTTTGACACGGTTTTTAAATCACAATTTTCACGGCAATAATTGACTTGAAATTACAAACTTACAAACCCAAAATTCAAATTAGTTTGAAAAATCCAAAAATCACGTCAATAATCAACGTGTATTTTATTTCTTATAAACCCAAATGAGAGCAGTCATGCTGAACACTGAAGCCAGACAGCAACTACAGAAACTGCTGCCGTTGGATATGATCGCCACCAAATCATGGCTGGAGACGCAAGGGCTCAACCTGCATTTTCTGGACAATGCCGTACGGAGCCAAACGCTGATCCCTGTCGCAGCCGGTGTTTACACTAGGCAAGAAGCGAGGCTGTCCTGGAAAGGAATCGTTGCCTCGTTGCAACGCATGGCCGATGTCCCTGTCCATGTTGGAGGTCTGACAGCGTTAGAGCTGGAAGGACTTGGCCATTACCTGTCCAAAGGAAACAAACCCAAGGTTCACCTCTATTCTGCAAAGATGCTGCCTAGATGGCTGGCAAGAATCGATGCGCCAGCACAATTTGAGTGGCATGGCACTCGTCGCCTATGGCCAGAGACACTAATGCAAGACAACCAGTTCCTGAGGCAAGATAGCTGGCAAGCATCACTTCCTTCATTACATTATTCCTGTCCAGAGAAAGCCATTTTGGAGCTTTTAGCTATAGTGCCCAATACCATCAGCTTTGAACATGCTGACCAACTTATGCAAGGATTACACAACCTATCGCCTCGTAAGCTGAATGCCTTGCTGAAAGCCTGTAGCAGTATCAAAGCAAAGCGCCTCTTTCTCTGGCTGGCAGGAAGACATCAACACGCTTGGCTTAAGCACCTCACACCAGAACAGTATGCCCTGGGCACTGGTAAACGACTGATCGCTAAAGGCGGCAAACTAGAGCCAACCTGGCAAATAACAGTGCCTAAGGATATGTGAAAACATGAATAGACAAAGCCACTACTACCGACAAGTGCAGCTACTACTCAGGATTATTCCTTTTGTTGCGCAGCACGACTGTTTCGCTCTCAAAGGTGGAACCGCTATCAATTTGTTCGTTCGTGATTTTCCTCGACTTTCGGTTGATATCGACTTAGTTTTTCTGCCCATGATGGAGCGGAATGAAGCCCTGCAGACCATCAAGAGCAACCTAGAAACCCTGGCCTCCACGATAACGGCTAACATCGGCAATACTCGTGTTGTTCGCGCCTTCCTGTATAAATCAGATGCTCTGCGTTTATTGGTGGAGCGAGATAATGTTCAAATCAAAATTGAACTATCCCCTGTACTACGCGGTACGGTTTACGATCCCCAAGTCATGCCAGTAAGTGAAGCCGTTGAGGATGAGTTCGCTTTTGCAGAAATGCCCGTAGTGAGTTTTGCCGATTTATACGCGGGGAAAATCTGTGCAGCACTGGATCGTCAACACCCGAGGGATCTTTTCGACGTCAAGCAACTACTTGATAACGAGGGACTCAGCGATGAGCTTCGCAAAGCCTTATTGGTTTATATTATTAGCCACCCACGTCCTATTGCCGAACTACTTAGACCAAACTTCAAGGACATTTCAGGTGTTTATGAAGGAGAGTTTCGGAATATGACCGATCAAGACATTCCCCAGGCGGAACTCGAAGCAACTCGCGAGCAGCTGGTGAGGATCATAAACTCGTCTTTGACGCCTCAAGAGCGATCATTTTTACTGTCTTTCAAAAATCGTTCACCCGACTGGTCTCTTTTGGAGCTTTCAGGAATCGACCAGTTACCTGCTGTTCGTTGGAAAATGCAAAATCTGGCCAAAATGAACCCAGAGAAACATTCCGAAGCTTACCATCGGCTTCAACAAATATTGACGAGATAAATGCCCCACCCTAAACGGGACAGGGCTCTAACTTTACTCAAGCAACTTTTCTCTGCTCAATCCACCACAGCAGATCTGAAAGCCGCCAAGCCACACAATGGGCGCTCAGCCTGACCCGTTGGGGGGCTAAGCCTTGCCGTTCCATCATCCACCACTGAGTGCGACTGACACCAGTGATCATCTTACGGTCAGCCTCTCTGACCAGTCGCTCACACTGACCTGATTGACTGAGCACTTGAGTACGAACTTCTTCACTAGGCAAAACGAAGGTTTGTTCACTCATTACATTTTCCTCCGAAGACTGACTGGGAAAAGTGGGAAACTGGGATATAAGCTGTGCTAGTCATCAATTTCTAACTCCTGTATCCCTGCAAAAATTCGGTCTGGCAAGAGTGCAAAAAAACGTCTCGATCTGCCATTTACCATAAGCTTTAACGTTGCACGTTCGGGCTCATTGGTAGTGAGCCATCCTCGTTGGAGCAAAGGCATTACCTCGCGCATATACTGCCCAGGCATTTCCAACTGGCGCAAAAACTGGCTTTTATCAATGAGCCATTGCCGCTCGCCATTAACATCTCTGGAATATCCGAGCAACGAAGCAGTATTCTGCTGCCCCATAGGAGATAGAGCCTTTTCCCATTTTGGCAGCAAGACTTTTAAGCGGGCCAAGACCTGATGTTCCTCTGTGTTCATGACGTGGCCACGAGCTGCTAACCACTGACCCAAGACTTGTTTCACAGAATCAATAGACTCCTCCTCATCCCAAGGCACCAAATAATTGCGCGAAGCTAAAGCAAGCGCAGTAGCGACCAGAGCAAAGCGTTGCAATACCCGAATCACTTGGGAAGACATACTACTGGTACGCCATTGATCAACCAGCCGCTGAATCTCTGATTTGGTATAATGAGCAAGCTCATAGGTTGATGTCAGAAGATTCATCCATTCGGGAAATAAGCTTCCGTAGTATCGGCTGGTCTGAGACTTCACATGATCGACAAACAATTGAGGACGTTGAAAGCGATGCAATACATCAAAAGCTCCGAACTGACCAAATACCGGGATTTCGACCAAACGAATCTGTTGCCCAGCCTTAGGCCGTTTGCCAAGCGATTCAAATACCTCTGACAACCATACTTCACCAGTACTCAATGCCAACGTTCGCCAGTGGGATGGTTTTGCTAATCCCCCACTCTCTGTAGCCCGCAATTTACTGGTACCGGCGACAATATGATAAGTTGCAATATCAACATCCTCAGGACGCGCTAAGCCAATTTCATCAAGCCCCAGCATCATATCGTGTTGTTCAGCGGCAACAGCCGCCAAGCCATTGGCCGTCGAAATCCAACTGCGGACGAAAGATCTATCACTATAGACAGATGCTGCCAGTTCAAGCAGCGATGTCTTGCCAGTCGACGAAGGCCCTACCAAATGAAAAATACCATTCTCTACTGCGGCGGGATGCAGTAGCGGTGCAGACAGTGCCACGCCCACCACAAAAATCATCAGCGGATTTCCAACACACAAGGCCCCAACCTGAGACTGCCACTGTGCTAAAGTACCAGTGCGTTTAAGCATCGACTCATTGAGCTGACCCGAGTAATAGTATGGTTCTGAGTTTGTACCAACGCACCAATCCTGAGTGACATAAACACTGTCATGCCATCCTGTTGAATCGACACAAATTCCCGCAGGGGCTTTTAGAATCTCTTGTAGCAAATAGCGCTGCAAACGCGACCAGCTTTGTGGATAGGGCTCTAACCAATAGCCAGAATCAATCAGGGCGTCCCTAATCAAGCGAGACTGGTCACCATGTAATACCCGGTTGAATACTATGTCCTGTAGCAAAACGCCATCCATGTTGCGCCACTGGATTAACGCACCAAACCCATGCTTCTTGGATTGCTTTCGAGTTCTGGCGATTACTTTTATCCACCCACCTACAACTTGGCGCTCTTCTTTTTCCAGACATTCAAGGTGAGTCTCTGTAAGATGAAATCCCATTCTTACCTCCCGCCAATTAGAGCTCAGCCATCCAGCGACGAACATCTCTCGCTCTAAACCTGACGGCCTTACCTTCTGGATTGGGCTTGATGGGCTGCGGAAACTTGCCTGCTTTGACATAACGGCGCAAAGTGGGCTGGGACAGTTTGGTTAGTGAACACACTTCTTCATACGTGAGTAGATTGTTCAGTAATGCGATATTCATATGCTGGTATCTCCCATAACATCTTGATTTGTCATGAGCGATCATACCGTTCACCGAGTACAATCCTCGCCGCTAGAATTGTCCATTTTGGGCACATTGAGCGATATTTATCGGTGCTGCAAATACAGGAATGAGAACAAAGAATTAAAACTATTGACTCACAAACCAGAATATAACAAATTGAATTTTAATGGCTAAACCTAAACCGTTACATGTCACGTTGTTCATTCGTGACATGTAACACCAGAATTTTTATTCTAAACACTCACAGAAATGTTCAGAATATTCATGGAGAGCGCTATGGCTAAAACACTGAAACAAATGCTGGAAGAACAGCCTGAGCATATCGTTGCGGCGGCGGGAGAAAAGGCATCATTGATACTGGCAGAGCTGGATAAGAACCTATCCCAAAAGGGATTTATTCCAAACAATGAGGCCACAAGCAAAATGCAACATGGCCTCGTAGTTTTCGATTTTCTTTTCCCAACGAACAAGCAATCTACGATAACGGTTTAGCCAGCTATGAGTTCGCTCCACAACCCAACGATGAGCCTTAAAATCATCCGATTGCTTCAAGCTCGCGGCCTCTTCAGCACGTGATTGAACATGGGGAATGTAGTTCAAAGCAACCAGTTCATCATGTAACCACTGGCCTGTATAACCTTTGTCTAGGTACAAAGGTACTTTCAGCGGCGGCCGATAACACTCTAGTGCATCTAATGTTTGAAGTACCAGCTTAATGTCGTGGACGTTTGCGCCATCGCTAACAACAGCCAGTGGCAATCCATTCGCATCCGTCAACAAACTGCGTTTTACGCCTTGTTTCGCACGGTCTGTTGGGTTCTTACCTGTTTTTTTGAGCCAGCTAAAGGTGCTTTAGTTTGGCACCCGTCCATTGATATGGAACTCCAATCAACCCCTTCGTAAATCAGGCCATTTTGCCAAAATCGCTCAAAGACTCCTGCATCTCGCCACTCTTGAAAACGACGATGTGCAGAGCTAGAGGAACAAATACCTGTCGCGTTAAGCGCATTCCACTGACAACCAGTTCTGAGAACAAAGAGGATGCCGTTCATAGCATCACGATTATCGACTCTCTTTCGATGTGTTCCTAGAGGATGGTTCGTCTTGTGGATTGGTAAAAGCGGCTCAATTTTTGCCCAAAGGGCGTCAGAGATTAGGTATTGTGTCGAATTCATTTACAGTATTTTCAATAGGTGTTGATTTACTCAGACAACACCTATTGAGATAGGTTCTAAGGGAAAACAGCCCGAAGAAACAGGGAAAATGGATGGAAGTGATGAAAGTTAATCGTCACTAAAGGTCCGGAAGTCATAATCATAGCTTCCCAAAAGGCATTGTCTCTGTTGCCGACGCTTCGCTGGCGTTTCCCGAGCAATGCTATGCCGCTGCTTGAACATCAACACGATAATCACTGAAGCGCTCAATCCTAACGCTGCTGGCCATTGAAAACACAGCAGAACAAACCATGCGAACGCCATAAGCCTTGGAAAGCGCATGCACCAACCAAGCACATGCCAGAACCACACGACTAAGGGCAAACAAAGCAGAAACCAAGCAAAACTAGTATTGCCATACGCTGCTAATCCGATGACAAAAACCAGCATAACGAGAATATTACTCAGGTGTTTCATCATCAGACCCTCTCTAAAACTTTCACATGTGAAAGTCAGCACGTTTAAATGAGTGTGACTACAGACTAACACCACATTGAAAAATGCAAGTTCCAGCCACTAATCGCCACCCTTGGAGTTCATCTTGTTGGCTCTGTAACTGTATAAACTCCAGACGAACACCAGCGTGAAAAACACCCAGAGCCCAAACATCCCCCATTCAAAAGCTGTCATCCTTTTTCCTCTCACAGTTAGTTCTCAATAAATCATGGTCCCGACACAGAGAAAAAACAATAACCAAATGAAAAATAATAACTTTGTTCCGTTAGAACATTTTACGAAAACACAAAGGACAACATTCCACACTGGAAAATATCTGATTATTCCCGCCCAATACCTAGCCAATAACTTTCCACATAACTATCTATCTGGAATGTTGCTCATCAAATTCCACATAAGTGGAATATCACGGCTAAATCATCGGCTGGAATAAATCGGCTGGGACTCCTATCTATCTGGAATCTTAGTTCCAACATTCCCCTCTGGATTACTGTCACTTATATTCCAAAGTGACGAGAGTTTATTCTTGCTATGGAATGAACTTGAAAAGCTTCCTATCTATCTGGAATTTCAGGGAAGAAAGCGATGATTCCTGCTCTCATCGTTCATCAAACCAAAACTCCGATCATAAGACTTGAGCTACATGTGGGTTATCAAAAAGCCACCGAAAAGCCATCTCTCAGTCATAGGCGTTAACGAACACAGGGCGGTGATACCCGCCTTCCATCAAAAAGCGGTCTGTTGGTGGCTTTTCAGTACAATATCGAACTGACGGACAGCTTGGGAAATTGCTGGCCAATTGCTGGATAACGACATGGCCATCTGATAGTGCAAGCCTTTGACTACTTCAGTCAGTAGACTGTGGGCACGGCATTTAAAAGCCAGCTTAACGCTCTGAACATCAAAGGCGGAATGATTTAGACCAAGACAGCGCCTAGAAAATCGCCGTTCAGAACCGTAAAATGCAATTTCAACTCACAAAATGTCATTCTGATATAAAGATTTATGGTATGCTTCAGCGATATTTACTAACCCCAATTTACTAGAGGCCTAGCCATGATCCGCTGCCATCTTGCCCGCATGATGGGCGAACACAAGATGCGTATTGCCGACGTCGCCAGAGAAACAGGGCTCAGTCGCGCAACGGTGACTTTGCTCTACAAAGAGACAGCCCAGAAAGTGGATCTGGAAGCCATAGAGAAGCTGTGCCTGCTGTTTGAATGCCAAGTAGGTGATCTGCTTGAGCTGACAACAGCATGAGGATAGCCTCTAAAGCCACATAAACTAGGTATAAAAGCACACATAAACGAATGAAAACGAGAAAAGAATCATGACAAGTGCACAACAACGCGCCGCCCTGCAACGTCAAATTTGGGCCATTGCCAACAAAGTACGTGGTGCAGTAGACGGCTGGGACTTTAAGCAATACGTACTGGGCACGCTTTTCTATCGCTTTATTAGCGAAAATTTTCGTGCCTACATCGAAGCAGGGGATGAGAGTATTAACTATGCCGAACTGCCCGACAGTGTAGTTACACCTGATATCAAAGATGATGCCATCAAAACTAAGGGGTACTTTCTTTACCCAAGTGAACTGTTCGAAAACCTGGTCAAAGACGCTCATAACAATCCAAGTCTCAATATCGAACTTGCAGATGTTTTCAAGGCCATTGAAGCATCTGCCAGTGGCTACCCGTCAGAAAACGACATTAAGGGCCTGTTTGCCGATTTCGATACGACCAGTAACCGCTTAGGTAATACAGTAAAAGATAAAAACAGTCGCTTAGCCGAGGTACTTAAAGGCGTAGCGGAACTGGATCTTGGCGACCTTCATAACAGTGACTTTGATATGTTTGGTGACGCCTACGAGTTTTTGATCTCGAGCTACGCCGCGAACGCTGGTAAATCCGGTGGTGAATTCTTCACGCCACAACATGTTTCCAAGCTGATTGCGCAGCTTGCCATGCACAAGCAAACCAGTGTCAATAAAATATACGATCCAGCCTGTGGCTCAGGTTCTTTGCTGCTGCAAGCAACCAAACATGTCGGGCCTTACGTTATTGAAGAGGGCTTCTTCGGTCAGGAAATCAACCACACCACCTACAACCTGGCTCGGATGAACATGTTTTTGCACAACATCAACTATGACAAGTTCAACATCCAACTCGGCAACACGCTGACAGACCCACACTTTGGTGACGACAAGCCCTTTGATGCCATCGTCTCCAACCCGCCGTACTCAGTAAAATGGGTAGGAGCAGACGACCCTACCCTGATCAACGATGATCGCTTTGCGCCTGCTGGCGTGCTTGCGCCTAAATCCAAAGCCGACTTTGCTTTTGTGCTTCATGCGCTCAGTTACCTTTCTAGTAAAGGCCGCGCGGCGATTGTTTGTTTTCCGGGTATTTTTTATCGCGGTGGTGCTGAGCAGAAAATCAGAAAGTATCTAGTAGATAATAACTTTGTAGAAACCGTGATTTCTCTGGCGCCCAACCTGTTCTACGGCACGACCATCGCGGTAAATATCCTGGTACTAGCTAAAAATAAGACCACCACAGATACCCAATTTATTGACGCTAGTGGGTTGTTTAAGAAAGAGACGAATAACAACCTCCTTACCGATGATTACATCAAGCAGATCATTGGGGTGTTTGATAGTAAAGAGAACATCGAACACTTTGCCAGAACAGTACCTTTTGAGCGAGTGGTCGAAAACGACTATAACCTGTCAGTCAGCAGCTATGTGCAAGCCAAAGAAACTCGTGAAGTAGTGGATATAAACCAACTCAATATCGAGTTAAAAACAACTGTCGACAAAATTACCCAGCTACGCGAAGACATTGATGCGATTGTGGCCCAAATCGAGAGCGACGAAAACGAAGGTGAGGAGCATACAGCATGAGCGTCGTTAACTTCATGGAAAACCTGCTGGCTGGAGCTGAGATTGGATGGCCTCTACTAGGTGAGGTAACTAAGTATGAACAGCCAACAAAATACCTTGTTAAAGCGAAAAATTATAGTGATGAATTTGCCATTCCTGTTCTGACTGCTGGCAAAACATTTATTCTAGGTTATACAGATGAGACAAGCGGCATTTATAACGCCTCAGAAAGTCCTGTAATAATTTTTGATGATTTCACAACCGCTAATAAATGGGTTGATTTTGATTTTAAGGCCAAATCATCGGCAATGAAGATGATTTCATCAAGTGACGAAACTAAATATTTGCTGAAATATGTTTACTATTGGCTGAATACGCTACCAAGTGAACTCGTAGAGGGAGATCATAAACGTCAGTGGATTAGCAATTATGCAAATAAAAAAATCCCCATTCCCTGCCCAGAAAACCCAAAAAAATCGCTGGAAATCCAGGCCGAAATCGTCCGAATTCTGGACGCATTTACCGAGCTGACCACTGAGCTGACCACTGAGCTTAACCTGCGCAAAAAACAATACCACTACTACCGCGACCAGTTATTAAGTTTTGAAGAAGGAGAAGTGGAGTGGAAGACGTTGGGTGAAGTGGCTGAGTATTCAAAGGAGCGTATTAGTTACTCAGAATTAGATGGCAGTAATTATGTTGGTGTTGAAAGCTTACTTCAGAATCGAGCTGGAAAAATAGACTCCACTCGAACTCCAGGTAGTGGAAATCTCACACAATACAATCCTGCAGATATATTAATAGGGAATATACGTCCTTATTTGAAGAAGATATGGTATGCAGATCGGGTAGGCGGTACAAATGGTGATGTTCTTGTGATTCACACTACTGATACAGCTATAAGTCCTCGTTATTTGTATCAAGTATTGGCGGACGACAAGTTTTTTGAATACAACATGCAGCATGCGAAAGGTGCAAAAATGCCACGCGGAAATAAGCCAAAAATCATGGAGTATTTGGTTCCAGTTCCATTTGCTAGCAATAGAGAGAAATCTCTTTCTGAGCAAGAACGCATCGTTACTATCCTCGACAAATTCGATGCTCTGACCAACTCCATTACGGAAGGCTTACCCCGCGAAATTGAATTGCGTCAGAAGCAATACGAGTATTACCGCGATTTATTGCTGAGCTTCCCGAAGCCGAAAACAGAGGTAGCCGCCTGATATGAGCAAAACACTAACCGAAGTAGCTGAGGAATTAAAAGCCAGCGACAAAAAGACACAGTTGATATATGCATTTAATGGCACAGGTAAAACGCGTTTGTCGCGCGAGTTTAAAGAGCTTATTTCCCCAAAGAACGCAGGCGAAGAAGGTGATGATGAAACAGAGCCTACGCGCAACAAAATCCTTTATTACAATGCATTCACTGAAGATTTATTTTATTGGGATAATGATTTACAAGGCGACAGTGAGCCCAAATTAAAAATTCAGCCAAACAGCTTTACTAACTGGATTCTTAAAGAGCAAGGGCAAGACCAAAATATCATTGCTAACTTTCAGCGTTATGCGAATGACAAGCTAACACCACGGTTTAATCAAGAATATAAAACCGAAGACAAAGATGGTAACGAAGTCACAATAAAAGAATTTTCAGAAGTAACCTTCTCTCTTGAACGTGGCGATAATGATCAATCTGGTAACCTGAAAATTTCCAAAGGCGAAGAAAGTAACTTTATCTGGAGTATCTTTTACACTTTATTGGATCAGGTAATTACTATTCTCAATGTGGCTGAGCCTGGTGAGCGTGAATCCAATCAGTTTGATCAGTTGGAATATGTGTTTATTGATGACCCTGTTAGCTCTCTTGATGAAAACCACTTGATTGAATTGGCTATCGACTTGGCAGAGTTAATACGGTCTAGTGAATCAGGGCTTAAATTCATTGTATCCACTCATAATCCATTGTTTTACAACGTTCTTTACAATGGCATTAAAGCCAAGAATGGGTATATTCTCAAGCGTTATGAAGACGGTACTTTCGACATGGAAGGCAAGCAAGGCGACTCGAATAAGAGCTTCTCTTACCACTTGTATATCAAACGCTTAATTGAGCAGGCCATCGAAAAAAATGAAGTTCAACGCTACCATTTTACGCTACTTCGAAACCTGTACGAAAAAGCAGCCAACTTTTTAGGCTACCCTCAGTGGTCAGATTTATTACCTGAGAACAAACAGTCTTATTCTAGGTTGGTTATGAATTTTTACAGCCATCGAACTTTATCAAACGAAGAAGTAGCCGAACCAACAGAACCCGAAAAACAAACAGTGAAGTTGTTATTGGATCATTTAAAGGATGAATATGGTTTCTGGAAGCAGGAAGAACAACATGGTTAATTACACAAAGCCCATCGCCGAATCGAATCGGTTTATCGTACTTGACAGATACCGCCAAGAATGGAAAGTCGCTGAAAGTTACCAGAGTGAAGGCGATCTCGAGCGGGAACTGATCCAGGATTTGTCCAACCAAGGCTATGAATACCTACCTGCTCTGAATAACCCAGAAGCCATGCTGACGAATGTGAGGGAACAACTGCAATCCCTCAACAATGTAGAGTTTTTAGAGGGTGAGTGGAAGCGCTTCGTTGAAACCTACTTGGACAAACCCAGCGATACCATCGTAGATAAAACCCGTAAGATCCACGACGACTATATCCACGACTTTGTTTTCGACGATGGCCGCATCAAAAACATCTACCTGGTTGATAAAAAGAATATCGCACGCAATAAAATGCAAGTGGTTAAGCAGTTCGAGCAAACTGGTAGCCATGCCAACCGCTACGATGTGACCATATTGGTGAATGGTCTACCGCTGGTGCAACTCGAGCTTAAAAAGCGTGGCGTCGCCATTCGAGAAGCGTTTAACCAAGTGCATAGATACAGCAAAGAGAGCTTTAACAGCGAGCATTCGTTGTTCAAATATTTGCAGTTGTTTGTTATCTCAAACGGCACCGACAGTCGATATTTTGCTAATACAACTCAGCGTAATAAAAACAGTTACGACTTCACTATGAACTGGGCGAGGTCAGACAACACGCTGATCAAAGACCTAAAAGACTTCACAGCTACCTTTTTGCAAAAGCACACGCTACTGAACGTCCTACTGCACTATTCGGTATTTGACGTAAGCGATACCTTGCTGGTAATGCGTCCTTATCAGATTGCAGCAACTGAACGCATTTTATGGAAAATTAAAAGTTCGTTTGAAGCTAAAAATTGGTGCAAGCCAGAAAGCGGCGGCTTTGTCTGGCATACCACAGGCTCAGGTAAAACCTTAACCAGCTTTAAGGCCGCCCAGTTGGCCACTGAATTGGAGTTTATCGACAAGGTGTTCTTTGTAGTCGACCGTAAAGATCTCGATTACCAGACCATGAAGGAATACCAGCGATTTTCACCCGATAGTGTGAATGGCTCCGATAGTACAGCAGGCTTAAAACGAAACCTGGACAAGGATGATAATAAGATCATCGTGACAACTATCCAGAAACTCAACAATCTAATGAAAAGCGAAGGCGACCTGTCTATTTATAACAAGCAGGTAGTTTTTATCTTCGATGAGTGTCACCGCAGCCAGTTTGGTGAAGCCCAGAAGAACTTGAAGAAAAAGTTTAAACGCTTCTATCAGTTTGGTTTTACTGGTACGCCAATCTTCCCGCAAAATGCATTAGGAGCTGAAACCACTGCCAGCGTGTTTGGCCGGGAATTGCATTCTTATGTCATCACCGATGCCATCCGCGATGAAAAGGTGCTCAAATTCAAAGTGGACTACAACGATGTGCGCCCGCAGTTTAAGGATATAGAAACCGAACAGGACGAGAATAAACTTAGTGCATTGGAGAACAAACAGGCACTGCTGCACCCGGAGCGAATTAGGGAGATATCTCAGTACATTCTGAACAACTATCGCCAGAAAACACATCGTCTGCAAGCGAACGGGAAAGGGTTTAATGCGATGTTTGCAGTAAGCAGCGTGGATGCCGCCAAACTGTACTACGAATCGCTCAATAAGTTGCAATCTGGTAGCGAAAGACCGCTAAAAATTGCCACGATTTTTTCCTTTGCCGCTAATGAAGAGCAAGATGCTATTGGTGATATAGCGGATGAAAGCTTTGAAGTGTCGGCGATGAACAGTAGCGCCAAGGAGTTCTTAAGTGCGGCCATTGCCGACTATAACGCATACTTCAAGACCAATTTCAGTATCGACAGTAACGGCTTCCAGAACTACTACCGTGACTTGGCAAAGCGAGTAAAAGCCAAAGAAATCGATTTGCTGATTGTGGTTGGCATGTTCCTCACTGGTTTCGATGCACCAACACTAAATACTTTGTTCGTTGATAAGAACTTGCGTTACCACGGATTAATGCAAGCCTATTCGCGTACCAACCGCATTTATGATGCGACCAAAACCTTTGGCAACATCGTCACCTTCCGTGATTTGGAAAAAGCCACTGTCGATGCCATCACTCTGTTTGGTAATAAAAATACCAAAAATGTCGTGTTGGAAAAGAGCTACACAGAATACATGGAAGGCTTTACCGATATTGTTACCGGTGAAGCTCGGCGCGGATTTATGGATGTGGTAAGCGATCTAGAGCAACGCTTTCCTGATCCGGCCAACATTGAAAAAGAATCGGACAAAAAGGCGTTTGCAAAACTCTTTGGCGAATTCCTGCGCATCGAGAATATCCTGCAAAACTACGATGAGTTTGCCAGTCTGAAGGCCTTACAAACCTTGGATATGAGTGATCCGGAGGCTGTGGAAGCGTTTAAAGCCGAGCACTATCTGGATGATGAAAAACTGGCAGAGTTGCAAACCATACGTCTCCCAGCCGAGCGCAAGGTTCAGGATTACCGCTCTACTTACAACGACATTCGTGAGTGGCAGCGCCGCCAAAAATCAGCCGAAGAAAAAGAGAAATCCACCATCGACTGGGATGACGTGATATTTGAGGTTGACCTGCTCAAGTCGCAAGAAATCAATCTCGATTACATTCTGGAGCTGATCTTCGAGCACAACAAGAAGAACAAGAATAAAACGGACTTGGTAGAAGAAGTTCGCCGCGTGATCCGCGCTAGCCTCGGTAACCGTGCCAAAGAAAGCCTAGTGGTAGATTTCATCAATGAAACCGACCTCGATCAGATTGGCAACAAAGCCAGTGTAATCGAAGCTTTTTTCTCCTTCGCCCAAGCCGAGCAACGACGCGAAGCAGAGGAACTGATAAACGCAGAAAAACTGAATGCTGAAGAAGCCAGACGCTATATAACCACTTCACTAAAACGGGAGTATGCCAGCGACGCAGGAACTCAGTTGAATGCTATTCTGCCCAAAATGAGCCCATTAAATCCGCAATATCTCACCAAGAAACAGAGTGTCTTTCAAAAGATCGCTGCATTTGTTGAGAAGTTCAAAGGTGTGGGTGGAAAAGTTTAATAGAGGATAACGAAAATTGGTGGTTTGTATTCTCACAGCATACTTCGGTATCCAGTATGCTATTGAACAACTCTCTGAGAATTGACTGTGTTACACTTACTGGCAGATCATCTATCGCTGGGAGAAGTAGCGGAAACCTGAATACATACGAAAATTTTCCCAGTTTCCCACTTCTCCCAGTTTGTAATTATGGCTAGTAGTTTCTTAGAACTATCCAGTAATGAGATCGTCTATGTGGGTAGTAAATTGGGTAGTGAATATAACAATAAGACCCCAAAAAATATATAAGCCATTGTTTTTATTTGGATAGTGAATTTTAGTTTATAAGCAGATCCAGAATATTGAGTAATCACTAGCGATTCTCAGCACTGACGTTCAGACAGATAGAGATAGCTCGAGCGCTATACATTAAGCTGCCTCTATCTGCTTACCCTATACTCGCTCAGCCATTATTTGCCCTACATTTGAGGCTCGTGGCGACAAAAGACACGCATCGGTCTCTAGCCTACCGCCAATTTCGCCGCTTGCTGCCACATAAAGTTTGGCATCGGAGTGACTAGCTCCCACGTAATATCCATCGGCTGAGAGCCGGTGTGTGAGATATAATTCACTTCGCCAAAATTCACAAATCCCATGGTACGCCCGAATTCATCTTTAGTTTGCTCACGTACAAACAAAAACAGGCGCTTCCCTATCTTTTGATGTTGAATGTAACCGTCATTCCGCAGCCAATTAATGAATTAAAATAGTGTGATCCAGCGATCATTTGCAGCTTTTAGTGTCACATATGTCTTGACCGTGATCCCCAGCTTTGATCTATTACTGTTATTTAACGGTCGCTTACTATGCCTGCTCCTCAACCCGTCATCAAACGTCTCGATCACCTAGGGCTAATCGCTGCTTTCTGTCGTGAAGTTGGCTTACCAGATATTATCGATCGTATCATTCCTAAGTACTCCGAGCACAAGGTTTCACATGGTGATGCCGTCTTAGCGATGATCCTAAATGGGCTGGGTTTTCACAGTAGAACCCTGCATATGTTTTCCGACTTTTTCGAAACGAAGCCTGTTTCCAAATTGCTAGCCAAAGACATTGAAGCGCACCATTTAACGGATGATGTCCTTGGGCGCACGCTTGATGCTTTATATGAAGCGGATGTGTCCGCACTTTATCAAGCGATTGCTGAGCATGTTGTTGATAAACTGGGACTTAAAACGGACTCTGTCCATCTTGATATCACAAGCTTTCATGTTGATGGAGAATACGCCCAAGACGACGATATCAATGCGATTAAACTGGTAAAAGGCTACAGCCGAGACCACCGTCCAGAGCTAAACCAAGTGGTCCTTGAGCTGATTTGTGAAAATCAAGCAGGCCTGCCTGTTTACATGCAAGCACTCAGTGGTAACACCAATGATGCGAAGGCGTTTTCTGAGGTCACTAAGAAGCATATTCACTGTTTAAAAGCGGCTCAAAATAGCCGCTATTTTATCGCCGATGCCGCCCTGTATACAGAAGACAGCATTCGCTCTTTGGATGAACAAAAACAGAAATTCATTACTCGTGTGCCAATGACGATTAAGTCTGCCAAAGAAGCCTTGCTGGCGCTTAGACCTGAACAGTTAACTCATATCGGTAACGGCTATTCAGGTTGCTGGATTGACGCTAACTATGGCGCAGTCACTCAAAAATGGTTGTTGGTTCATAGCGAGCAAGCGACGAAGCGAGAAGAAATAACGTTCTACAAGAACTTAGATAAAAATGCCGCCAAAGAGCTGAAAGCCCTGGGCCAACTTATGAAAAAAGAGTTTGCTTGTGCAATAGATGCCGAGCAGGCAATGGATGACTTTGCAAGCCAATGTCACCTCATTGGCTTTGCACAAAAAACCATCATTAAAGAGGCTGTCTATGCGGGTCGTGGTCGCCCTAAAAAGGGAGCTAAGCCAACAGGATATCGCTATTTTATTGATGCCACGCCTTATACCGATCTAGATAAAGTGAAACTGGCTAAGCTTAAAGTGGGTATGTTTATCCTCGCTACCAACGATACTGATAGTGCGGATCTGACCATGGCTGCATTGCTTGAACATTACAAATCCCAACAAAAAGTAGAGCGCGGCTTTCGTTTTTTGAAAAGCCCCGAGTTCTTAACGTCTTCGATCTTCTTAAAAAAACCTCAACGCATTGAGGCTCTGCTCATGATAATGACGCTTAGCCTTCTTGTTTACGCAAGTCTAGAGCACAAAATCAGAGAGCAACTTAACAAGACAGAAGCGTTCTTCCCAAGCATGGTGAAGAACAAAACAACGACTAAACCGACGGCACGTTGGGTATTCTTAAAATTTGAAGGGATCGACACACTCGAACTCGACGGTCAGAGCTTCATTACCGGTGTACGAGAACATCAACTACGATTGCTGAAACTGTTGGGTCAGTTATACGAAGCGGTTTATTCCTAAATTAGGTGCGGAAACTCGGATGTAATCTTTGCCGCGGCCTTTATCAGGGCGCGAGCTGTTTTGCGACTGCCAGTGAAAGCGTGACGCGTTAATCGCATAATCGTGATACATGGTCGTCGGGGAAAATTGCTTTTCATTTTTATCCAAGGTGACAAATAACAGTTCGATGTTTTGATCTTTAAGCGCATAGAGCCCCTCTCGTGCAGGCGGCTGCCGCTCCAACGTGGTAGCGCCAAACCCAACTAGAATTTGCTCACGCGCATATCGAGCATGAAGCCGTAATGGCACATCTGGCAAATCGCCCATACTCAGCTGCTCGTGCTTGGTTTGTGACAGTTTCCAGTCCAACACGTCCATTAATTCTGCTTTGATGCCCAGCTGCCTTAACGCGGCAAAGCTTTGCGCAATGGATGAAAAGCCAAGAGCTGGCCCTGTTTGTTGCCAAACATCATAATGACACATGAGTCGATGCCGTTCGCTACCCGTATCAGGCGCAAAGTCTGTTTGGCAAAGCTGCTTTAAAAACTCTAGATACGCATGATCATCAGTGGTTAAAATCCGCTGAAAAATCGCCTTCTTGATTGCTTTAAGTGCACTTTCATCAACAGGAGAATCATTGACCTGCAGATCTGCTTTGTACACCAATTCTGACCAGCAGCCTCGCTTGTATAGTTCGTTCAAATCAATATGCGGATACAAGGTTAGGAAGTTCGCTAGCGTCAGCGGCAGGTGGGTGTGCTGAGGATATTGCCGAACCATTGCCACTAAGCGTCTTAGCGTTAGCGACGCTTTGCGAATGTTATCCAAGACCATTTCTAGCGTGCGCTTCGTAAGCTCAATACGACAGCCCAAAGGCGCATGGGGGAAGCCTTGTTCAATCTCATGGTTAATCGCTCGAGCGCTCTTGCCCACCAGCGCCCGAAACTTGTTTGCAAAGTCATACTCGGGACGCGAATGACCGACAAAGTCGAGGACGGTGCAGCACTCTTTGCCCTCGGCTAACCGTAAACCGCGGCCTAGCTGCTGAAGGAAAATGGTTAAACTCTCGGTGGGACGCAGAAATAATAAGGTATCGACTTCAGGTATATCGACCCCCTCGTTGAAAATATCAACCACACAAAGCACATTGATCTCACCGGCGCGCAGCGATTGCTGCTTTCGCTGGCGTTCATGCCGATTGTCGCTGGTCAACACATCCGCCTTAAGCCCTTGCAGTGAAAACTGTTGAGCCATGTATTGAGCGTGTTCTTTACTCACACAAAAAGCGAGTGATTTCATACGGCTAAGATCCGTGATGATCTCGTTCATGCTGAGTAATATCTTATCCACCCGGGCTTGGTTGGAGGTATAGAGGTTAGTCAGCTGTGCAATATCATAGCGGCCACGCTGCCAAGGAATGGTCCTCAGATCGGTATCATCATCAATACCAAAATATTGGAATGGGCAAAGATGACGACGATTAATCGCCTCTGGTAACCGAATCTCAGCCGCAATAACGCCACCAAAATCCGCGAGAATATCGCCGCCATCGTGACGCTCAGGTGTCGCCGTCAGGCCCAGTAGTATTGACGGTGAAAAGTGGTGCAAAACCGCTCGATAACTGCTCGCGGCAATATGATGCACCTCATCAATCACAATGTAGTCATAGTAATCGGCCGTCAAGTTGAGCGTATCGAGCTGGTTGTTCAATGTTTGAATCGAGACAAACAACTGGCGGTAATGATCTGGCGTGTGACCACCGACCCACAGCTCACCAAAGGAGCTGTTGCGTAATACTCCCCGATAAGCCGCGCGCGCCTGCTTAAGGATTTCTTCACGATGGGCCACAAATAAAAAGTTGGCATCAGGATGGATTTTCAAAAAACGGGCAAAATCAAACGCAGAAATCAGTGTCTTACCTGTCCCTGTTGCCGCCACCACGAGATTACGAAAACGCTGATGCGTATGACGCTCAACCGTCAGCTGCTCCAGAATTTCATGTTGGTGTGGGAAAGGAGAGAGATCGAAGAAAAACGTAGTACCATCTTCTTCGCCACCACGCTGCTGCCGAAGGGCCTGATTCAGTTTTTCGGTACTTTTTACATCCCCGTCAAACCGCTCAAATTCATTCGACGCCCAATACGTTTCAAAAGTGCTGAGTGATTTATTGATAATATGGGGGATTTCTTGCGAGGTGATTTTAAGGTTCCACTCCAACCCATTCGTCAGTGCAGAATGTGAAAGGTTTGAAGACCCGATATAACCGGTGTGATAGCCGGTCTCGCGTAAAAACAAATAGCTTTTTGCATGCAGACGCTCGCGCTCGGTATTGTAGCTTAACTTCACCTCGGTATTGGGTAGACTGGCTAAATACTCCATCGCTTTCGCGTCTGTCGCGCCCATGTATGATGTGGTGATGACCTTTAACTCGCGACCACTGCGGGTAAATTCTTCCAGCTCTTTACGAAAAATTCTTATCCCCGCCCATTTGATGAATGATACCAACCAATAGATTTTGTCTGCGGATAAAATCTCTCTTTTCAGCTCTGACTCCAATGAAAGACCCGCATTACTGCCACAAAAAAGCTCACTTTGCGTTAAGCCGGTGAGTGGGAAAATATCTTGCACATAGCGCGCTAAATCAGATGCTATCGGGTTTTCAAACTCATAAAGGGCCGTCAGGATTTTCCCCTGACTCGCGAGCAGGTTATCGTCGATAATGTCTTTATCGTGGATCTGGGTTTTCAGCCACAGCAAGAATTGGTTAGATAGTGTGATTTGCTGCTCTAGGCGATCGTCACTGGCAGGCACGGCGTCGAGCACATGGTGCAAAACATGCGATAAAAAGCGAGACAACCAAACTGACGCCTCGTTGCTGGTAAGCGTCCGCTCGCCAACATAGAATCGCTCTCGATCAATACGGCTCTCAATAAGCTGCGTGACCAGCTGCTCGTAAATTCCGATCTGCTGCATTTTTTCCTTCCACGCTATAAGCCTGCATCACCTTACAAACCACGGGTTGTAGGCGCTATGAAAGGATCACTTTTCTATACTTTTCAAACAATAGCAACAAAGAGTTAAGTCACACTCTCGTCTGAGGTCTACACAAAGTGACGTCACAGGTAACAATGTGTAGACCTAAAGGCGGGCATAAAGGCTTTCAACCAATCAAAACTCAACGATATTTTTTGCTAACAACACTGGGTCTGCCTGGGGTGGACCCAATCATTTAAGCAAACCACTCAAGCGATTTAACAGTGCTTTACGACGGCTATTAGCGGCTATAAAGCGCTTAAACCTCTGTTCAAAGGACGCAGGATTATCGTGAAGCTGATAGGCCTCAAAGAGCTGATGCAAATAGCGTGATGCCGCATCATAGCCAGTGGGGCAAGTGCGATCCGCTTGCTCGTGCGCTTGCTGCCAGTAATGGTCACGCTGGTTGTAGAGATCTATTAAGGCTTGTTCTTTTTCTGCTTTTTCAAGCGCTAGTTTTTTTGCAAGTGCCTCGGCTTGTTGTTGCTCAAACTGTCTTTGTGCGGTTGCAATATAGGGAGCCACGAGGTCGGGGTTTAACCAATACTGATAAGTTTCGTCTTTGTTGGCTGGTTCTTTTCGCGTCAGTGCTACGGCTTGGTGACGAGTTAATTGGCCTCGCTCAAACAACGTGCGTAATAGTGTGTTTTTTTCCGCTTCCGTGAGCGTTTTGAGCCAATCTTCAAACTGCAACTGGGTGTGTTTGGCTGGGTGACTGGGTAGTTCATTCAGCGCCATCATAAGCGCTTTAACCCAAGGTAAGGGAATCGCATACAGCGCAGCAAAAGCCTGTAATCCTTCGCTGAGGCGCTCAAAATCGAATTGGATTAACGGTATCGCGTCAAGCTCATCATCGTCATCTACTGCTTTGAGCCACGCCAAGTACATAAGCCGCCAGTCACCTTGGATTAACTGATTGCGTAGACCGGGTAAATGCTGGAAAAAATCGTCAGCATCTTCATCATCAAAATACGCACCATACTCTTCGATAGAGAAAGTGAGTAATTGCCACTCATCGGTTTGACGAACCTTAAAACCATCGTTCGATAACCCAAGCATGGCATCGGGTATGGTCCCGGCAGGTAGTTTAATGTAGGCATCCATCGAGCCCCAGTTGGCATAGTAAAAACCGATATCGAAGTGCTTTAGCATGATCTCATATGCCTTAGCCTTTAGATCGCTAAAGTTGTAAACCACCTGGAAAGACGTTGCCGTGATATCGGCACGGCTTGAAATGGCTCTGAGGGCTTGGCGCGCGGTGCTGTCTAAATGCCCATCTAAACGCTCGAATTTATAGTATTGATATTCGCTCACAATGTCCTGCTATCCGTTAAGGTGGAATTGAAAGGTTTGTTCTAACAGCGGCTGAGCCTGAGCGGTGAGCGCAATGGGTTCGCCGTTTATACAACGCCTTGGATCCATCGTCACAAATCCCCAAAACTGCAAAAAGCGCTCAATAAATCGCGTTTCGATGAGTCCGCTTAACAACGCTTCCGGCGGGGCGTAATCGTTCGTTGGGAACGCCTTTAACACATCAGGAAAAGCAACCATCACTTCTTGAGTAAGCTGATCGATGCTGTGATGCGCTTGTATGCGCCACAACATGAATACCCAAAAGGTGCGCAAATCAACATCGTATTCAAAGCTATCTAAATACGCCCAGTTATATTTGCCGGTTGCCGCCGCCAGCATCGGCTTAAAAAAGGCTTGCACGCCCATGTCTTGATACTGTTTTTGCGCCGCTTTTTTCACATGATAACGGCCGCTGCGTCGGTAGATAATACCGCTAATTTCGGCCAGCACACGGGTATAGTGCAAGGCATTGAATTTGTCTTCGTTAAACCCAGCAAACTCGCTGATACTAATGTGGCGTTGGAATTGAGAAACTGAAAACTCAGGCAATAATTCACTGGCTTGTTTGACCAACTTAGCCGGTAAGTTGCCTTTGTTGGTTGCTTTAAAAGCACCGCCTTGCGCCATCGCATGTTCAAGCATCAGATCCAAATATCGCATCACTGGGCTGGCGGAAAGATCGGCGGGTGTCGTGATCGTCACCCACTGTAATTGATCAAACGGCGCATAAAGCCAATTGGTCATTTGCGCGGGTGTCACACCACAAAAATCGGGATGAGGTTGATTATTGCGATCCTGCACTTGGCGCTGTAACACAGCATTAAGTTCATCGATACTCATACCTGGGTTATTCGCCAGCATGGTTTCAGCGTCGTCAACGACTTGCGCATGTTGCTTAGACACGCCGCCCATACAACAACGTTTGAATTTTTTACCACTGCCACAATGGCAAGGATCGTTGCGACCGAGCTTCATTACTGTCCCCTCTTATTTGTTATAGAAACAGCGCGGTATTTTCCTGTAAACGGTGATAAATTACCAAACTGCTGCAAATAGCCGTCTGTATACTGAAAAAAAACACCTTGTCGATTCTGAGCCAAGATCCCTACAGCAACCTGCTCTCCTGAACTTAACGTACGGGTGACAGTAAGCTTTTGAATCGGTCTAAAACTCATCTTTTAGTACCTCATCAATACTCGAGGGCGCAGTGACGCGCTCTTTATGCGGCTGAGTGAGCTGATAAAGCCTGTCCAATGAGTCTAGAGTCTGCCAAAGCAACAGCAATTGGCGAAAGGAAATTTGTCCAGTCAGCTCAAACTTTTTAATCGTTGAGGCAGGCACGCAGCTTCGCTTTGCCAGTGCAGCTCGTGACAGTTTTGCGTGCTGACGCAACGCCCGCAAATAAGCTGCATAGGCTTGGCTTACATCGCTATCATCCAGTAAGGTGAAATTCATCTTCAATGACCATTGGACACTATTATATCCAATATAGCGGAAAATAAACCAAATTGGCTACTATTATATCCACCACTCCATATCTTCCATCAAGCTTTTGCTGATGAAGCACCCCCGATGTTGGATATCCAACTACTGGGGGTTACCTCATTTTTACCAGAGGGGCCTGGGCGTGCGCTTAACTCACCGCTTCAGGCTTTTTTTCGGCCACCGGTTGCTCGGCACGGCGCTTGTGTTTGCGGTATTTAGGATGGGTGATCGGAATGGCAGAGAGTAGCGTTTGGGTGTACTCGTGCTGCGGCTGATGGTAGACGGTTTCGGTCGGCCCCTCTTCTACCACATGACCAAAGTACATCACCGCCACCTTATCGGAGATATGACGGACCACCGATAAGTCGTGCGAGATAAAAATCATCGCCAAGTTCATCTCTTGCTGGAGTTTCAACAACAGATTAAGAATTTGTGCCTGCACCGATACATCCAAAGCGGAGACCGACTCGTCACAAATCAGCAGTTTCGGTTTAAGGGCGATCGCTCGCGCAATACCAATTCGCTGGCGCTGACCACCCGAAAACTCATGCGGATAGCGGTTTACCGCATCATGGGGTAAACCGACTTTGTCTAATAGCTCAAGTACCCACTGACGACGCTCTTTCGCGGTGCCAATATTGTGAATAATAAAGGGCTCTTCTAAGATCCCGCCGATGGTATGGCGCTGGTTTAGCGACTCGAGCGGGTCTTGAAAGACAATCTGCATGTCTTTGCGCAGTGGCCGCATCTGACGTGGCGATAAATGCGTGATGTCTTTACCTTCAAAGAAAATTTTTCCTTCGGTAGGCTCAAACAGCTTAAGCATGGTACGGCCAAGGGTGCTTTTGCCACATCCCGACTCACCGACCAGCCCGAGTGTTTCACCTTGTGACACCGAGAGCGATACGCCATCGACGGCTTTAATGGTATAGCCTTGACGAAGCAGGCCTTTGCCCGAGACAAAATACTGCTTCAGATTTTCTACTCTGAGGACTTCCTTGCTCATCTCGTTCTCCTGCAACTACGTGGATGATGGCGCAGCATCAAAGTCTTCCAACGGACGAATATCAATCATCTGCTTGGGTTGATGGTGACGCCCTGGCATTAATCCCAGCAAACGCTTGGTATACGGATGAGCTGGATGATCAAAGAGGGTGAAAATATCTGCCCGTTCGCGAATTTGGCCATCGTACATCACCGCCACATCGTCACATACCTCGGCGACCACTCCCAGATCGTGGGTGATAAAAATCACCGCCATGCCGGTTTCTTCTTGCAGCTCGTTAATCAAATCCAAAATCGAGGCCTGCACCGTTACATCCAAGGCGGTGGTTGGCTCATCACAAATCAAGATATCAGGCTTGCAGGCCAGTGCCATCGCGATCATTACCCGCTGACGCATCCCGCCGGACAGGTTATGTGGATACTCGTTCAGTCGCTTTTCTGGCATCGGGATTTTCACCTTAGCCAGCATGTCGAGCGCACACGCCGCGCGTGCTTTTTTGTCCAGCTCTGGGCGGTGTAGCGTCAAGACTTCATTGATTTGTCGGCCAATAGTGTGCACAGGGTTTAACGCTGTCATCGGGTCTTGAAAGATAATCGAGATCCGATTGCCGCGCATTGCATAGCGCTCTTTGGCGGGCAGAGTGACCAAGTCGGTCCCGCGGTACAAGATTTCGCCGCCCGTGACTTGCCCATAAGGCTTAGGGAGTAAGCCCATGATTGACATCGCAGTGACACTTTTGCCGCTACCCGACTCGCCTACCAAGCCGAGCGTGCGCCCGGCTTTGACCTCAAAGCTCACCCCGTGAAGTACCTCACGGGGGCCATCGTCAGTGGTAAAATTAACGGTCAAATCCTTAACCGATAGAATGACATCCTGCGTCATAATCGCCTCTACAGCTTGTATCTGTCATCAATGATGGTTACAGGTTCAAAGGCTTTACCTTCGTCCATTGCTTCTTCGGTGGCTTCTTTCATCGCTTCATCAATCCAGTATGTGCCAAGACCAATCACCGACCCGTTACTTATCATGGTTTCTGTGCGCTTGGTCATCGCGTTATCTGGGATTTGTACATAACGCCAAAAGCCTTGACGTACATATGGCACCATGTAACCCGGGGCAATCACGCTCGCCTCAGAAATCTTAGCGCGGATCTGGTGCGACAACTGATACTTCTTCTCCAGATCAAACTCCGTTTTGTACGCCATAATTAACGCGTCCAACTCTGGAGCGCTGTAATTGGTATGGTTATTGGTTTGCGCTTTATTGGCATTATCCGAGTGGAAGTATTCCCAATAGGCAGGAACTTCGGAAGTGCCCATATTGAGAAAGGCAATTTGGTGCTTTTTCTCCAACACGTATTTAAACGCCGATGAGCCATCGACCAAGTTAATGGTAAATTCCAGACCCGCTTTTTTAGCTTGTTCTTTTAAGTAAGCAATACGCGGCGTGTGGTGTTGATAACCATAAGTGATCGCAAAGCTTAAACGCTCGCCTTTGTCGTTGATACGAATGCCATCTGGCCCCACCTGATTAAAGCCGGCTTTTTCGAAATAGCTGACCGCTTTTTTAGGATCGAACGCAGGCGGTGTTGCTCCATCGTTGTCGTATTCACCATGACCAAAGCCCATCGCATGCGGCTTACGCGAGTAGTCACCACGGGTAATTTTTTTGATCATGCCATCAAAGTCAGTGGCATAGATGATGCCTTTGCGCACATTGATGTCATCCAGCAATGGCATGGCGGTATTTAGCCACAAGCCACCCGCACCAACCGGGATCTCGTTATATCCCCAATACTTAGTGATGTAGCCCTTTCTATAGGGTTCAGATTGGGTTTTGTCGTGCCAGATATCGGGCAGAGTCAAATCGAACACATCCAAATTGCCTTTTTCAAAGTGCTTCATGGCAATGTCATTATCTCGGATCACGCGCATTCGAATCTTATCGACGTTGTAGCGATGTTGATAATACGGGTTGGTATAACCCCACCAGTCATCCACGTGCTCAAAGGTGACGCTACGGCCTTTTTGCACTCGTCCTAACGCATAAGGCCCCACTGTAGGCTCGGCCTTAAAGTTATAGCGGCGCACATAGTCATCAGCGATACCATCTTGGTTTTCATCTTTGCGTGGGTTGGCATAAAAATGGGCAGGGCGTGGAACGAGACTGCCAAGGATATACAGCAAATCGTCATCGTTTTTCTCAATCGCGCTATGCACGGCAATGGTGTGCGCATCGATTTTTTCGACACCACCAATCGTGTTGGTGTAATAATCATTGTACCAAGGGGCAACGATGTCTTTGGAGCGATAAAACTGCATCATAAAGACAAAGTCATCCGCGGTGACGGGTTTGCCATCAGACCAGGTTGCGTCTGGGTTGAGCTTAAAGTAGATAGTTTTATGATCATCGCCAAACGCCCACTCGTTGGCCAAATCCGGGATCCATTCCAACGTGTCAGGGTGACGTTTCACCAATGAGGGCATTTCATCAAGGAAATAGCTACGTAGACCTGAGTTGGAGTCTGGGCCAACGGTGCGCAATGTCTGTGGAAAGCTCAATAAATGGGTACGCAGTGTACCACCACGTTTTGCCTCTGGTGAGCCAATTTTGGGGGCATCCCAGTTGGTTTGCCAATTGAGGTTTTCAGGCAACGAGGCTGCCCAACCGCTCAGGCTAAACATCGAGATTGAGGTCGCAAGGATCAGTTTTTTCATCGTGATGTCCCTATCGTGATTCACACATTGCTCACTGTGCTAATAATTAATCGTAACGGGTGAATTTTTTCGGATCGAAGGCGGCGCGCACCGCTTCACCAATAAAGGTCACCATCACCAATACCACCACCAGTGAGGTCACCACAGATGCAACAATCCATGGCGCATCCAAATTCGATTTGCCTTGCTGCAACAGCTCCCCCCAACTTGGCGTCGGTGGCATCAGCCCCAAGCCGAGATAATCCAGCGCTGTTAGCGCGGTAATATTGAGGGCGATGGTAAAGGGCGCCAAAGTAACAATCATCACCATGGTGTTGGGTAAAATATGACGGAAAAGGATCCGGCTGGTTGAGGCGCCTAGTGCACGCGCAGCCATCACATAATCGCGGGCCGACTCTTTATAGGTCATGGTGCGCATATACCAAGTGATCGCCATCCAACCAAACAGTACGTTAATCCCTACAAAGAGGGCAAAGGTCGGCTGAAGAATCGAGACCAATATCATGATCACGTACAGGAACGGCACCATCGACCAGATTTCGATAAAGCGCTGGAAAAACAAGTCAAACTTACCGCCCCAAAAGCCCATTGCACAACCTACCGCAGTGCCAATCGCATACGAGGCGGCCATGGTCAGCAATGCAAAGCCCATCGCGGTACGAAAGCCATAGACAAGGCGGGCGAGAATATCGCGTCCGATCTCATCGGTGCCAAGATAGTGTTTGTTTTCGGCACTTGGCGCGGTCGGCGGGAAGTCACCGCTAAAGTCTTGTTCCAGTGGGTTCCACGGCACCAATGGCATGATCACATAGTTGTCCCCTGCTTGTGCCTCAAAGGCTTTGGCGAGTTGACGATAGTTAGCTTCGCTAGTGCCCACTTGACCAAAATCACTCGCCAAGTGCACATCACTCAGTACCGGGAAATAGTACTCGCCGTCGTATTTGACCATTAACGCTTTACTGTTAATAAAAAACTCGGCGAACAGCGACAACACCAGCATCAAGGCAAGGATGATAAACGACCAGTAACCGCGTTTAATTTGTTTAAAGCTGCGGATTTTCTTTTGAGTTAAAGGGCTAAACGTCAACATATCAAGATCCAAACTTCACGCGAGGGTCAACCATAGCAACACAGATATCAGAGATAATGTTACCAGCCAGCAGTAAAAGCGCATTGATGGCGACAATGCCCATCACCACCGGATAGTCACGCTCCATAATCGACTCATAGCCAAGTAAGCCAATGCCGTTGATATTGAAAATCACTTCAATCAAAAACGCGCCAGTCATAAAGAACAATAAAGAGTTACCAAAATGGCTGGCTATCGGAATTAAGCTATTGCGCAGTGCGTGCTTGCGCACCGCCGAACGGAACGGCAACCCTTTGGCGATGGCTGTGCGGATATAATCGGCAGATAAGTTTTCCATCAGGTTGTTTTTCATCGTCATGGTCAGGGTGGCAAAATCACCAATCAGATAACAAATCAGCGGCAGTACCGCATGCCACATCACATCTTTAGCGCGCTCCCAAAAACTGGTCGCGTCGTAGTAAGCATCGCCCACAAAGCCTCCCATCGGGAACCACTCGAGGTGATAGCTAAACAAGGTGATCAGCAATACCCCGACCACATAGCCGGGCAAGGCAAACCCGATAAAGATCAGCACAGAGGAAGAGGAGTCAAACACCGAACCGTGTTTGAGGGCTTTGTAATAACCGAGCGGAAGAGAGATAAAATAGCTGATAAAGAAGGTCATCCCGCCGTAAAACAACGAGACGGGCAGACGCTCGGCGATCATGTCAGTGACTGGCTCGTAGTAGCGCGTCGACTCGCCCAAGTCGAAATTGGCAAGTTTACCCAGCCAATCTACATAGGCTTCCAGCACCGGCTTATCGAGTCCGTAAAAGGCGCGTAACTCGGCAATTTGGTCTTCCGATAACGCCGAGCTGTCACCAGCACGCTGCAGGCTAGAGCCACCATCGGCTTGTGCTTGCATTTGCGTCATCATCCGCTCGACCGGTCCCCCAGGCACAAGACGGGTGATACCAAAGATCAAAATGGTAATGCCAAGAAAAGTCGGCACCACCAATAACAACCGACGTAAAAAGTACGACAGCATAGTCCACTACTCCCTGTTAACTATGTTTCAGCTAACTGATGCTTGGGCAGGCGACATTGGCCTACCTTCTCACAAATGGTTTTATGCCATCCTAGGCGTAAAAACATTTATCCGTATGACACGCTTCAATTAAGTGGTCTATATTTATCTTGATTTGCCGACACAATCAACGATCTCCACTTGCACAGCGAGACTTTTTTTCTCTTTCGATACCAGCCACTTACAAAATAAAAAAAACAACATTCATTCACATGACAGTAAGATTACAGAATATGACAAACCTATCAATTGAGTGTTTGCTCTAGAAATTTACGCAAAAAAAGCGCATAAATTTCCGTAGACGCTATAAACACAATTGTCAAATTAATGTCATTTTTTGTTAACTCATGTCAGTTTAAAACTGGACCAACAGCTTTTTCGTTGAACATGTGAACGCTACTACTACTGATGCACGCATTAGGTAGATTATGCGGCGACAAGCCCAACAATGTTAAATAGTTGTATATTCTTTAAATTCATTCATATCCAGCATATCCACTCATCGCACAACCAAGCACACCCATCCCGCCTCACATGAAACTATTATCTAACAATAAATAAAAGACCAGTCATATAGACATGTTTGTTCGCAGCAAATCAAAATAAACCACCAAAATAAACGGGATAAGCCATGACAGCGCAGATAGAGAGTGTCGCTGTCACTTGTTTGACGCCTAGACGAAACATTCGGTATATCTGGCTGTCATGCGCGCTCAGGGATAAGAGCAGTACTGAAGATACGCGCTGAAGAAGTAGTCAAATGACAGGGAGCAATTAAGGATGAAGACAAGAACAACGGCACTGTCTGTTGCCATTGGTCTCGCAGTGGGATCACTTACATTCGCCTCAACCGCCATCGCGGACGAGCAACCAGAACAAGCGCAAGAGCTGCAGAAGCTGAAAGTAACGGGATCGCGTATATCACGTGCTGAAGTTGAAGGACCAAGTCCTATTACTGTAGTTAGCAGTGAGGATATCCAAGCTAAAGGCTTTAACAGTGCGCAAGACATTCTCAACAGCTTAACTCAAAATACCGGCGGTAACCTGTCGCAAACGAACTCTTTTAGTTTTACCCCAGCCGCACAGTCAGTGAACCTACGTGGCCTTGGGGCATCGCGCACACTTATTTTGATTGACGGTCGTCGCCTACCTCAATACCCACTAGCACAAAATGGCTCAACAAACTTCCAAGATATTGGCCAGATCCCCGTTGCTGCCATTGAGCGTGTTGAGGTACTTACAGATTCGGGGTCAGCCGTTTATGGGTCAGACGCTATTGGTGGGGTAGTGAACTTCATCATGAAAAAAGGCTTTGACGGTGTTTCTGTTAAAGGTCGCCATGGTCAAACGACCAGCGGTGGGTATTCAGCAGATCGTCTCGATGTGGTCGCCGGTAAAGACTTCGATTCAAAACGTGTATTCTTCGTTGGCCAATTTGCTGGCAACGATATTCTCAAGCAAAAAGACAAAAGCTGGGCCGGCGACGATAACTCAGCACGCTCGGCCTTGAGTGGTTACTCGAGCTACGGGGCAAGCTTCGTGGATGCGAGCGACAATATCACCTTACCGAGTGAAAACTGTAAAGATTTTCTCGAGGGGGACGGCGTCGCGCGTGCGGATGGAAAATGTGGTTTTAACCGAGCGTCACGTCGGACCTTAAAACCGGAAAACAAGCAAGCGGATCTAATGCTTCGTGGTGAATTCGATATTACACCTGATTTGATGGCCACGGCAGAAGCACGGTTTAACCACAAAGAAACCAACTCTACGTTTGAGCCTGGCGCATTAAAAGTCGAAACCGATGCGACTCACAGCCGAGGAGAAGGTACCTATACTCGACGCATGGTCGAATTTGGCAACCGTGAGAACAACACAGAATCGCGCTCTTACGGAATCACTGTCGGGCTCGATGGCTACGTGAGCGACTATAGCTGGGATGCTTATGCAAGCTACTCAGAGCAGAAAGTTGAAACGGATAATCCAGCCATTTTTGCCAGTATCGGCGATGCGGTGAAAAACGACGAAATCGATCTTCTTGCTCGTCTTTCTCCGGAGACCGTAGAAAAATATAAGGGAAGGTCGACCAAAAACGCACGTACTAAACTTTATTCAGTGAACTCCTCATTGGGTGGCGATTTAATTGAACTTCCTGCGGGGATGTCGAGCTTCTCGGTATACGGCGAGTGGAACCGAACTGATTATCTCGAAACCATCGATGAAAATACCAAAAACAGCCGTTTTGAAGGTTTAGGCGGTTCATCCGGTGGTGGCGACCGCGATCAGATCGGGTTGGGCGTTGAAGCCTTGGTTCCTATCATTGAAAACCTTGAAATGACACTCGCGGGTCGCTATGACCACTATTTTGACGATTCGTCAACCGGTGGCGCCTTTACGCCAAAAGTCTCTCTAGCTTATCGTCCTACTGATACTCTGCTATTGCGTGGTAGTTACGGGCTTGGGTTCCGTGCACCCGATCTGAAGCGCCTGTTCGGCGATGATACCAAGGCATTTGGTAGCGGCTTTGACCCTGTATTGTGTAAAAATGCAGGGGGCAATGGCCCACAGGATAGCGACTCAATCCCTGAGTGTGATACCCAAAGCTTCGATGTCACTTCTGGGCCAAACAAAGAGCTTGAAGAAGAAGAAAGCACCAATATTAACTTGGGTCTGGTGTGGGAACCTGTTGAAGATCTCGGTCTGACACTAGACTGGTATCGCATCAAGATGGAAAACGTGGTCACAGCACCAAGCTATCAAGATGTAATCAATGAGCCAAGTAAATATGCCGGTGCGGAAGTGAAGCGCAACAGTGATGGCGAGATCGATAATGTGATTTATGGTCCGGTCAACCAAGCGTCCGAGCTGCGCTCAGGTATCGACCTATCAATCTCTTATTCTTACGATACTCAAAATTACGGTACCTTCAGCCCTAAACTGTCAGTGACTAAGATCATTGACGCTGAATATCGCGAGAACGATGGTGAACCACTCATCGATGAAACCGACTTCTTACCTGAGTATACAGCCACATTGAACCTCGGCTGGGTCATGGGCGATTACAGCGTCAATGTCTTTGGTAAATATCGCGACAGTATGTGTACGGGTTATGCCAATCGATACTATTTCGATACCTGCCAAGACGCTAAAGATGCTGGACAGCAAACCAAAGTATCGAGCATGACAACTTGGAACTTAACGGCGACTTACGCCTTCAATGAGCAAGGTAAGGTCACTGTAGGTGCTATCAATATGTTTGATAAACAACCACCTGCAGACCCGCTGAGTGATACATCACCATTCTATGCGTATGACTATGACAGCCCTCTGGGACGTCAACTCTACGTTGAAGCCGAATATAACTTCTAACTCAAACCTGGCGCGGTTTCGCCGCGCCTTATTTCTCTGCAATTTAACAGGTAACAGATATGGTACGTAAGGGATTAAGTAACGCCATTCTCAGTTCTCTGTTGCTGACCAGCTCGTTTGCGATGGCTACTTCTACTAATGACGTTGTGTCGGCGGTAGAAAGTAAAAATAACGCAGGACAAGCATCGCAACAAAAAATTGATCAATACAGCGAACAAACCGAAGGCATGCTCGCGGAATATAAGGCGGTTTTACGTCAGCTTGACAGTATGCGTATTTATAACAACCAGCTTGATCGTATGGTGAGTTCGCAAAACAGTGAAGTGGCGTCACTGGAAAAGCAAATTAACCAGATTGATCAGACCGCGATGGAAATTGTTCCACTGACACTCAAAATGATTGATTCGCTCGATCAATTCGTGCAACTCGATTTACCGTTTCAGCTCAACGAACGCGAAAAACGCATTGCCAGCCTTCGCGAAATGATGGATCGCGCCGATGTCACAACATCCGAGAAGTTCCGTCGCGTGCTTGAGGCTTACCAAATCGAAGAAGGCTTTTCTCGTAACATTGAAGCCTACAAAGCCAGCATGGAACGTGACGGCGATGTCAAAACCTATGACTTTCTTCGTGTAGGGCGGACAGCGCTGTTCTACCAGTCACCTGATGGCGCAGAAACCGGGATGTGGAACAAGCAAACTAACCAATGGGAATCACTTCCTGAAGGCTATCGTGACGCGGTTGAGCAAGGTCTGCGTATCGCGAAGAAGCAAGCACCACCTGCACTGATTGAGCTACCTGTCTTTACAGGGGAGAAGTAATGATGAAGGGAATCAAGTATCTTCTAACCGGTATCACTGCCCTATCTTTATCGTTAAGCAGTGTACATGCCAACACTTTGGATGAGCTTCTCAACCAAGTGAAGAACGACCGTGTGACCGAGTCACAGCAAAACCGAGAGCGTGAAGCGGCGTTTTTGGCGGATAAAGAAAACCAAGCGGCACTCCTCGCTGAAGCCAAACAGCAATTGGCTTTCGAGACCCAACGCGGCGAACAACTTAAAGCCACATTCGATGCGAACGACCAGAAACTGGCGGAATTGGCAGATACCTTACGTCAGCGTTCTGGCTCACTGGGTGAAATGTTTGGCGTGGTTCGTCAATTCTCTGGTGAATTTAAAGGTATCTTCCATGCCTCGCAAAACGCTGTGCAATTCCCGAGCCGAGATGCGCTGCTGACCAAGCTTGCCGAGAGCAAAGAGTTGCCCTCTATCAATGAGCTCGAGCAATTCTGGCAAACGGTGATGGAGCAGATGATCGTATCGGGCGATACCTCGACGGTTCCTGCAACTGTGGTGTATGGCGAAGGCAGCGAAGCGAGCGATGAAGTCACACTCATTGGTGAATTTAACGCCATTGCCAACGGTAAATACCTGACTTACGTCCCTGAGACGGGAAAATTTGAAGAACTCGCCCGCCAGCCAGCTAGCAATATTTTGTCGAACGTGTCTGCATTTGAGTCAGCATCCAGTGCCTACGCGCCACTTTATCTTGATCCATCACGTGGTGTGATCCTTTCCCTACTGGTGCAAAGCCCTAACGTACAAGAGCGTATCGACCAAGGTGGATTGGTAGGTTACATCATCCTTGTCATGGGTGCGGTTGGTGTCCTCATCGCGCTGTTGTGCTACCTACGCCTATCTGTAATTGGCAGCAAGATGCGTAAACAGAAGAAGAGTGACGCAGTCTTGAAAGACAACCCACTGGGTGAAGTCATCCAAGCCTACAAAGAACACCAAGGCTCCAGCTTAGAAGACTTGGAAGCGAAACTGGATGAAATCATCATGCGCAATGCGCCTAAGATTGAACGCTTTATTGGCTCAATCAAGTTATTCGCATCGGTGGCACCGCTACTCGGCCTACTCGGTACGGTCATGGGGATGATTGGAACCTTCCAGGCTATTACCTTGTTTGGTACCGGTGATCCTAAGCTAATGGCTGGCGGCATTTCAGAAGCCTTGGTCACTACCATGCTTGGCCTCGTCGTCGCGATTCCGTTGCTGTTCCTCTACACCTTCGTACACAGTAAAGGGCGTCGATTGGTACAAACCCTTGAGGAACAAAGCGCTGGCTTTATTGCACGATATCAGGAAAAGCTTCATACAGCGGAAAGCTAAGGAGATGTCATGCAATGGATACTCTCTGAGTTAGCGTCGATTCGACACTTTCTCGGCATGGGTGGCGATGTACTGGTCGCCATCTTTGTGCTCAGCGTCTTTCTGTGGTGTGCGCTGTTAGAGCGTTGGTTTTACTTCATTTTTGTAGCACCTCGTGCGGCAAAATCGGTAGTCAGCCAATGGCAACAGCGTCCAGAGCATCGCAGTTGGGCTGCGCGAATGATACGGCAAGAACTGGTTTCAATCCGCGACATAGAAAATAAACGCGGATTACCCATTGTCAAAGTGTTGATCGCGATGTGCCCTTTATTGGGCTTGTTAGGGACCGTTGTGGGTATGATCCATGTGTTCGATACATTAGCGGTAGTAGGCACGGGGAGTCCTCGGGCGATGGCTTCAGGGATTTCTAAAGCCACTATCCCGACGTTAGCGGGAATGGTCGCCTCCTTGTCCGGTCTGTTTTTCAGCACACGCCTGGATCATCTTGCCAAAACATCAACGCGTAAGCTTGAAGACAAGCTTAAGCATGTCACCTCGTAAAAGGATTTAAGGTAGCGACATGAAACGACGTTATAGCAATGAAGGGAATGATGAAGCGGCGATCGACATGACACCCATGTTGGATATCGTCTTCATTATGTTGATCTTTTTTATCGTCACCACTTCGTTCGTCAAAGAAGCGGGTATTGACGTCAATCGACCCAGTGCGAATACCGCACAGACCGTCAGTAAAGGCAACATCATGGTCGCCGTCGGTCCTGCGGGTGATGTCTGGGTTGATAAACGCCGTGTTGAAGTCGGTGCGGTACGCGCCAATATTGAGCGCTTACGTGCAGAAAGCCCAGAAGGCGCGGTCGTCATCCAAGCAGATCAAGAAGCAAGTGCGGGTGTTGTTGTTGACGTCATGGACCAAATCAAAATGGCCGGTGTGGATAGCATCTCGATTGCAGCGAAAAGCAAGGACTAGCGTATGCGTTATTTGGCGTCGATTGTGCTCGCATTATTCGTCTCGCTGGGTTTGTTTTGGGGCATGGATAAAATCGTCAACAAAGAGCGCCATGAATTAACTGGCGACGAGACTCAGCGAATTATCGAGTTTGTGCGCATCAAACCTGATGAAAAGATCAAAGAAAGAAAGCGTGAGCTTCCAAAGCCTCAGCCACCGAAGAAGCCGCCACCACCACCGGAAATGAAGGTGACATCTACGGTGAAGCCACAGATGGATCAAGTGAAGCTTGATATGCCTAACTTGGACTTGCCGGTGAACATTTCCGGCGGTTCGGTACTGGGTCACTACAGCCAAGGCGGTGGCGGGATGGCCGGTAATCAGGGGCCAACCCCTTTAGCGACCTTCTTACCGCAAATGCCTCGCAAAGCGGCACGAGCAGGGTTAGAAAAAGGGATTGTGTTACTTGAGTTTACCGTCAATGAGCAAGGGGGCGTGGAAGACGTTCAAGTTCTTGAAGAAGACCCGCGCCGTATGGGACTCCGACGAGCCGCGCAAAAAACGGTGCAACAATGGCGGTTTAAGCCCAAGGTTGTAGACGGCAAACCCGTCAAGGCTCGGCTTTCTCAAGAAATAGAGTTTTCGATTAACTAGGACGGCCATCATGAAAAACACATTAACACGGATGTTGGCTTTAGCGCTGTTTGCTTTGAGCCTTTCAAGCGTGTCCTATGGTGCCAATAACCCGGAGCTATCGGACCGGACGTATCGCACCGTCAATAAAGTGCAAAAGTACATCGCTAACGAGGCCTATAAAGATGCAAAGGCAGAGCTTGAGAGCGCCCTTGATCGCAGTGGTAATAAGAAATATGACCAAGCCGTGCTACTTCAGCAGCTTGGTTATATTTACTCAATTGAAGATAACTACGCGAAAGCGACCGAGTACTTTGCGCAAGCGCTAAAGATTGATGCTTTGCCTGTAGCTGTCGCACAGCAAGTCAGATACAGCCTGGCTCAGCTCTATATGGTACAGGAGAAATTTGCTAACACGATTGCGCTGATGAAGCAGTGGTTTCAAATTCAACTGAGTGAAGGAGAGGAAAAGCCAGATGCCATGAGCTACATGACATTGGCGAGTGCCTATGTCCAACAAGAGCAGTTTAAGCAAGCGATCCCCGAGATAAAGCAGGCCATCGCCCTCAGCGATAAGCCGAGTGAGTCTTGGTATATGATGCTCATGTCTGCCTATTATCAAACCAATGATTTGGCAAACACTGCCAACGTCCTGACCACGTTGACCGAGCTATTCCCAGAGAAAAAACAGTATTGGAAGCAACTGTCGGGAATAGAAATGGAGCGCGGTAAGGATGGTAAAGCACTTGCAGCGCTTGAGTCCGCTTATAAGCTCGGCTTGCTCGATGAGGAAAAAGAAATCCTCAGGCTCACTGACTTTTTAGCCTATCAATCTATTCCTTTTCGTGCCGCTACGACACTGGCCAAGGAGATAGAAAAGGGCACGGTAGAAAAAACCAGTGAGCACTTAGACAAGCTTGGCCAGTATTGGCACCAAGCGAAAGAACTCACTAAAGCGATTACCAGTTATCGTGCAGCCTATGCGTTGGACGCCGATCCGAAAACCAAACTCAAGATCGCTCGCTTAATGATCCAAGACCAACAGTACAAGAACATTATTGACTTTGCGTCGGATAAACAGGGTGTTCCCTTCGATGTTGCTGCTGAGCTGGAGTACTTAAAAGGGATGGCCTACTTCGAGTTGGAGAACAACGCAGCTGCACTCAAAGCCATGCAACAAGCGGCGAAGTCGAACGAACTTAAGCCCATGGCTTCCCCTTGGATTGCATTCTTGACGAATAGCTAACCATGGCAACACCACTGCTTTTCTTTTATGCCGAGCTCCTTTTTTGCTCGGCTTTTTTTACCCTCATGGACTGAGCACAACTCCTATTGAAAAGGAAAACGACAATGAAAACTCCCGCACTCAGTGCCGCAGCGTTGGCCATGACCCTCGGCACAGCACACGGCGCTGATCACGCCGATCCCTTTTTATGGTTGGAAGAAGTTGAGAGCGAGCAAGCCCTTACTTGGGTAAAAAAACAGAATGCCTCGACAAACGACATGCTTACCCACCACCCAAGCTACTCGACCTTCTACCAAGATAGCCTTGATGTATTAAATGCCACTGACCGTCTCGCCTATCCGTCTCGTCGTGGCGACTACTATTATAACTTCTGGCAGGATGATACCCATGTCAAAGGTCTCTATCGACGTACCACGCCCGATAGTTATGCGAAAGCGAAGCCTGAATGGGAAACCGTCATTGATGTCGATGCACTCGCTAAAGCAGAAGGTGAAGACTGGGTACTTAAGGGCGTCGATTGCTATGCACCTGCCTACCAACGCTGCATGGTAGCACTCTCGCGCGGTGGCGCCGACGCCACAGTTAAACGCGAATTCGACCTCACGACCAAACAATTTATTGCCGATGGCTTTTCACTCAGCGAGGCCAAAAGCGACATTACCTGGTTGGATAATGATCACTTACTCGTGGCAACGGATTTTGGTGAAGGAACATTGACCGATTCAGGCTATCCACGCCTCGTCAAAAAATGGCAACGCGGTACCTCACTCAAAGACGCACCTGTGGTTTATGAAGGGAGCCCTCGCTCCGTCTCCGTCGGTATGTTCACATTGCGAGATGCCCACTCAAGGGTGACACTCGTCCGTGAAGGCGAAACCTTTTATCGCCAACAAACATTCTGGCTCGACAGGAACACCCTACGCCCCCTCACTCTGCCCGCTGACAGTGAGATCCTCGGCTACTTTGAAGGCGCTTTGTTCTTCCAGCTCAAGTCAGACTTTCACCAAGGCGACACCCGTTTCCAACAGGGCAGTATCCTCTCTGCTGAGTTGACTGACCTAACGGCAGAACAGCCACACTATCAAGCATTTCTTGCTCCCGACACAAAAACCAGTATCGAGTCCGTTGATTTCACGGCACGCCATATCATTGTCAGCGAGCTGAATGATGTCAGTTCACGTATTCGCGTGTTGCATAAAGACGCCAAAGGGAATTGGCAACAAAAGCCTGTTGCACTCGAAGAAAACACCCATATGCGTGTATTCAACACCTCGCCAGAGCATGATGACTTTTTCGTTGACGTATCAAGCTTCTTAACGCCGCCTTCTATCTACCGGGTAGACGCTCAGTCGCATGAGACGCGACATCTAAAATCAACGCCACCTAAATTTGACGCCAATGATTTAGTCGTCGAGCAACACTTTGCGACCTCTAAAGATGGCACACAAGTCCCCTACTTTTTGGTGGCCTCTAAAGCCTTAAAACGCGATGGTAAAAATCCAACCTTGTTGTACGGATACGGTGGCTTTGAAGTGAGTCTAACCCCCCACTACAGTGCGTTACTTGGTAAAAACTGGCTAGAAAAAGGTGGGGTTTATGTCCTCGCCAACATTCGCGGTGGCGGTGAGTATGGCCCTGCTTGGCACCTTGCGGCACTCAAACATCAAAGACACAAAGCCTACCAAGATTTTGAGGCCGTCGCAGAAGATGTGATTAACAAAAAAATCACCACACCTGCCCACCTTGGTATTCAAGGTGGCAGCAATGGTGGCCTGCTGGTCGGCGCTGCCGTGACACGTCGTCCAGAGCTCTATCAAGCCGTGGTTTGCCAGGTGCCATTGTTGGACATGAAACGTTTCAATAAGCTATTGGCGGGAGCCAGTTGGATGGCGGAATACGGCAATCCTGATACCGAAGCAGATTGGGCCTACCTTAAAACGTACTCGCCCTATCACAACCTCAGTCAGGATACAGCTTATCCTCGCGTGCTATTCACCACCTCAACTCGCGATGACAGAGTTCATCCTGCTCACGCACGTAAAATGGTGGCCAAAATGCAGGCGATGGGCCACGACGTTCTTTACTATGAAAACATGGAAGGGGGTCATGCGGGCGCCTCAAACAACGCGACCCGTGCTGCCATGTATGCCAGAACCTATACCTATCTCGCAAGCCAGCTGGCTTTACGCACCGATAGCGACTAATGCCCCTACAGGAAGAGGGTTGGTAATTTTCAGTAATCCTCTACAATTGGTTGGGTTATGCCGAGCATGTAGATGCTCGGCTTTTTTTCACCCTATTGACCCAAAGAGTGCCTGATGGAGTCTGTCTCTCGCGCAAAGCGCTTGTTTTCTACCACCCTGCCCATGCTATTCGGGGTGCTGTCACTGATGAGTTTTCAGTTAGTCGACAGTGCATTTATCGGCCAACTTGGGGTGCTTCCCCTTGCTGCGCAAGGCTTTACCTTGCCCATTCAAATGATCATTATCGGGATTCAGGTCGGGTTAGGTATTGCCACGACCGCAGTCATTTCACGCGCGCTTGGTGCGGATAAGTGCGACTACGCCAAGCAACTCGGCGGCTTAATCCTCCTTATGGGTACCTTCGGTGTCGCGGGTTTCGCCTTGCTTTTGTATGCGCTACGTCACCCGATATTAATACTACTCGATGCCCCTCAGAGCGTATTTCCGGTGATTGATAGTTATTGGATTATTTGGCTGGTCAGTGCTTGGGCGGGGGCGGTGCTGTATTTCTTTTACAGTATTGCGCGAGCCAACGGAAACACCTTGCTGCCCGGCTCCATGATGGTGGTCACCAGCCTGTTAAACTTGGTCCTCGATCCTGTGTTCATTTTCTGGCTCGATTGGGGCATAAATGGCGCTGCCGTCGCAACCCTGATCGCTTTTGGTAGCGGTGTGGTCATTGTCGCGCCACGGGTTATTCGCAAAGGTTGGATCTCGATGGCGTGGCACGATTTAGACATTGCCAAAAGCGTTAAATCCATCGGCCATATTATGGGGCCGGCGATGATAAGCCAACTGCTACCGCCCGTTTCGTCCATGCTGGCAACCAAGCTACTCGCCGGCTTTGGTCCTGCGGCAGTTGCGGCATGGGCGGTGGGATCTCGCTTTGAATTTTTTGCGATTGTATCTGTGCTCGCACTAACCATGTCGATGCCACCTATGGTGGGTCGCTTACTGGGTAAAGGTGATCTCACCGAGATCCGTCATTTGGTGAAACTGGCCTGTCAGTTTGTCTTAGGCTTTCAATTGCTGATCGCTGTAGTGACCTGGTTTGCCGCCGATCCACTCGCCCAACTCATGACAAGCGATCAGCAAGTGACCGACATTTTGCATTGGCACCTGACCCTAGTACCGTTTAGCTTAGGCGCTTTGGGCGTGTGCATGTTGATGGTCTCCATTACTAATGCATTAGGCCGTTCATACACCGCCTTGACCATCTCCGCCCTTCGTCTGTTCGCATTTTTCTTGCCATGCTTATGGTTGGGCGCGCAAATGGCTGAGTTATATGGTTTATTTGTGGGCGCTTTAGTCGGCAATATTCTCGCTGGCGCAGTGGCTTATGGTATGTATCGACGCGCAATGGTTAAGCTTATGACGCGCAAGCCCCTCTAAACTGACTTAACAGTCACCACTATCATCGACGAGATACCACTAAAAAGCCCGCCACAACAGGGCGGGCTTGTGAACACAACGCGCTTAACGCATACGGGACTAATAACCCAGCTTGGTCAGTGTCGCTTGAATATCTTTGCCTTCACCGCCAGAGAGAGTTTTCACCGCAAGGTTAGGACGGTTGGTGAAAAAGCCATCCACACCACGGTCACGATAGCGCTCAAAATCTACCGCTTGATCCACGGTGTAAACATGCATCAGCAAGTCTTTCTCATGGCTCATCTCTACCATCCAAGGCGCTGCAAGCTCCATGTAGCTAAACTGGCTTGACCATGCATCATCGTGCTGCGTTTGGATAGTGGATGGGCCCACACCGATCGCGCCATGCTGTTTGGCATAATCCAACCATTCTGCGTAGCCTTCTTTCGAAGCAACTTCTTGGCGCGCATAGTATTGGGCGTAAGACTCATCGTCTGCTTTCGGCGCACTGTCCTTGGTGGGAATGTAGCCATCACCCGCCCAAAGCAGCAAGATTTTTGGCACGGTTGGCATCACGCTTTGCAGCGTTTCAAGGCTCGATTTATTAAAAGTTTGTAGGATCACTTTGCCCTTGGCATCGTCATCTAGCCAGCCATGCTTGGTCAGATCGTCTTTCAAATCTTTCTCAATGCCAGGGAAGAACTCCGGCACCTTGGTCTCGATATACAGACCGGGCTGATGCGCACAGCCTTCAGCGATTTCACGCACTTGGTCTAAGGTGACAAGCTTCAAGCCACGGAAGCTTTCACGCGCGCGCTCTGGGTATGATTCATTAAACCAGCTACCCGCATCCAGTTTTTCCAGCTCTGCCCATGTAAAGGTATTGACCGGATCGTCGGCACGCTCAGGGTAGACCGTCTCGATATTAGTATTGCGCTTGAGGTTATCGTCATGCACAGCAATCAATTTGCCGTCTTTGGTGCGCTGCAGGTCAAGCTCGAGGTAATCGGCCCCCACTTCACACGCGAGCTGATACGCAGGCAGCGTGGACTCGGGGGCGTTGTAGGAATCACCACGGTGGGCAATAACGGCGTGATCGGCAATGCCAAGCTTTTCGCTAAGCGCACTGTCACTGGCTTGAACTGAAGAAGAGAAAGATAAGGCACTGGCCACACTCAGTGCGGCAACGGTCAAGCTCAGGGTCGCTTTTGATGTTGTATTCAACGGATACTCCTTAATGTCGTTGAAATTGGCGAGATAATTAAACGCTTGTTCAATTATCGAGACAGCATAGCAAAAGCCTGATTTAAAGAGAAAACAAACTCAAAACGCCCACGACAAATATGGGCATTCGCACGGTTAAACGGCCACTATCGACTGTTGTTGCCCGTTTACGTCTAAAACTATCGAGGTTTTGTCAAAGCGAAAAACGGATCGGCACTGTGACGGTGATTGTCAGCCCTGGCAAGGCATCTGGCGGCGTCGGTAAAGGGGAAGCGCGCTGTACCAGCGCCTTAGCCTCTTCGTCCAAACTCTCAAAGTGGCTCGAGGTTTGGAGTTTGACCGATTGCACCTCGCCTTGGCGATTGACGGTAAAGGTTACCCGAGGCGAGCCTTGCTGCTTAAGTCGCCGAGCAAATCGAGGATAGCGCTTATAGTGCGCCAAATGCGCGTGAACCCGTCGCTGCCAATTCAACTTGGCAACCTTCCCCTTTACGGTTAGCTGTCCTTGCGCTGGGCCAGTCACTTTTTCACTGTGTGTTGGCGCGTCAACATGTTTCGGCGCACTCGCCTCTTGCGCGACCGACGACGCACGTGACGTTTTGGGGCTTTCCTTTGGTTTAGGGCGAGGCTCAGTCATTTGCACCTTGTGGGTCTCAACCGTTTTTTTCGTCTCTACCGCTTTAGGCGGCTTCTTGACAGGGCGTGAGACAGACTGCGGTTGTTTTTGGACTTGCGCATTTTCTTTATCTTCAACCACAGGCGTCGCGTTTGGCGTCGGCATCACTTTTTCCGGCACCGTCTCAGATGCATGAGCAGGCTGACTGGCGCGTTGCGGTTTGCCCTCTTTCACATCGTGCTTTTCCACCTTTGGGGCAGACACGTCTGGTGCGATGACAGAAATAGCAATCGGCACCGCGGCGGGAGGCGGTGCGAGCGTGCGCGCCGGTGTCCAAAAGTACGCGATCGCCATCCCAAGGTGGAGACTGACGCTTACTGCCGCCCCCACCAACCAGCCTTTTCGCGTGCGGTCTAACTCAAAGCCTTGCGGCAACCCAGCCAATACCGTCATGAGGAACTCGATGCTGACTGCGCAATACCCACCAGCCCGACTTGCTGATAACCCGCTTGACTAAGCGTATTAATCACTTCCAACAGTGACTGATAAGGCAAGGTTTTATCGGCCCGCAAATATAAACGGGTTTGTTTGTTCGCCACCCATTGAGGCAACTTCTGACTGGCTTCCTCAAGGGAAAACGCAGGATGCTCATCAACTTGCAGCATTTGTCCAGAGCCTACAGACAAATACACAGGCTGACTGGGCGAGGCATTCGGCTTCGCCGAAGAGGTGGGTAAATCCACCGGCACGCTGACGGTTGCAAGCGGGGCCGCAACCATAAAAATGATCAATAACACCAACATCACATCGATAAATGGTGTCACATTGATCTCATGGTTTTCTTGTAGTTCATGGTCTGACGATGAAAATTGAAAGCTCATGCCTCTACCCTGCCTGTCGCCACGCAAGTTCAGTTTGCGCATTGCGCTCACTGTCGAGATCACGGCTCACCAGCACCAAAATAGCCACCGCTAAATCCCCCATTTGAGCACGATACGCAGCCAATGCACGGGTAAAATAGTTGTAAACAATCACAGCTGGGATCGCCGCGACCAAGCCAAGAGCCGTTGCCAGCAGGGCTTCAGCAATCCCGGGGGCCACCACGGCTAAATTAGTCGTTTGCGTATGCGCAATGCCAATAAACGCATTCATGATCCCCCACACGGTACCAAACAGCCCCACAAAGGGAGCCACGGACCCGATCGATGCCAGCACCCCTGTGCCGCGATTCATCATGCTAGCCTGTGCTACCTGTACCCGCTCCAACCGTGCTTGTATCCGCTCTTTAACGCCTTGACTGACTGCATCTACTTGTTCGGATAGGGCAAGCTCGGTTTGCGCCGCACTAAGAAACGCCAGCCCAGTACCCTGATGACACGATGCCGCCGCTTTGGCCGCCGCAAAGCTTTCAGCGTGAGCGCAAAGTGACACCAGTGGCGCTAAGCGGCGACGTGCACGACCGAGTTGCCACTGCTTAGTGACGAGCACAGCCCATGTCACGCCGGAAGCCGCCAGCAATATCAGCATGACCGCTTTGACGATAGGATCCGCAGCCTGATACATACCGAGCGGAGACAGTGCATCAACGGACAAATGGGTGGCCTGCGAGCCTAAAGCGGTCACCACTGACCCGCTCTCCGCAGGTGCCGTGGATTCACTCGCCTGCACATGCACCGTGATGACCAAGAGCCACAGGCCCAGTCCTATCCAATATCGCTTCATTTTGAGTCCTTATTATCCATGCGTAATACGCCATATCGGTTATCTACCCGCTATACCGCACGAATAACGAAAACCCGTAAAAATTTTTAAAATTGTTTTTCAAACTGTACTTGGATGCGCGTGTAATCATGGCTATAGAGCCAATCAACATTGCTTCGTGTTTGATGATACTGGCCTGTAATCACCGGAGAAAAACCCGCCACAGTGAGCGTAGACAGGCGCAAACTCAATACCAGCGTATGTTGAATATCACGCCGCTTATTCCCCAACATAGCGTTGTATTCTCGATAGTTACGATCTTGATAGGCATAACTAAACAGACCATCGAGTTCGGGCGTCGGCTGAAAACTCACCCCGACTCGTCCTCCTAGGCTGCGCCAGTCAAAGACAGTATCCTCACTTTGGCTATCCGTGTAGTTTCCACCGATAAAAGCTAACCAGTTGGGATGAAGCTGAGAGAACCATGTTGCAGACAAATAGGTTTCCTGCCCCGACAGCGCCTTCAGCTGTGCGCCTTGATAACGGATATCTTTGCTGACAACCGTTCCCTTAAACGTCGATGCAGGAGTAAGGATACGTAAGTAGTCAAGATTGACACCAAAGGTATGGGAGATCCAAGAGCCTCCTTGCCAAGTGCCTTCCAATAACGGACCTATTGAGAGTTGATTCGCCGCATTTTGATACCGATACCCAATCAACCACTGGGTGTCCCACTGGTTATAGGTATCGTTTTTATCGTAATCCGCACCATATGCCATACCACGGATAAAGCCATGGTGATGACCAGACACAGCCCATGTTTTTGCTGCCGAGAGCGTGGCTCCCCAGCCATAACTGGCAATCGCGTCCGGCGTTTTTCGTACGTAAGCACACCCTGCAGCCACCGATAGCAAACAGGTTTCACTGTGAGACGTTTTATTGATATTGGTGTGATACTCAGGTCCAATCGCCAACGAGCCTTGCCATGACTGACGCAAAGACAGTGCTTGTAAATAGGCCGAGACGGTTCGCTGAACACCAGCAGCGTGAGGCATACCGGCAATGCTTGTCGCGATAGCCTCAAAGTACTGTTTGGCCTCTCGGCTTTGGTAATCTTCAAATAACACGCGCGCTAATGCTAACTGCGCCAGTAAAAAATCAGGCTTAAGCTTAAGTAGAGCTTGATAGTAATGCGCGGCTTGGGCAAGGTTTCCTGCCTGCCGGGCTAATCCCCCCTTGGCATAAAGGATTAACATCGCATCGTGGCCGGGTAATGTTTGATAGTAAGGCAGCCCTTCAGCCACCCTATCCCAAGCGTGTTGCTGTATCGCTTGGTAGAGCGCTCTTCCCAATGCATTCACATCCAATGTTTCTAAAGGAACATGCCATGATGGTGTGCTGGGCAGTGCTAAATCGGCCTCTGCCAGCGCTTTGTCTTCCGACTGTTTTTGTTGTTGTCTCTGACGTTGTTCAATACGAAGGTCTGTTTCCGATTGGCTACTGAATACCAACGTGGGCGTGATCATCAAGCTAATAACGCCGACGACTAAATAAAACCGCATGCAACACCCGCAAATAAAAAGCAGAGGCACATCGCCTCTGCATCATAAAAAATAAACGCTATTTTTTGGTGCCGCCAAAGGCGGTATTAAGATCGCGGTCGGCAAAGGTTGCAATCCCAGCAAGGGCTGCGGCATCTGCACCAAAGAAATGGCCTTGTGTGTCCCCTACAACCCCTTGACCACTACGTAAAGCATGCGCGTCACCCTTAAACGCTGCAGTTTTCGCATCAATATCTGCATCAATGCTTAGTTTCATCGCAGCATTACTGATGGTGCCGCGAACGGTTTTAGCGGAAAAGTCTGCGTTAAACTCACCAATCAACGCATTATTGCCAGTAAAGCGGTTCAAGCCAGTCACTGCATAAGATGCAGTGCCCGATGTGGGCAGACTCGTTTGGGTGTTATCGCCCGCATAATACACACTGCGATCTTGGCCATTACCGGCAAAGTCTTGCGACCATTCACCAAACCACACGTCGCCCGCACCGGCCTGCGCAAAGTTAAACACTCCCGCATCCCCGGCATGTGATGTGCCATTGGTGTAAATATCGCCTTGCTTTTGGGTACTGCTGGCACGGGTTAACCCTTCAAAGTCCACCTTAAATGTCGAGGAGATACGGTTGTCATTACCAATCCCCGCCTTACCCATTGTATGGGGGCCAAAAGGCACATTGGATGTGCCGACTTCAATATTGGCGTCATCGCTTTGTGTGCCAACAATATCAGCCAAAGCAGATGTGGTAGTTAAAATGGCACTCAGTGCTATCACGACGGTTTTGTGCGGCATAATGTGACTCCTAGGTAAATGATTTCAACGTCCAGCAAATTATTTGCTTCATCCTCTTTACCGTTCAGTTCAGGCAAACCCGTAACCGCGTCGTTAAAATTTTGCTTTTAGCATCAATTTAATAGTGCGCCCTGGCGCCGGTACACTGGAACGCACCAGTGGGTCAATGTGGTAGACATCGGTTAAATTGGTCCCTACGACTTCAAGCGCGATGTGGCGTGATAGCTGATAATTGGCAAATGCATCAAACGTTAAGGTATCGTCGCGCTGGACCACCTCATCTGACTTGGCTTTAGCAAGGTACGCGCCTTTGATCCCAGCTTCTAACTGACGATTGAAAAAGCGATGGCCCAGTTGCAGCGACGTCGACCACGCTGGGGGGACTTGCGATTCTAAATATCCGCCAGGAAAACCGCCAAACAGACAATTGCGATAGTATTCTGGCTCGTCGGGGCGATAACGTGTGACGACGGAGCTCTCATCACAGACTTTATTGGTGAGCATGTAAGCGCCATTTAAATCGGCAAACCAATCACCATCATCGTAGTTCGCTTGCAGCTCCAACCCTGCCAGCGTCTGCGAATCAATATTGCTAAAGCGCAGCATGTCATCTCGCTCAATCACATTTTCAGTGAGGTGGTGAAAGTAAGCCAGTTTCAGATCACCGTGAGTAAAATGATGAATGTAGCCTAACTCGTGATTCACCGTTGCTTCGGGTTTGAGGCTGGTATACGCATTATTTAACGCGGAAAAGCTAAGCGTGCTTTCAAAGAGGCTTGGAAAGCGCAACATTTGGCTGTAGCGATAGTAAATACGGTCTTGCTGCGTGGGAGAAAATGCCACGGAGGCAAACGGTGACCAACCCTGCCCGTGATCGTGTGTTTTGGGACGCATGTTCACTTTGGTATTCAATTGATTGGTCGCACGACACGTCCCTTCAATGTAGTTGTCTGGTAATAGTCCATTAGCGGGGTCACAGGGGTTTTGCGCACGGCTATATTTACCGTTTCCATCGTGTAACCAAGCTTGTGTGCGCTCTTCAATTTGACCTTCTTTGCGCAGCTTGGCTTCTTCTTCAGCAAGATCAGCCAATATCTGGCTCTCAGGCACCCCAAAAAATTCCAAACTTTCGCGATAACGCTCTAACCTCGCCTGAATTTCAGCCTCACTCAGGAACACTCGCACTTTATAGCTGGCTTCAAGCCCCGGTGAGACAGCCTGCTGCGTGAACAGAGTATCGCCCCCTTCGGCTTGGCGCGCGGCAAGGAAGTCATCTTTAACATCAAAGCCTTGAAACTTCACACCAGCGTTAAGCGTCCATTGGGTATGTGGCTGCCAAGTGGCTTGTAAGCTGGCATCAAATTCTTGATAGGTCCCTTCTTGTGGAAAGTGCACCCAACCATCGGCTTTGTTCGCATCATAAGTGTCATCAGAACGTTGCTCTCGGTATTGATATCGTCCTGCGGCAGTCATAGATAAGGTGTCACTGAACGCAATGGTATTGCTGATATTCACGCCAATACGGCTATCTTTTGCATTAGACGCAGCAGTATTGCGCAACAGGGTGCTGTAGCCCGGTAACAGGTCATGGTTATTGGCATAGTTAGGAAACCCACCTCGGGTATTGGTATCACTGACGGTGTAGGTGGTCCATAACTTGGCCGTTAAATCAATCCAAGGGTCCTTTGGCGACCAGTGATAATCAAGGTTGTAAGCTTGGGCACGCACGCGGCTAAGTGGCCATTGCGCCATTTTATTGCCATCGACTAAGTCACCAGAGCGGCTCGCCATGATTTCACCATACTCGGCATCGGTGTAGCGCGCGCCAAGGCTCAATTGCTGCGCGCCCTCGAAAAGGAATGTACTTTTCAGCAACACAGATTCGGTTTCGCTGGACGTGTTGGGAATTTCCGCGCCCGGCAGATGGCGCAGTGCCAAGGTCTCTGGGTCGACCTTGGTCATATAGGCTTCTTTCGAATCGCCGCTTTTATAAAAACCGCTATCATGTTTGCCACCATAATAATTGCCTTTATAGCGATAAGCGTAAGCAGCCAACCATTCCATGCTTTCGTCTCGTTTCGCCAGCGCAAGACGGTAAGCATAGTCATCCCCCGAGAAAGGATTGTTGTTCTTGTTGTGGCTCATCGGCTGCCAAAGCGAAGGATCGGCGTAAGGATATTGGGGTGTGGACGGAAACCCGTCGACGTCTCGATAATCTTGCCCTGTGTATAAGGTCCCTAACGTGGGCGCAACCGCATTGTTGCTTCCTTCAATCAAGAACTCACCGCCAAAGTCTTTTCCCGGCAGCAAAATATCTTGTGCAGAGAGGGTATTGACGACCACCGCGCCGCCTGTGGATGTTTTGACATTCGCCACAGTATTGGGGCCTTTGATCACCTGCACACCACCAATTAAGTTGGGATCAATGTAGCTGCGATTCGAGACACCACGATAGCCACGCCAGACAGTCAGCCCTTGCTCTGTACCATCAATGAGGACAGGCACACGACCCGGCCCTTGAACACCTCGAATATTTGGGTCAATGCCTCCGCCGTTGCGCGCATCGCCACTGTAAACATTGGGCATACCTTTAAAGAGATCAGCCGCATCTTTACCTTTATATCGCTCAACCTCTTTTTTGCCCGCGTACACCGTTGACCGGTTGTCATCGTAAACAGCATATTTACCCGCTTCATCGCGACTAATCTCTCCTTCCGAAAACGACACATCTAGGGTATCGAGTGTCAGCGACTCTGTGCTGTCGGTAATTTGATAGCTGCCATCGGCTTGTTGGTGTGCCGTCAACCCCGTACTGGTCAGCAGGGTGTTGAGGCCTTGCTCTGGAGTAAACTGTCCGTCGAGCCCCGCACTGTAAAAACCTTCGGACAAACGCGCATCCAGATGAAATTCGATACCCGATGCCAGCGCAAAGGCTTTTAATACCGCATCAAGCTCTCCAGCGGGGATCTGGTAGGTATTTACCGTGTCTGTTTGGGCATAAACGGGGGAATAAAAAGGCACGCCCAAGGTTAACGATAGACACAATATCGATGACTGCAGTTTCACAATACGGCTCCACTTAAGTGAATTAACTAACCGATACACCGAACGAAGGAGTGAGATCCGTAAAGATGAGTGTCATTTTTTATTGGGCTGGAATAATTTGCACCCAGAGCGCAGTACGAAAGCGCAGGGCAATAGGCAGAATGGTTTCTAAATGCGCCAGCGTTTGCTGGATATTACGGGTGGAAAATACCCCCGTCACGGTTAGATCATTCAGTTGCGCATCTAAGCGCAACCAGCCTGAGAAATACCGTGAGAGCTCTTCAACGAGCGTCGAAAGCGGCATGCGTTCAGCCACGAGTTTTTGCTCCAACCAGCTCACCGCGTGAGTTTCTAAAGGCGCAAGATGCCGCACCTTATTGTCCGTGCATTGCACCGAATGCCCGGCGGGAATGTAACGCCGTTGACCCTGAAACGGCTGAATACGCGCATTGGTCGATAACAATTGTATGGCACTGAAGCGCGCAAACTGGCGCACAGCAAGCTGGCCTTGCTCCTCAACCCACACCTGACCGTGGGCGGTGAGAACCGATAAAGGCGATGCCGCTTCGAGCATCACTTCACCGCGTTCAAGGAAAATTTGTTTTTTCCCGCCTTGATAATCGACCCACACCCGCGAGTCTGTGTTTAACGCGACACGACTCTGATCCGGCAAGGTGAACTGTTTGAGCTCCCCGACTCGGCTTGCCAAGGCAACGCCCTGTTCGTAACGCTGCGCATTAGAGCGCCATGCCAATAAGCACCCTGCGCCAATACCAATGCCACCAAGCATCAAAAACCGCCGGCGCGACAGGCCACTTTGTCGCAATAATACCGAATGATGTCCCGAGACATCCTGAAGCTGGGATTGCACACCTTCCAGCGCTTGCCATGCCTTTTCATGATGAGGGTGAGCACGTCGCCACTGTGATAGCGCCTGTTTATCCTGCTCAGACACGTCGTCGGCCCACATACGGGCCATCCATTGTGCCGCTTGTTCAACCACGTGAGGTGATAACGACGACATAATGAATCACTCTTGTGCGGCGAGTACACAGGTCGCCAATGCCTTGGCGACATACTTCTCTACCGAGGAAATCGAGACAGAAAGCGCCTTTGCGATGTCTTTATAGCTCATTCCCTCGAGCTGGCGCATCAGCAAAGCCTGCCGCACCTTGACCGGCAAATGCCCTAATAACGCATCAACCGCCACCAAGGCTTCCATGGTTTGTTGGTGTTGCTCGGGCGAGCTGGCCATGCGTTCCGGCTGCGCTTGCAGATAGTCTAAGTAAGCTTGCTCAACGCGACGACGGCGATACCAATCGACGATCAAGCCTTTGGCGATATGAGTAAGGTAAGCACGCGCACTGTCTGTATCAGGCAAACGGCCAGAGTTAAGCAAACGCAAATAGGTATCTTGCACTAAGTCTGCCGACGTTGACGGGCATCCCATCCGTCGCTGAATAAAGCCCGAAAGCCAGCGCTGATGTGACACATACAGCGAGGTAACACCCTGATGTAACGCCTGCTGACTCCCTATCATTGAATGTGCTCCCTACACCAAAATCGACCACTCAATACAAACGCTAACAATTATCATTAATAATTGCGTATATGCAAGCATGTTCTAGACAGAGCCATGCTTTATCGACTCAGCGCACAGTTTGTGTCACACCGGCAATCGCGCACACATGTATCGAGTCAGTAAGTTCACGCTCTAGCGTTCAAATCCCCGCCGGTTCGTGCTAACCTGCGCGCCTCCCATCGGGAGACTACTATCTATTCGTCGATCTCCGTCAATACGATTGCGCTATGCTTTGGTATTGGCATCAGCCGGTTAAAGTGATCAATCCATGAGTCAAGGTACGCTTTATATTGTTTCTGCCCCGAGCGGTGCAGGCAAATCAAGCCTGATTTCAGCACTGCTGAATGACAACCCACGCTATGACATGAAAGTGTCGGTTTCACACACCACACGCGCTATGCGTCCCGGTGAAGAAAACGGCGTGCATTACCATTTTGTCGCAGTAGAAGAATTCAAGGCCTTAATTGATCAAGGCGCCTTTTTGGAACACGCAGAAGTCTTTGGCAACTATTACGGGACATCGCGCGTATGGATTGAAGAGATGCTTAATAAAGGCATCGATATCTTTTTGGACATTGATTGGCAAGGGGCGCAGCAAATTCGTCAACAGATGCCGAACAGTAAAAGCATCTTTATTTTGCCGCCTAGCCGCGAAGAGTTAGAGCGCCGTCTCACCGCTCGCGGCCAAGATAGCGAAGAGGTGATCGCCAAACGCATGCAAGAAGCACGTTCAGAGATCTCTCACTATGCTGAATATGACTATTTGATCATTAATGATGACTTTGATGTCGCATTAATGGATCTTAAAGCGATCCTCCGTGCAGAGCGGATGCGTCAGCCTAAACAAGCCAGCAAATATCATGCAATGATTGACGACTTGCTGGCCGACTAATCATGAATATTGGCGTTTGTTCGATTGCAGCGCACCCAGTGCTAGCAATGGACGGCCGCCTTTTGTATAATTTTCGGTCATTTTTAAGACCTGTTTATCACTACAGCTGGAGTCCTTCATGGCACGCGTAACTGTTCAAGACGCCGTTGAAAAAATTGGTAACCGTTTCGATCTCGTTCTGGTTGCGGCCCGCCGCGCCCGCCAAATGCAAACGGGTGGTAAAGATCCTCTAGTACCAGAAGAAAATGACAAGTACACCGTGATCTCACTGCGTGAGATCGAAGAAGGACTGATCAACAAAGAAGTGCTAGACGCGCGTGAGCGTCAAGAAAAGCAGGAGCAAGAAGCTGCCGAAATGGCCGCTGTTAGCACCATTTCTGGTCACCGTTAATCGCGTCATCATCAGGGAACAGGCCGTTTGTACCTCTTTGATAGCCTGAAAGAAGTCGCGAACCAATACTTGCCGGAATCGCAGCTTGAAGCGCTCCGGCAAGCGTATCTGGTTGCGCGCGATGCCCATGACGGGCAAACCCGCTCCACCGGTGAGCCCTACATCATCCACCCCATCGCCGTTGCTCGGATCCTCGCAGAAATGCGCTTGGACTGCGAAACCTTAATGGCGGCGTTGCTGCACGATGTGATTGAAGACACAGACGTGACCAAAGAGGATCTGCAACAACGCTTTGGTGATGTGGTTGCCGATCTGGTGGATGGCGTTTCCAAGCTCGACAAGCTCAAGTTTCGCGATCGCAAAGAAGCGCAGGCGGAAAACTTCCGCAAAATGGTCATGGCCATGGCCCATGACATTCGCGTCATTCTGATTAAGCTCAGCGACCGTACCCATAATATGCGTACCTTGGGTGCTCTGCGCCCCGATAAACGTCGCCGTATTGCCCGCGAAACACTGGAAATTTTTGCCCCACTCGCTCACCGCCTCGGTATTCACAATATTAAAGTGGAGCTCGAAGAGCTCGGCTTTGAAGCGCTCTACCCCAACCGCTATCGCGTCCTCAAAAAAGTGATTGCGCAAGCGCGGGGCAATCGCAAAGAAATGATCCAAAAAATCCATGCGGAAATTGAAGGCCGCTTGGAAGATGCCGGGATCAACGCGCGCGTGCTTGGCCGAGAGAAGAACCTTTATTCCATCTATAACAAGATGAAGAATAAAGAACAGCGCTTTCATACCATTATGGATTTGTATGCCTTTCGCGTGATCGTCGACGACCTCGACACCTGTTACCGCGTCTTAGGGCAAATGCATAATTTGTATAAACCACGTCCCGGCCGCTTGAAAGATTACATCGCCGTGCCGAAGGCGAACGGTTATCAATCACTGCATACGTCAATGATTGGTCCGCATGGTGTACCGGTTGAAGTGCAAATTCGCACCGAAGACATGGACCAGATGGCGGACAAAGGGGTCGCTGCGCACTGGGCGTATAAGAGCGGCGCCGAACGTCCATCCGGTACCACGGCACAAAAACGTGCTCAGCGCTGGATGCAAAACTTGATTGAGCTGCAGCAAAGCGCGGGGAACTCCTTCGAGTTTATCGAAAGCGTTAAATCCGATCTTTTCCCCGATGAGCTGTATGTCTTTACCCCGAAAGGGCGTATCGTCGAGCTCCCCGTGGGCGCCACGGCCGTTGACTTTGCCTATGCGGTTCATACCGATGTGGGTAACACCTGTGTCGGCGCGCGAGTCAATCGTCAACCGTATCCGCTAAGCCAACCTCTGAAAAACGGCCAAACCATTGAGATCATTACCGCACCGGGCGCTCGCCCGAATGCCGCATGGCTCAATTATGTGGTGACCGCTCGGGCACGGACCAAAATCCGCCAAGTGCTCAAAACTATGCGCCGTGAAGAATCAGTCACATTGGGACGTCGTTTGCTCAACCATGCGCTAGGTGAGAAGAACCTACCCGATGTCGATCCTGACCGCCTCAATGCAATTTTGACCGACCTGAAGCTAGAAAACAGCGATGATTTGCTCGCCGCGATCGGCTTGGGTGAGTTAATGAGTGTCGTGATCGCTCGCCGCCTGCTGGACGATGAAAACACGGACGCGGAACCTTCGGACGGGAAAATGCCTATCCGTGGCGCAGATGGTATCTTGGTCACTTATGCCAACTGTTGCCGCCCTATTCCGGGCGATCCGATTATCGCGCACGTCAGCCCCGGTAAAGGCTTAGTGATCCACCGTGAAACCTGCTCAAACATTCGCGGCTACCGTCAAGAGCCGGATAAATATATGCCTGTTGAGTGGGCAGACGATTTCGATCAGGAGTTCAGTACTCGTCTACGCGTGGATATGCAGAACCATCAAGGGGCGCTAGCGGATTTAACCAACACCATCGCCGCGACGGGATCGAATATTCAGGGACTGACGACCGAAGAAAAAGATGGCCGCTTGTACACCATCTTTGTTCGCCTCACCATCACAGACAGGGTTCACCTTGCCAATATTATGCGCCGCATTCGTGTGATGCCAAACGTGGTCAAGGTCAGCCGTCAAAAGAACTAGCCATGTTGCCATTTCGTGCTCAGGCTATCACTCGCCCGCCTTTTGGTGGGCGAGTTTGTTTCTCTCCTATCGTGTAACTAACGGAACCTCACCATGACACCAGAACGGTTTGAACGAATTCATCAAGTGCTTGCTCAGCGCCAGCCTGATCTCACCGTGTGTATGGAACAAGTCCATAAGCCAAATAATATCTCTGCCATTATTCGCACCGCGGATGCCGTCGGCGTACATCGTCTTCATGCCGTCTGGCCAAAAGGCAGTAAAATGCGCGCTTTGGGTGGCACCTCAGCCGGCTCTCGCAACTGGGTCGATGTACAAACCCATGATTCGACTGCCGAAGCCTTTGATGCGCTTCACGCTCAAGGCATGCAGATCTTAGTCACCAACTTATCCGACACCGCCATCGATTTTCGCAACGTCGATTACACCCGCCCTACCGCTATTGTATTAGGCCAAGAAAAAGAAGGCATCAGTCGCGAAGCGCTCGATAAGGCGGATCAAGATATCCTCATCCCAATGGTGGGTATGGTACAGTCATTAAACGTGTCAGTGGCGAGTGCTCTTATTCTGTATGAAGCCCAGCGACAGCGCCAATTAGCGGGTATGTACCAACGGGCTCACACCCGTATTCCGGACGAAGAAGTCCACAAGATCCTGTTTGAACGGGGCCATCCTGTTTTAGCACGCGTGGCCAAACAAAAAGGGCTGCCCTATCCACCGCTGGATGAACACGGGCAAATCGTTGCTGATGAGGCATGGTGGTCTGCGATGCAGGCAGCCAAACACAAACGTAGTAAATAACGGACTATTTTGATGCGATCATCCATGCTCAATGCTGTCTCAGTCGAAACACTGGCCGGTGTCGGCGCCAAAATGGCGGAAAAGCTGACCAAGCTGGGGTTGTATACGGTTCAAGATGTCTTGTTTCACTTGCCGTACCGTTATGAAGATCGCACACGCGTCTGGCCGATCGCCAGTTTGCTCCCCGGACAAACCGCGACCGTTGAGGGTGAAGTGACGCACAATGACACTGTGTTTGGGCGCCGCCGCATGCTGACCGTGCGGATCCATGATGGCAATGGTGCGCTGACGCTACGCTTTTTTAACTTCAACGCCGCGATGAAAAACAGCCTCGCCATCGGCAAACATGTGAAGGCCTATGGCGAGCTAAAACGCGGTAAGCATGGCCTAGAAATCATTCACCCTGACTATAAAGTCTTTTCTGAGCCTACCGAACTTGCGCTAGAAGAAACCCTGACACCTGTCTATCCCACCACCGAAGGGCTGCGCCAAGCTACCTTGCGCAGTCTAACCGACCAAGCGTTGGCATTGCTGGACAAAAGTGGTGTACAAGAGTTACTCCCTGAGGGCTTATATGATAGACAGCTTTCATTACGCGATGCCTTACACCTTTTGCATCGTCCGCCACCGGAGGTGTCACTTGAGGCCTTGCAAGCCGGACAACACCCTGCTCAACGTCGCTTAATTATTGAAGAATTACTCGCCCAACATCTGTCGATGCTGTCCGTTCGTCATCAAGCGCAAGCGGTCAGTGCCACGCCGTTGCCACCGAATGGGGCGCTGAGCCAACAATTGCTGGCCAACCTGCCATTCTCACCCACAGGGGCACAATCGCGCGTGGTCGATGAAATCAGTCGCGATCTGGCTAAGCCCGTCCCCATGATGCGCTTGGTACAAGGCGATGTGGGCGCGGGTAAGACGCTGGTTGCGGTATTGGCGGCGCTGCAAGCTATCGAACACGGTTACCAAGTCGCATTAATGGCCCCCACGGAGCTATTGGCCGAACAGCATGCGGTGAATTTTGCCCAATGGCTGGAGCCGTTGGGTATTCAGGTCGGTTGGCTCGCCGGTAAGCTTAAAGGCAAAGCGCGCGACGCTGAACTTGCACGGATTGCCAGCGGTGAGGCGAAAATGGTGGTCGGCACGCATGCGTTGTTTCAAGCCCATGTCGACTTTGACCATTTAGCCTTGGTGATCATTGATGAGCAACACCGCTTTGGTGTTCACCAACGCCTCGCCCTGCGAGAGAAAGGCGAGCAACAAGGGGCACATCCACATCAATTGATCATGACAGCCACCCCGATCCCGCGCACTCTCGCGATGACTGCGTATGCCGATCTCGATACCTCGATTATCGATGAGCTCCCCCCGGGACGCACGCCAATCCAAACCGTTGCCGTGCCAGATACGCGTCGCGATGACATTATTGCGCGTGTCAGTGCCGCCTGCAGTGAAGGCCGCCAAGCGTATTGGGTGTGTACCTTGATTGAAGAATCCGACGCTCTAGAAGCGCAAGCTGCTGAAGATACCGCCACCGCACTCAAAGCGGCACTTCCTCATCTTGCCGTCGGCCTTGTCCACGGACGCATGAAAGCGGCCGAAAAACAAGCCGTCATGCAAGCCTTTAAGCAAGGGGAGCTGCATTTGTTGGTCGCAACTACCGTGATTGAAGTGGGCGTCGATGTCCCCAATGCGAGTTTGATGATCATTGAAAACCCCGAGCGGCTCGGGTTGGCACAACTTCACCAATTACGGGGCCGTGTCGGTCGAGGCTCCGTCGCCAGCCACTGTGTGCTCTTGTATCATGCCCCTTTGTCTAAAACCGCCAGTCAACGCTTGGGCGTCCTGCGCGAGAGCAATGATGGCTTTGTGATCGCACAGCGCGATCTCGATATTCGCGGGCCCGGCGAGCTTCTCGGTACCCGGCAAACCGGCTTGGCCGAGTTTAAAATTGCCGATTTGGTGCGTGACCAAGCGCTGATCCCCGAGGTACAGAAGTTAGCGCACCACCTGCATCAACACTATCCGCAACACGCCGCCGCAATCATCGCACGTTGGCTTGGCCATAAAACCCATTATTCCAACGCATGATCGCCGATATCGCTCTCCCAGTGGGCCATGACCAACGCCATGGCCTCGGATTTGCTATATCCGGCTTGATTGGCCACCTGAATAAAATGCGCCAATGGCGCTTGTACATATTGCAACCGTTGATGAGGCTCAGCAGGACGCGCTTGCTGGCTGACTTTCATCCCAACGCCTCGCACTCGCTCTAACCATCCTTGCTCGGCAAGTTGCTGATAACTGCGCGAGACCGTCATCGGGTTCATCTTTAACTCTCGCGCCAGCACGCGTACCGACGGCAAGCGCTCGCCTGAGCGCAGCGCACCACTGGCGATCTGACGCTGGATTTGCTCAATCAATTGCTGAAATTTCGGGGTAGGATCGTTTTTATCTAAACAAAGTCGCATAGGCCATAGTGTGTGTATTAGTTCTATACGACAGTATGGTCGGCCTATCCGCCTTCGCGAATAGGCCGTGGAGAAAACGTGGCAACGCGCACACTAGCTTTTAGTACGCCCTTGATTGACCGGAAATGTCATCTGGATCCTCAGCCCTCCTTCGGTACGGGAAGACAAGCGAATATCGCCGCGCAGTTGTTCTACAATCCGTTTCACAATGGCGAGTCCCAGTCCGGTTCCCTCGCTACCACGAGCCGAATCACCCCGCGTGAACGGCTGGAAAAGCGACGCTTCTAGGCTCGCATCAATGCCCGGTCCATTGTCCTCAACTTCGACCCATTGGTGGGTATGATCGGCGGTACTGCCACAACGAATGCGTACCCAGCCGTTGCCATAGCGGACCGCGTTAACCACCAAGTTAGTCACGGCCCGCTTAAGCGCCACCGAGTTGGCATACAACTCGCCATACAAAGGCAGCAACTCGGTATCCATCTCGATACCCACCAGCTGTTGGCTATTCGCCACATCACGACAAATGCTCGCTAAATCTACCGGATCAGGGTCTTGCTGCTGCACCGCGCGCAGATAATCCATAAACTGGTTGATGATCTCGTTGCACTCTTCGGTGTCTTTGGTGATGCTATCGGCAAGGTACTCATCGTCCGGCGACATCATTTCGGTCGCCAAGCGAATGCGCGTCAGCGGCGTGCGCAAATCATGGCTCACCCCTGCCATCAGCAAGGCACGATCCTCTTCGAGTTTACGTATGCCTGCAGACATTTTATTAAACGCCACTGTCACCGCTTGAATTTCAGAGGCGCCTTTTGGAGCGACAGGCTCAGGAAACCGGCCTTCAGCCACATCTAACGCAGCACGCTCTAAGGTCACCAGTGGGCGATTTTGCATCTTAATAAACAGCCAACCACCTGCAATCACCAGCAACGCAATAATCAGGCTGTATTGGAAAAGGGGCGCAAAGTCATCTTGATGCAGTTCGGAAAGCGGAATACGCATCAAAAAGTCATCGATGGCGTCAAACTTTAACCACAGTACATAGCTGTCTTCACCGCTGACAAGGCGCACTTCGGTCGGCGTTCCCAGCTCTTCGCTCATCCGCGCACTGAGATAATCGATCTGCATCGCGTCTTGGTAGGCGCCTGCGGCGTCACTATTGGGGGCATGTAAGGTCACCCCAATTTGTTCCAGCAGTTGCCGACGCACGGGCTCACCCAAGTGCAGCACTTCCCCGTCTTTCAGCGTCCAATCCTCTTCCAGCATCAAGCGCACTTCAAAGGCCAGGATTTTATTGAACTGCTGCAGGCTGGGGAGCAGGGCATAATTAACGATGGTGAGATAAGAAAAAACTTGGCTGGCAATCAATAGGCCAGCCAAAATCAAAAGCGTGCGGGCAAAGTTGGTGCGCGGCGACATCCGCATCGCTTATACCTCGCCGTCAGGGACAAACACGTAGCCCAGTCCCCACACGGTCTGGATATAGCGTGGCTTGCTCGGATCGTCTTCAATCATGCGGCGCAATCGCGAGATTTGCACGTCAATGGAGCGTTCCATCGCGGAGTACTCACGTCCGCGCGCCATATTCATCAGCTTGTCGCGTGATAACGGCTCGCGCGCATTGGTCACCAAGGCTTTAAGGACCGCAAATTCGCCCGAGGTTAACGTCATCGGATCGTCATTACGGAACATCTCCCGTGTACCGAGGTTGAGGCGAAACTCGCCAAATTCGACCACCTTGGTGTCTGCACTCGGTGCGCCCGGCGCTTCAATGGTTTGGCGGCGCAAGACAGCACGGAGACGCGCCAATAGCTCCCGTGGGTTAAATGGCTTGGGCAAGTAATCGTCCGCGCCCACTTCTAATCCGACAATGCGGTCAATTTCATCACCCTTTGCGGTGAGCATTAAAATCGGTAATTGGTTGTTCGCCTGACGCAAACGGCGGCAGATAGATAAGCCATCTTCACCCGGCAGCATCAGATCCAAGACCATCAGGTGAAAGGCTTCCCGCGCGAGCAAGCGATCCATCTGTTCGGCATTGGCCACACTGCGCACTTGGAAGCCCTGCTCAGTTAGGTAACGCTCCAGTAGCGAACGCAGACGCATATCATCATCCACCACTAGGATTTTATAGTTTTCTTGCATGGTTAACCCTCATACTCAATGTGGTTATCTGCCGACAAATCAAGCAGTCATTGCTGTAATCATACCGGATTTTGCCACATTTGCGCGGATTGACACTGATGGTTCCGCCACGAAACAACGAAGAAATTGTTACCGAGTGTTGCCTCGACAAGCTTGCTCGGTTCTTGTAATTTGCTCATTGAAATTGCATCACTTATTGAGGCTTCGCGAGGGTTAAGGAGACGCTGCGTGAAAACCAAACTGGTCACCCGTGAAGGGTTTAACGCACTCAAAGCGGAACATGACCACCTGTGGCATGAAAAACGCCCAGAGATCACCAAAATTGTCAGTTGGGCGGCAAGTTTAGGCGACCGCTCAGAGAATGCCGACTACACCTATAACAAGCGCTTGCTGCGACAAATTGACCGCCGCGTCCGTTATCTGCGCAAGCGGCTGAATGAACTCACCATTGTCGACTACTCACCCCAACAAGAAGGGCGGGTCTTTTTTGGCGCTTGGGTAGAAATTGAAAACGAGGCGGGCGATATCAAACGCTTTCGGATTGTTGGCCCTGATGAGATTTACGATCGTAAAGACTACATCTCGATTGATGCGCCCATGGCGCGCGCCCTGCTCAAAAAAGCGGTCGATGATGAGGTGGTGGTCCGAACCCCTGAAGGCGAGAAGCATTGGTTCGTCAATACAATCACTTACCCAACCGAGACCGACTCACGGGAACCTTAACGACCACAAGGGTCAAAGAAACAGATTCAATGGCAGTGCTGCGGTGCTGCCGTGCTTGTTTACAAAAGGATATGCATGCACAGTCAACTGACTCAAACCCTGGCTAAAGAGCTCAATGTCTCACCCAACCAGGTCGCAACCGCCGTTGCGCTGCTCGATGACGGAAATACCGTCCCCTTTATTGCTCGCTATCGAAAAGAAGCCACCCAAGGGCTGGATGACAGCCAACTGCGCACGCTGGAAACACGCTTAGTGTACTTGCGCGAAATGGAGGCTCGGCGTGACACCATCCTAAAATCGATTGATGAGCAAGGTAAACTAACCGATAGCTTGCGTCGCGACATTTTATCGGCGGACAGCAAGAACCGCTTGGAAGATCTCTATCTGCCCTATAAACCCAAGCGTCGTACCAAAGGACAGATTGCCATTGAAGCAGGCCTAGCGCCCTTGGCCGAGGCCTTATGGCAAGACGCGTCGCACGATCCTGACACGCTCGCCCAATCCTATCTCAATCCCGAGCAAGGCATCGCCGACACCAAGGCAGCACTCGACGGCGCCCGCGCCATCATGATGGAACGCCTCGCTGAAGATGCCGCCTTGCTCGATAAAATTCGTCAATATCTCAACCAATACGCGGTGTTACGCGCAAGTGTTGTCACAGGCCAAGAAGAGGCTGGGGCGAAATTTAAAGACTACTTCGATCATCAAGAGCCGATCGCTAAAGTGCCTTCTCACCGCGCCTTGGCCATGCTACGTGGCCGCAACGAAGGCGTCTTGCAACTGGCCTTAGTCGCTGACCCAGACCAAGAATCAGACAGTAAAGGCAGTATCTGCGAAACCATGATTGCCGAGCATTACGGCTTATCCTTGGGCAGTGCGCCCGCCGATCGTTGGCGTAAGCAAGTTATCGCGTTCGCGTGGCGAGTCAAAATACTCATGCACCTTGAGACTGAGCTTATGGCCAGTTTGAAAGAGCGGGCCGAAAGCGACGCCATTGATGTCTTTGCCGCCAACCTGAAAGACGTTCTGATGGCCGCTCCCGCGGGCCCACGCTGTACGCTCGGCATTGATCCGGGTTTGCGTACCGGCTGTAAGGTGGCCGTGGTGGACGGTACGGGGAAATTGCTCGATACCGCCACCATTTATCCTACCGCTCCGCGTCACGACATAAATGGGGCGAGCAAAACGGTGCTCAATTTAATTAAACGTCATCAGGTCAACCTCATCGCAATCGGCAACGGCACCGCCTCCCGCGAGACCGAAGCGTTTGCCAAAACCATGCTGAGTCAGGCCGGCTTAGCCATTCAGACCGTCATGGTCAGTGAGGCGGGCGCCTCGGTGTATTCGGCATCGGAATTAGCTGCGAATGAATTTCCCGACCTTGATGTCTCGCTGCGTGGTGCCGTTTCTATCGCCCGCCGCCTGCAAGACCCACTGGCCGAACTGGTTAAAATTGACCCGAAATCGATTGGTGTAGGCCAATATCAGCACGATGTCTCTCAAAGTCAGCTTGCCAAAAAACTCGATGCTGTGGTCGAAGACTGTGTGAACGCGGTCGGCGTGGATCTGAACAGTGCATCGGCGCCACTCCTGACTCGTGTCGCTGGCTTAAGCCAAACCATGGCGCAAAATATTGTCGCTTTTCGTGATGAAAATGGCCGCTTTGGCGATCGTAAAACCCTGCTGAAAGTGCCGCGTCTTGGCCCTAAAGCATTCGAGCAATGTGCGGGCTTTTTACGGGTAATGGACGGTGCCAACCCGCTGGATCGCTCTGGCGTTCACCCAGAAACCTATTCTTTGGTCAAACGCATTGCGGAGAAAACCGGCAAAGCCGTCGAGGCACTCGTCGGTAACAGCCGTTTCTTGCAAAGCCTGAACGCGAAAGAGTTTGCGGATGATAGCTTTGGGGCGATCACGGTTACCGACGTGCTTAACGAGTTGGCAAAACCCGGCCGCGACCCGCGTCCTGAGTTTAAGACCGCCACCTTTGCGGAAGGCATCAATCAAGTCAGCGACCTGAAGCCCGGAATGCAACTGGAAGGCGTGGTGACCAACGTGACGCACTTTGGCGCCTTTGTCGATGTCGGAGTTCACCAAGACGGCTTGGTGCACATCTCCGCCCTATCGAATCGCTTTGTCAGTGACCCTCGCGATGTGGTCAAAGCCGGAGATGTGGTTAAAGTCAAAGTGATGGAGGTGGATGTACCACGCAAACGGATTGGCTTATCCATGCGTTTGGACGATACCCCTTCAGGCGACAGTGCGCCCCAAGGTCAAGGCGATAACCACAAAGCGGGACAGCATCGCCCATCACGCAAGGCGCCTCGTCAACCCGCCAAACCTATCGGCGGGAGCATGGCAGATGCCTTTGCCCGCGCCAAGCGCTCTTAATGACGCAAAAAAGCCCCGCTCGTCTTGGCGGGGCTTTAACGTCAATCGGCTCAACGGACCGAGCTTAAATCACAATTAATACTTCTGATGGCATATTCGCCACGGTCGCTTGCTGGTAGCGCATCGCGACCACCGCACGGGTGCGTTCAAATCTTTGCAGCTGCTCAATTTTCTCCAACACCTCTTCGGGCATTTTGAGCCCCAACGGATAGCCGTTTTCTGGTCGCGCCTCGTCTCCGGGCTCGCTACGTGTGATGGCATCAATGCGGTTAGCAACATTGGCGCCGTTGTAGTCGGCGTCTTTAAATGACTCAGGGGTATAGTCGAAAGAATAATTGGGGTGCTGCGACGGATCCCACGACGGATTACGCAGTTGCTTGTCTTGCTCCGTCGCTGGTTTTTCATGATCCAGCGCGGGCGGCTGTTTGGTCGGAACAATTTTTTCGCGCACGCGATTTTCCCGCGCAACTTGCTCAGTTGGCGGGTTCACCGATGGCGCGACAGTTGGGATACTGACGCTTGCTGGCGATATATTCATCTGATGCTACCTCCCAACATCAGCTGAAGGCCTCATTGTCAGTCCGGCCTCGTCTCCTTATATTTTAGACGACAACCGCGAGTATTGTGCCTATTGTTCCCAGCGCAGACAAAAATTGTCCTGCGTTATAGGCGGTATCATCGTTTTCCTTCACTTTGTCCGGATGGTCCATGCCCAACGCGCCATAAGTAAAGGATTCAACCGATGATTTCTCTTTAGACTTGTCAACGCCTTCAGCGTTTTTGGCTGCTTTCGCATCCTTGACGTCTTTCACCGCTGGGGTGGCCGCTGTCTCAGCGGGCTTTGTATCTTTGACCTCTTTGTCCGCATTTGGTTGCGTTTGCGGCGGCGATTTTGGCTTCATCGACTGAGGATGATAGGCCTGAGACTGCCCAACGTTGCCTACGTTCATTATGGTCTCTCCTCATACCAGAGCAAGTGACATAGTTAACTTATCGGCAGAGGAATGACAAGATTTAGTCAATTCTGCCAAAAATCGTTCAGCGCGCGCAGTCAGGGCGGCAATTGGTTGCCAGAAAGGCGGTGAGCCTGTCTACCACACCGTCAGGCTCAGTGACAAAAGGGGCATGGGCACTGTGTGCAAACACCTCACTCGGTGAATGCGGTAACCAAGCGTCCATCTGTCCCGCCACGGCGACAGGCACCAAACCATCGAGGCGACCGTACAACCGCAGCCAAGGTAAGCGAATTGACTGGCATGCTTGACGTAAATCCGCCGAAGCCAGTATTTGCAAACCATCGGCCAGAGCCTGAGGATCCGGTGCAGGTCGTGAAAACACTGCCTGCTTGAGCGCTTTAATGTCCTTCTTCGCAGTGGGCGACCCCATGGCCTGCAGCGCCATAAATCGCTCCACGGTCAAAGAAAAATCCTGCTCAAGCTGTGAGGCAAATGCATTCAGCACCGCGGGTTTAATGCCTCGCCATCCCGGTTCCGCGACAAACTTGGGTGAGCTTGCGACCGTCACGAGCCCCGTCAAACGATGGGGCGCGAGCAGGGCCGCTTGCGTGGCCACCAATCCGCCCAGTGACCAGCCCAACCAAGTTGCTTGCGCTGGTGATTCTTTAAGCAACACTTGTGCCAGTTGTTCTAAATCAAGCCCCGGCTGTGCGGGGCTCAACCCAAATCCGGGCAAGTCAACACAATGAACTCGGTAGTTTGCAGTGAGATACGGCAAGATAAGCGACCAAACAGCACTGTTCATTCCCCAACCATGAATGAGAACCAGATCGGGGCCTTGTCCGTAAGATTGCCAATCACATAACGCCATGCTTTACACTGCCTTTGTACTCTTTTTCATCAGGATGGCTATGATACCAGCAATTCATCCCCCTCGCCTTGCTGGCGTTTGGCAAAGCATTAGGGGCAAATCTTTGCCCCATCAGTGCCCCGTGTGTCGCTTATCCCTCCCTGCCGATCACACCTTGTGCTGCGATGCGTGCTGGGATAAACATCATCAGGCCTACGGGTGTCAATGTTGTGGCTTGCCGGTGCTCACCCCTCAAACACATTGTGGTCAGTGCCTCAGCCATCCACCTGCGTGGCATACGCTTACCGCGATCAGTGCCTACCTCGACCCGCTCCCTGATTTGGTTCACCGCTTTAAATATCAAGGAGACTTCGAGCTCGCCCTTCCGTTCGCCACGCTGCTCAGCGAGAAAATCGACACGCCAGCCCCAGTCTTACTGCCTGTTCCCTTACACTGGCGGCGACGGCTACAACGCGGCTTTAACCAAAGCGCCCATCTGGCATGGGCGCTACAACAGCGGCTCGACAGCCAAGTCGTCAATCACTATCTAAGGCGTACTCGCCATACCTCGCCTCAGCAAGGGTTGGATAGATCTGCGCGACTGAAGAACCTGCGCGGGGCATTTCGCTTGCACGGTGCATTGCCGGCAGAGCATGTTGCGCTTGTCGACGACGTGGTGACAACCGGAGAAACGGTCAGTCAACTTTGCCGTTTGTTGCGCCGAGCGGGTGCGAAACGGGTCGATATTTATTGTATTGCGCGGACCAAGCTCCCTTGAGATAAACCGCAGTGACCATAAATTAGCCACATTGAACAAGGGGTGATAGCAAGTAAAAACCGGAGTACACTGTACAAAACACACTGGATTAGTCAGGTATTTGTCGTGTCAGAAGTCAAAATTTCAGAAAATGCACAAAGCCACTTTGTGAAGTTGCTTGAGCAACAGCCCGAGGGCACCAATATTCGCGTGTTTGTGGTTAACCCAGGCACGCCAAACGCCGAGTGCGGTGTTTCTTATTGTCCACCCGAAGCAGTAGAAAGCAGCGATACCGAACTCAAATTCAACGGCTTCTCTGCTTTCATTGATGAGCTAAGCCTACCGTTTTTAGACGAAGCGGAAATCGACTTTGTCACCGATAAAATGGGCTCACAGCTGACGCTGAAAGCACCGAATGCGAAAATGCGGAAAGTGGCCTCCGATGCGCCTTTGATGGAGCGTGTTGATTACGTGATTCAAAGCCAAGTCAACCCACAGCTTGCCAGCCATGGCGGCCATGTTAACTTGATTGAAATCACCGATGACGCCGTGGCGATTTTGCAATTCGGTGGCGGTTGCAATGGCTGTTCAATGGTAGACGTGACCTTAAAAGAAGGGATCGAAAAGCAGTTGCTGGCCGAGTTCAGCGGCGAGCTAAAGGGTGTGCGCGATGTGACCGAGCACGCGCGTGGCGATCACTCTTACTATTAAGACGCTGCCCTTCCATCGCAAAAACAGGCCAACTGGCCTGTTTTTTTGTTGATAGGTCTCAGTGCGTGACGTCAAAAAAGCTATCTCGTCGCCAGTGGTAAACAAAGCACACCGCGAGACTGAGCCCTCGTAGCGCCATAAAAGTAAGCATCGCTAACCACAGGGCGTGATTGCCCCAATCTTGCGCTAGCCACCATGCAACAAAAAAGCCGGCGGTGGCGACGAACATCCCATTGCGCATGTCTTTACCCCGCGTCGCACCAATAAAGATACCATCGAGCAAAAAGCACCACATCGACACTAAAGGCATGGCCACTAGCCAAGGTAAATAACGCGCCGCTTGGTCACGCACCGCCTCGATGTCAGAAATCAGCGCAATGATGTGACGGCCTGCCACACCAAATGCCAGCGTGATAGCCAGGCAAATCACCAACGACCAAAACGTGCTACCTATCAATGACACCAACAACGCAGACTTGCTCTGCGCGCCAATCGCTCTACCCACCATTGCCTCCATCGCATAGGCAAAGCCGTCCATTGCAAAAGAAATCAGCATCAGAAAACTCATCAGCACCGCATTGGCGGCCACAATGTCATCACCGAGTGTCGCCCCTTGGAAGGTCATAAAGGTAAACGCCAACTGCAAGCTAAGGCTGCGTAAAAAGATGTCTCGATTAAGCTTAAGCAAGCGGCTCATCCCAGTTAGCCCGCGCTCAAACACCGACCGAACGGTCGGTAACTGACGCGATTGCCAGATACCTTTGACAAAATAGAGCCCCAACATGAGGCCGAGATAATCGGCAGCCACACTCGCTGCAGCAGCTCCTTCGACTTTCATATCGAGACCCACCACAAACAGCAAATCAAGGACAATATTGGCACTGTTAACCACAATCAGCAGCCACATCGGCTGGCGCGCATTTTGCGCCCCCAATAGCCAACCCATGATCACCAAGTTCATCAAGGTCGCCGGCGCACTAAAGATCCGAATGGAGAAGTACTGACTCGCGTAATGTTTCACCTCGGCGCTGGCATCACTAAAGTGCATCACCCCCTCTAAAATAGGCACATGCAGTGCGATCAACAGTACAGCCAGCAAGCCCGCTAAGGACGCGCCACGCACAAAAGTGGCCGCCAACTCACGGTTATCACTCGCGCCATAGGCTTGCGCGGTAAACCCGGTGGTCGCCATACGCAAAAAGCCCAACAGCCAAAAGGTCACATTTATCATGGTGCTGCCAACCGCCACACCACCTAAATACCATGCATGGTCTAAGTGGCCGATCACCGCGGCATCCACTACCCCTAATAGGGGGACGGTGATATTGGAGATCACCATAGGTAAAGCCAGCGATAAGACCCGCCAATGAAGCTCACGCTGAGTGAGAGACTGCCACATACTTCCTCGTTCTCAGTATTGGACGCCACGCTATACGTCAGAATGATGTATCATTTTTGATAAAGAACACGATTGCAGCGATAACCGGCAAGGTCAGCGGGTGGCCCTTATCGATGCAGCAGTGTACCATTGCGACAATCTAATCGACGAGCGGCCATTGCACTGCATCAGTTGCACTGCGCCAACTAGGCTCATCACCTCTGTAAATAAGGAAAGGTTATGCGTGTATTTTTTGCCTGTGTGTTGGCGGTATTGCTAGCGGGTTGCTCGAAAGTGACCAAGCAAAACTACGATCAGCTCGAAGTGGGCATGAGCTATGACGCGGTTGTGAGCCACATTGGCGAGCCTAGCCAATGCGACGACACCATGGGCTTAACCCACTGTGTGTGGGGCGGCGATGGTAAGCACATCAAAGTGTCTTTTGTCGCCGACAAAGCCACCGTACTGTCGGCGCAAGGGCTAAAGTAGGCCCTTAATAGCGCAACGCGTGGTCGGCAAGGAGCACCACAAAGGTCGCGAAGATATGCCATATCGAGAACTTAAAGGTCTGCCACGCGATGCCTTTTTGCGACTGGGTTTTCAGTCGCCAAGCGTAACCGACAAAGACCAGATTTAACGTGGTCGCCCCTACCAGATACAACCAACCACTCATCCCAGTCAGCCAAGGGAAAATGCCCACGATGACCAGCAGTAGGGTGTAAAGCAAGACCATAGTTTGGGTAAACCCTACCCCATGAGTGACAGGCAGCATCGGCACATCGGCTTTAGCATAATCATGGCGGCGATGTATCGCTAACGCCCAAAAGTGAGGCGGCGTCCAAGTAAAAATGATCATCACCAGCAGCAGCGCGTGGGCGTGAAGCTCTCCGGTCACCGCGGTCCAGCCTAGCAAAGGCGGCATTGCACCCGCCAACCCGCCAATCACGATATTTTGCGGGGTCGCGGGTTTAAGCCACTGGGTATACACCAACGCATACCCGACTAGACTGGCAAACGTTAGCCAAGCCGTGAGCGGGTTCAGCCACCAACAGGCAATGAATCCCATCACCATCAGTATCACCGCAAAGGCCAACGCGGCGCCTTGACTCACTCGTCCCTCGGCTACGGGGCGATGGCGGGTGCGCTGCATTTTCGTGTCAATTTTCCAGTCGATAACGTGATTAAACACCGCCGCTGCGCTGGCTTGCGCACCAATGCCAAACAATCCCACCAGCACCGCCGACCAAGGTGGCCAACCGGGAGTGGCTAAGCACATGCCCACCAACGCGGTGAGAAGCAACATAGCAACCACACGCGGTTTGGTCAGCTCGTAATAATCACGCCAATTGGCGCCAACCCGTGTCGAAACACTAGCGGTACGTTGAAACTGTGCCATCACGAGCTCCTTGGGATAGTGACGAGGAAAGAGATAAACGACGAGTGATCAGCAACGTAACCAACAGTGATAATCCCCCTAAGTTGTGTGCCACCGCCACACTCAGCGGCAGTAGCGCGACCACATTGGTCACCCCTAACGTAATTTGCATCGCCAGCACACCACTCACTGCCATTGCCAGCGCGCGCGCCCCAGCACGCCACAGCATCCATGCCCAAGCGAGCACTAATACAGTGACCACCATGGCGCCCAGACGATGGGTAGCATGGATGGTCACCCGCTCGGCATGGTTCAGCACGCCAAATTGATAGGTTTCGCTAAGAGGACTGACGGGATGAAAGGCGGAAGGGGTGAAAAGCTGCCACCAAGGGCTTTCGCAGATAGGTAGCTGAGTGCAGACGGTGGCGGCATAGTTGGCGGAGGTCCAGCCGCCGAGACCGATTTGTACAATCACCGCGACCAAAGCCAACGTGCCCACGCGGCGCGCGGATGACGACATCGAAAACACCGGCAATCGGAGCGCGCCTGTCGCCACCGCCAGCCAAACTAGCAAGCATACCGTGGTGAAACCACCGAGTAAGTGCGCCATCACCACCACCGGCATCAAACTTAAAGTCACGGTCCACATCCCTAGGGCGGCTTGCGCGATGACCACTACACTGAGCAAGGTGGTCAGTGGTCGTAAAGCCTGATAGTCAGGACGTCGCCAGCTGATCCACGCCAACGCAAAAATCGCCAGCCCTAAGGTGCCCGCCACGTAGCGGTGCAACATTTCATTCCATGCTTTATTGATATCAAGCGGCGCATCTGGGAAACGCGACATGGCGACCGATTGCGCGCTTTCACTGGCCGGTACTGCCAAATGGCCATAGCATCCAGGCCAGTCTGGGCAACCCAGTCCCGCTTCGGTAAGGCGGGTAAACGCGCCAAGTCCAACCACCAGCACGGCCAGTATCAGTGTCGATAAGACGGCGAGTTGGTAGCGACGCGTTGCCATAATCAGCCTACCTTCGACAATTTAAGAAGCCGTTTGAGATCACGCAATAAACCTTTGCCTTGCGCTACCCACTTCGTTTTATCGTCACTGACAGGATAGGCCAGCACCACATTGTTCATCGGATCGCTAAGGTAAATGGTATTTTTATCAAATGCTTGCTGCTGCCATGCCTGCGCCTGTTCCGTCGTCAGGGTTTGCCATGTCAGTACCTCCGGTGCGTTAGGGGTGGTACTTGTCAGTGCCACGCTAGTGACCCGATCGCGCTCTTTGCCGACCGCAATCGGAATTTGTGTTAACTGAAACAAGGCTTGCTCGCATACAGCGTCACATTGCTCTGGCACCCGATAAATCAACCGCCACTGGCCTTGCTCAGGCAACCAATTCAAGGTCGCCGGCTCAGCGAGAAACTGTCCGTAATTAGTGACCCCTTTTTCATACCAGCTTTGCTCTAGCACCAATTTCGCCACCACCACAGGCAGGACAAAAATACCAATCAATGCTGCGAGCGTCATGCGTCCTTTCACACCGCTTCCCTCTGTTTTGTTTTGTACCACCAGATGCCCGCGCCAATACTGACTGCGAGCGCCATGAGTGCCCATTGCAAGGCATAGCCATAATGTTTTACCGGTGGCATCACCACCGGCTGCCACACCGGCGTAATCCCCGCTTGCGCCAAGGCATCCCGACTCGGCGTGGTCACATCCATCAATGTTTCTGTCCGTATCAACCACTGCGTATTCAGCGTTGTCAGTTGGGCGTTAAGTACTTTTAAATCAATGCGCTGAACCCGAGCGGGCCAGGCGTGCGATGCCGTTTCCTCCTTGAGTACCACCCGCTCAGAGGGTGTATCGACAAAACCAGACAGCTGGTAGCGCGATGCCAACACGGGCACGGCCGGCAAGCGGCGCAATGCTGGCGCGGCCACCCAGCCCAATTCCACCAGCCACCATTGCGATGACTGTTGACTCGGCGATGGCTGTTGGCTCGGCACAAAAGGAAGAAAAAGGCGATAGCCAACCTGACCTTGGTGGGTCTGATTATCCAGCCACACGGCAAATTCAGGGCGAAACTGGCCGTCGAGCGCCAACCGTTGGCCTTTTCGCACCATGCCTGAAAGTGAGTTGGGGGCTTGATTAGCCTCAAACTGTGCCAAGTGTTGCGCTTTTTGCACGCCACGCGTCCATTGCCAATGACTTAACTTGACGAGTAGCGCGACCACAACCACAGTCAATATCAGAAACCCCATTCGCCGTCCTTGTTTCATGATTACCTATTGCGCTAAGGAGCGCTTATGCTGGTCAAAGCTATTCTGATTTGTTTGCTGATCTTTATTTTATTTAACTTATTTCGTGCCATTCCTGTCTTGCTCAATGGCGATCGCTCCGTGCCTTTATCTCGCTTTTTGGGCCGTCGCGTTTTATTTTCCGTCTGCATCTTCTTACTGCTTTTATTGGCGCTCTCAATGGGCTGGATTACCCCTAACCCGCGTCCTTACTGAGCTACAAGATATACACAAAGACAAACAAGCATAGCCAGACCACATCGACAAAGTGCCAATACCAAGCACTGGCTTGAAAACCAAAGTGTTGTGTCGGCGTGAAGTGGCCGCGTAATACACGTAACCAAATCACAAACAACATGATGGTGCCTAATGTAACGTGTAGGCCATGAAAGCCAGTTAATAAATAAAAGGTGTTGCCATAGACCCCAGAGTCGAGACGTAGATCCATTTCTTGGTAAGCATGGATATATTCTTCGCCCTGAAAAAACATAAACAATGCGCCTAATAACACCGTGGCCAATAGGAAGCTTTTAATTCGCCCCCGTTGGTTTTTCTCCATCGCGGTATGGGCAATCTGGAGCGTCACAGAAGAGGTCAGGAGGATAAAGGTGTTTAACAGCGGTAACCCCATCGCGGGCATCGCGGTGGTTTCAATCCCGCCCGGGGTCAACGTGAGTGGCCACTGAGCGACGAAATCTGGCCACAATACCGCGGCCGTCATCGCATTGTTACTCGCGCCCCCCAGCCACGGAACGGCGATAAAGCGGGCATAAAAGAGCGCGCCGAAGAAGGCACCAAAAAACATCACCTCAGAGAAAATAAACCAGCTCATTCCCTGGCGAAAAGAGCGGTCCATTTGCGCCGAGTACAGACCTTGCATGGATTCGCGGATCACGTCGCGAAACCAGCCGGTGAGCATAATCAAAATAAGCACGGTGCCTGCCAGCAACAGCCAAGGGCCGCTGCCACCAAATAAACCACCCACGGTCGCCCCCGCGCCAGCAGCGATTAAAAACAGCGCCACCGCACCGACAATCGGCCAAACACTCGCCGCTGGGACATAATAACGTTCAGGCGTCGCCATGAGCGCCTCCTTATTCCTCGGCGCTGGCGGTCACATCAAACAAGGTGTAAGCCAGCGTTAAGTGGTTAATGTCATCCGGCAACTCAGGATCCACGTAAAACACGAGGGGCAAAGCCGCATCCTCGCCACGCGGTAAAGGCTGACGGTTAAAACAAAAGCATTCAATTTTGTTCAAGTATTGCGCGGCTATCCCGGGTGAGACCGAAGGCACCGCTTGGCCAATGGTGTCATAGCGTGCGTTGTTCGTTGCGAGATAATTAATCGTGTGGGTCTCACCCGGGTGCACTTTCATCTGGTTGACTTGGGGCTCGAACGTCCAGCGCATCCCCGGGTTGATATAGGCGATAAACTCAATGGTCACCAAGCGGTCTTGGTCAATGCCCGCGCTGGATGCGGCGGCCTCGTTATCGGTTTTACCATTGATCCCTGTCACCTCACAGAACACGTCGTACAAAGGCACTAAGGCAAACGCAAAGCCAAACATGGCCACCGCTAACAACAATAATCGACGAGCGGAGCGGGTTGATTTAGTGGCCATCTCGCGTCTCCTCTAGATCCGGCGGTGTCTCAAAGGTGTGATACGGTGCGGGCGATGGCACGGTCCATTCTAGCCCTTCAGCGCCATCCCATGGCTTGGCAGCCGCTGGGGCGCCACCACGCGCGCACTTAACCACGACGACCAAGAAGATGAGTTGCGATAAACCAAAGGCAAAGCCACCGATGCTGACAATGGCGTTTACGTCCGCAAACTGTAGGGCATAATCGGGGATCCGGCGTGGCATCCCTGCCAGCCCCAGAAAGTGCATGGGGAAGAAAAGCACATTGACCGAAATCACTGAGCACCAAAAGTGCCACTTGGCCAAGGTTTCATTAAACATATGGCCCGTCCACTTGGGGAGCCAGTAGTAAGCCGCGGCCATAATCGAGAACACCGCTCCCGAAACCAGCACATAGTGGAAGTGCGCCACCACAAAATAAGTATCGTGATACTGAAAATCGACCGGCGTGATTGCCAGCATCAAGCCCGAAAACCCGCCGATGGTGAACAGCACAATAAAGGCAATTGCAAACAACATGGGTACTTCAAAGGTCAAGGATCCCCGCCACATGGTGGCGACCCAGTTAAAGACTTTCACCCCAGTCGGCACCGAGATCAGCATGGTGCAGAACATGAAAAACAATTCGGCAAACACAGGCATCCCGGTGGTGAACATATGGTGCGCCCATACCAAAAAGCTTAACCCCGCAATCGAGGCGGTGGCATACACCATCGAGCTATAGCCGAACAGGCGCTTCCGTGAAAATGCAGGGACAATGGCCGAAATAATGCCAAAGCTGGGCAAAATCATGATGTAGACCTCGGGGTGACCAAAGAACCAGAAAATATGCTGGAACATCACAGGGTCGCCGCCCCCCGCGGCATCAAAAAAGCTGGTGCCAAAATACTTATCGGTAAGCACCATGGTGGCGGCCCCTGCCAATACCGGCATTACCGCAATCAACAAAAAGGCCGTGATCAGCCACGTCCAAACAAACAGCGGCATTTTCATGTAGGTCATGCCCGGCGCACGCATATTGGTGATGGTGACAATCACATTGATGGCCCCCATGATGGAGCTGATCCCCATGATATGCAGGGCGAAGACAAACAGGCCAGTACTGTCTGGGCTATAAGTGGTCGACAGCGGCGCGTAAAACGTCCAGCCAAAGTTAGGGCCGCCGCCTTCCATAAACAAGGAACCAATAAGCAGTAAAAACGCGAACGGCAGGATCCAAAAGCTCCAGTTATTCATCCGCGGCAGCGCCATGTCCGGCGCCCCTATCATCATCGGCACCATCCAGTTAGCCAAACCGGTAAACGCGGGCATCACCGCGCCAAACACCATGATCAGGCCGTGTACTGTAGTCATTTGGTTGAAAAAGTTAGGCTCAACCAGTTGCAGGCCGGGCTGGAAAAGCTCAGCACGAATAACCATCGCCATCGCCCCACCCAGTAAAAACATGGTGAAGCTAAAAATCAGATACATGGAGCCAATATCTTTGTGGTTGGTGGTCAACACCCAACGCATGATCCCACGCGGTTTGTGGTGATGATCGTCATGCAAGGTATCTGGGGTAGTATCTGTCATCACGCGCTCCTAAAGATCTTCACCTGACTTCACCGCGTTGATTTGCGCAGCTTGTACGGTATCACCGGTGTCATTGCCCCACGCATTGCGCTCATAGGTCACCACCGCCGCCAATTCTTTGAGCGACAATTGCGGACCAAACGCTTGCATGGCGGTGCCTGCTTTGCCGTTGACGACAATATCAATATGATCGACCAACCTATCCGGCTGAATGGCAATCTCAGCGCCGGCCAACGCGGGGAACACGCCCGGCATCCCTTGTCCTTCGCTTTGGTGACACATGCCACAGCGGCTGTCATACACTTGCTTGCCAAGCGCCATCAGCTCATCCATCGGCATTTCCATGTCCAGCAAGCGTTGCTCCTCTTCGCGCGCTTTTTGCTGTGCTAGCGCCGTTTTTTGCACCCAAGCATCAAATTCCTCTTGAGGCTTGGCGATCACCACAATCGGCATAAAGCCGTGGTCTTTACCGCACAGCTCTGCACATTGGCCGCGATAAATGCCGGGCTTATCAATTTTGGTCCATGCCTCATTAATAAAACCGGGGTTAGCATCTTTCTTCACCGCAAAGGCGGGCACCCACCACGAATGAATCACATCTTGTGAAGTGATTAAAAAGCGCACCTTGCGCCCGACTGGCAACACCAGAGGCTGATCGACCTCGAGTAAATAGGTGTCACGCTTTTGTCTTTCATTGCGGATTTGTTCGGGGCTGGAGGCAAGTAGAGAAAAAAAGGCAACGTCATGGTCAAAATAGCGGTAATGCCACTTCCATTGTGAGCCCGTTACCTGCACCGTCAGGTCCGGCTCGGTGGTGTCTTCCATATCGAGTAACACTTGGGTGGCCGGAATCGCCATACCCACCAAAATCAAAAACGGCACGAGCGTCCACGCAATTTCTACCTTGGTGCTTTCATGGAATGAGGCAGGTTTAGCGCCTTTGGATTTACGATGGCGGATAATGGCCCAAAACATCACCCCGAACACCAGCACGCCAATTGCAACGCAGATATAAAAGATGGTCATGTGCAGGTCATACACCTGCTGACTGATGGCCGTGACCCCTTGGGTGAGGTTCCAACCTTCTCGTTCTGCAGCATGCACACCCACTGCAGGAAGGAGCATTGTCCCTATCAAAAGTAGTAATCGGCGCCTCAACACGGCTTCCTCCTGCCTCACTCATGATTGACGCTGACGAGAATACGCACAGATACAATCACTAACGATAGTTAACGTTTTATTTACAATTAAGTTAGGCAAGGATGGCGAAAAGGACAAAAAATCGCGGCGAAAAAGATCGTAAAGCCAGACACGTGCCCACCTTGTGTGAGCACGACGGCAGAAAAACAATAGTGCGAAAAGCTATAACTCGATATGAAGGACAACAGGCGTGAAACGGAGACGATAGCGTGGCATGGCCGCTAATGCACGTTGCCACAACCGCCAACGGGGACAGGGTTTATCGAGCGGTGATTTTTCTTCTACGCGGCACGCCCACGGCAACGCGTTCACGATCGCCATTCTCGGGTCGGCAAAACCATGTTGGTACTGTTCGCAGCCCAGCTTTTGTCCCATGCGAGTATGACATTTGTCCCCCGCCAGCACTAAACATGCTTCCATTTGCGGAAAGTGGCGGCTGATATGATGGCAAAAGGCTGAAATTTCGCGGTTACTGCACTCCAGTAAGGCTTGGTCACAAATTAGCATGGTGGGGTGACCGGCAGGTACCGCTAACTGATCCAGCCAATCAAGCTGCTTGACCGAGCCTTGCACCATCCGAAACCGTTCACTGGTATGAAAGAGTCGCTCACGCCAGAGTAAGGTTTCGTCGACATCTACCTCTAGCCAACGGCAACGGCCATTGTCGAGACGGTAAAAACGGGTATCAAGTCCGCCTCCCACGTTGATAATCCACGCTGTAGGATGCTGGGCTAAGAATTGTTTTACAATCGCATCACATTGACTGGTAAGCGTGGCATAAAGCAACTGGGTTTGATCCAAGTTGTGCCAATCACATTCGGGCTGGAGAACACATCCCTGACAGGCTGCAGCCGCCACCGGATCGTAAATCACCCCATCATCGGTAAGGCTCTCACGGCTGCGCAGCCACATCGGCTTAAATAGCTTGCTAGGAACAGAATGCTGTTGAGTACGCACGGACACCTCCACATACGATAATTATAGATGATAATAATTATCGTTTGCTTGAGCAATAATGCAAAGGTGTTTTTTTAACCGCGGTCAAATCACGGGCGAGCGACGCCCGTGCCAGAAACCAATTACATCCAATCGGCGTTACGGATCACACCCACAGCCACGCCTTCAATGGTCAGTGATTGTGCGGTTAAATCCACCGAGATCGGCATAAATTCATCATTTTCAGCGTGCAATACCACTTGCGCGCCTTTTTTCTCAAGACGCTTCACGGTCACATCGTCATCAACGCGAGCAACAACGACTTGGCCATTGTGCACATCTTGGGTCTTGTGCACCGCCAGTAAATCGCCATCTAGGATACCGATGTCTTTCATGCTCATGCCATTGACGCGTAATAAAAAGTCAGCGCGCGGTTTGAACAAGGCAGGGTCAACTTGGTAATGACTTTCGACATGCTCTTGCGCCAATATCGGCTCACCAGCCGCCACGCGACCAATCAGCGGCAAACCTTGATCTTCTGGGGCGACCACTTCTTCTTCGCAAATCAAACGAATGCCTCGTGACGCGCCGGGAATAATCTCCAGCACCCCTTTACGGGCTAAGGCTTTTAGATGCTCTTCCGCCGCGTTCGCGGAACGAAAACCCAACTGACGAGCAATCTCGGCACGGGTCGGCGGCATCCCTGTCTCTTCGATATGGGCTTTGATTAAATCAAAAACCTGCTGTTGTCTCGCGGTTAACGGCTTCATGCTCTTACCTGTCTTTTTATACAGTTAACTGTGAGTATATCCAGTAATTAAATGCTTGAAAAGGCCTAATTCGCGCAGCGAGAAGCGGATCTCATTGTGGCTTGAAACGGCGGGTTAGCGTAATTTCCCGACCTTTCGTTGCGAGTTCGCCATACTTTTCTGCTATCCTTGGCGCGCATTTTGATTTTGAGGCGCTAACCGTTATGGCTCTCTGGCAAAAACTCTATTATAAGCTATTGAATTTGCCGCTCTCTGCATGGGTAAAAACCCACTGTATTCCATCCGAACCAATTGAGCAGCTCAATCTATCGTTAACACGGCCCATCGTCTATGTGCTGCCGTTTCACTCCCACACGGATTTGCTGACCCTCAGGCGCACCTGTTTGCGTCAAGGACTACCTGATCCGTTAAAGCCCCTTACCATTGGGGATACTACCTTGCCGCGCTACGTGTTTATTAGCCACGGCCGTAAGGTATTTAGTGGTCAGCAAGATTTACCCGCCCGTTCCTTGGCGCATTTTAAAGATTTACTTAATCTTCATCGTCAAGACAGTGAGCTAGATATTCAGCTCGTCCCCGCCTCGGTGCTGTGGCAACGGGACCCGGGCAACGAAACGCAGCGTGATCAAGCGATTTTGCGCGCCATGAATGGCCCTGAGAAACTGTGGACGATTCTGACCCGTGGCCGTGATGGCATGGTGCGTATCAGCCAAGCGGTATCGCTACGCTATATGGCCGACAAGCACGGCACCGACCAAGCGATCGCGCATAAACTCGCGCGGGTGGCGATGATCCACTTCTCGCGTCAAAAACTCGCTGCCTCGGGACCTCGCCTCCCGAATCGTGCCTTACTCTTTAAGCGTCTGCTGGCGTCGAAAGCGATCGACAAAGTGGTTCATGATGAAGCCCAAAGCCGCAATGTCTCGGTTGAGAAAGTGCGCAAAGAAGCGGTCGATATGATGGAAGAGATCGCCGCCAACTTCTCCTATCGCTTGATTCGCTATAGTGATCGCCTGCTGACTTGGTTGTGGAACAAGCTGTATCAAGGCATCAACGTCAACAACGCCGAGCGCGTGCGTCAGTTGGCGCAAGACGGCCATGAAATAGTCTATGTGCCCTGCCACCGCTCACACATGGACTACTTGTTGCTGTCGTATGTGCTGTATAAAGAAGGGCTGGTACCGCCGCATATTGCCGCCGGCGTAAACCTTAACTTCTTCCCGGCTGGGCCCTTATTCCGCCGTGGCGGCGCCTTCTTTATTCGCCGCAGCTTTAAAGGCAACCGCCTGTATTCCACCGTTTTCCGTGAATACTTGGCAGAGCTATTTGCTCGCGGCTATTCGGTCGAGTATTTCTCCGAGGGCGGCCGCTCACGCACAGGTCGCTTGCTACCGGCGAAAACGGGGATGCTTGCCATGACCTTGCAGGCCATGCTGCGTGGTCAACAACGCCCAATCACCTTGGTGCCCGTCTATATTGGCTACGAGCACGTGATGGAGGTCAGCACCTACGCCAAAGAGCTGCAAGGCCAACGCAAAGAAAAAGAGAGCTTTGGTCAAGTGGTAGGCATTGTGCGTAAGCTGCGTAACTACGGACTGGGTTACGTCAACTTTGGCGAGCCTATTCCACTGAACCAACACCTGAACGACAAGGTGCCGGACTGGCATGATTACACCAATCCTATTGAGCCGCAGAAACCCGCTTGGATGAATCCAGTGGTCAATGACTTGGCTGAAAAAGTAATGACTCGGATTAACGATGCGGCCGCCACTAATGCCCTGACCCTTTGTGCCACCGCACTGCTGGCCTCCCGTCAACGCGCCTTAAGCCGCGAGGCATTGGAGACTCAACTTGCGGTGTATCAACAGCTGCTTACACAAGCGCCGTATTCGGCCTGTTGCAGTGTGCCGCAAGATAGTCCCGCGGACTTAGTCGACCATGCGTTGTCACTGAATAAGTTTGTGGTCGAGAAAGACACCATGGGCGATGTGATCTCGCTGAACCGTCAGCAAGCGATTTTGATGACCTATTATCGCAACAACGTGATCCATTTGGTGGCGCTGCCTTCATTGATTGCGCAGATCCTGATCACCCACAAAACCATCAGCCAAAGTGGCTTACGCGCCTGCGTGCAGCAGCTTTATCCGCTGCTCAAAGCCGAGCTGTTTATGAGTTTTGACCAAGCCAGCTTAGATAGCTACTTTGATGCGCTATTGCATGCCATGCAGGCACAGTCGCTGATTTGTTGTAACGACGATAAAGTGACCATGAACAATGCCAAGCTGGGTGAGTTGCAATTGCTGGGGCGTACCATCGTCGAAACCTTGCAACGCTATGCAATTACGTTGACCTTGTACACCCACCAGCCGCATATTGAAAAGCGTGATCTGGAAAAACACAGCCAAATGTTGGCACAGCGTTTAAGCCGCCTACACGGGATCAACGCGCCGGAGTTTTTTGATAAAGGCGTGTTCAGTACCTTTGTGGATACGCTTCGTGAGCAAGGCTATCTCGATGATGATGCCAAAGCCAATGCTGAGCGCATCCAAGCACTGAATGATTTGGTATGCGGGCTGATTTCACCGGAAGTCCAGCTCACCATTCAGGCCGTGCTTAATCAGCCACTGACGGGCCGCGCAGAAAACACCGAGTCCGATAGCGGGCAATAAGCATCCGATATTGAGCACTAAAAAAGGCGCATGATGCGCCTTTTTTATGTGTCAGGGTCAGTGATTGCTTAAAGGTATACGCCCGCTAAGACGCCCAGAAAAATCACCAAACCCACATAGTTATTGTTCATAAATGCCTGAAAGCAAGGCATTCTTTCTCGCTCACGCACTAAATACTGCTGGTAAACAAACAACGCGAACGCGGCCAGCAAGCTCCAATGAAAGCCTGCCGATAGGGCCAGCCAATTCCCCACCAACATCAGCAGTAACAGTGTCGATAATTGCAAACCACCAATCGCCGCTTTGTCCCAACGGCCAAATAAAATGGCGGTCGATTTCACCCCGATCTTCAAATCATCATCTCGGTCGACCATGGCATAAAGGGTGTCGTAGGCAATGATCCAACAGTTATTTGCCATAAACAAAAGCCACGCAACGGGAGGAATGGTGTCTTGTACGGCGGCAAATCCCATCGGGATCCCCCAACTAAACGCCAGCCCCAATACCAATTGAGGAAGATGGGTATAACGCTTCATAAAGGGATAGACAAACGCCAAGGCGACACCGACAAAGGACAGTTGAATGGTCAACAGGTTTTGCGTTAATACCAGCGCAAACGAGGCGAGAACCAAGCCAAAAAAGAGCGCCAGCGCCTCTTTTTCGCTAATACGTCCAGACGGCAGTGGCCTGTCCTTGGTGCGTTTAACATGGCCATCAAAATGACGGTCCGCATAGTCATTAATCACGCATCCGGCGGCACGCATCATGTATACGCCCAATACAAAAACCGCCAGCACATCGAATGGCGGTAGACCGTCGGCAGCCAAAAATAAGGCCCACAAGGTTGGCCATAAAAATAATAAGGTCCCAATCGGGCGGTCAAGACGGGCCAGTTGAGCCAGCGCCACTAACTTAGGGCTCATGCGGGGATCTCCTTTCCGTACATGGGCGAATCAGGTAAAAACAATTCCGCCACCAACATCGGACGGTTATGTAGCCAAAGCCGCGAGCGACGCGCCTGAAGGCCACCCGTTGGCATCGTTACTTCCGCCACTTCAATCGCATCACGGCGCGATGCGCGCTGTTTAAAGACATGCTGGCCTAACGGCACGGCGCCTAGTGCGTTCAAGTAACCGCCTTGTCCTTCAAGCGTGGAAGCGGGCAACAGCGTGCGCCCACAAACCCATGCGTGGCCGTCTCCCTTTAAGATCACTTCACGCACCACGCACGCCTCGTGACCGATTAATGCCACTTCATCCGTGGTCAGTTTATCCGGCGTCAGTTGATACACGTTGACCACATCCACATCAAAGCGCTGACAGTGGCGCTTGAGTCGAGCCGTCATCGAATGCGATTCGAGTAACCAACTCCCATGTTGAGAGCGTTTTAACGCGGCGATATCTGGTCGTTCCCAGCGCGCTTGTTTCAGCGCCGCCAAATAGGTTTGATTTAAATCCGACATTGTTTCCTGTGCCACATCGCGCAAAATTCGCCCGCTTCATCCCCTCGGTGGCTTACAATATTGCTATACTCGGCTGGCAATTGTAGCAAGCCAGTCCCGATTGGAGAATGCAGGGCGGCCTAACCCTATCATATGAGCAACTGAATTGCTGGGTGGATATGAGAAAGATTCAAACCTTATGGATGGCCTTGGTCGGCCTATTATTACTGACCAGCTCGGCCGTGTTCGCTGAAGCAGAGGGTGATGGACAAGCGCCCAAATACAGCTACTTTTCCCTAGAGCCTGAGATCACCACCAACTATGTCACTGAGGGGAGCCGGCTCGGCTTTATCAATGTCAAAGTGGAGCTGATGGTCGATGACCCGAAACTGGTGCGTGAGCTGGAATACCATGCGCCGCTGATCCGTGATGCCATCATCGAGACCTTGAGTCAGCAAACCGTCACCAAGATAAAATCGCTATCCGGTCGAGAAGCAATCCGTAAAGCCTGCCTAGAGCGCGTCAATGAGCTCTTATTAGCAGAAACCAATCGACGCATTCTCGCCGATCTCTTGTTTACCAAGTACCTATACCAATAAGCGATCGTTATCCGCTACGCGGATAACGCATCTTGCTCAGCATCACTGGGCACCACTTCAAGGTGGCCACCTTGCGCTAACAGCATATCGCGCACATTGCTCGGTGGCTCGGCATCGGTAAAGACCATATCGAGTTGGGTAATGTTGCCAAGATTCACCATGGCATTACGACCAAACTTGGTATGGTCGGCAGCCAGCATCACACAGCGGCTGTTATCTAGAATCGCTTTTTTGACACGTACCTCGTGGTAGTCAAAATCAAGCAGCGACCCATCATCATCAATGCCACTGATCCCCAAAATGCCGAAGTCGAGGCGGAACTGGGAGATAAAATCGAGGGTAGCTTCACCCACAATACCCCCGTCACGGTTGCGCACTTCGCCCCCTGCAATAATCAGGGTGAAATCCTGCTTGGGCATTAAGATAGCAGCGGCATTTAAGTTATTGGTCACCACCCGTAAGTTATGGTGATTGAGTAACGCGCGCGCGACCGCCTCCGGTGTGGTGCCGATATCAATAAACAAGGTCGCGCCATCCGGAATGTGCTTCACCAAAGCTTGAGCAATGGTGTCTTTTTCGTGCTGCTGTAAGACCTTACGCGTTGCATACGCAGTGTTTTCCGAACTCGACGGTACGGTCGCCCCACCGTGATGGCGGCGAATGTGGTTCTCTGCGGCCAATTCATTGAGATCGCGTCGAATCGTTTGCGGGCTGACATTGAAGCGCTCAACCAAGTCTTCCGTGCTCACGTATCCTTGTGACTTAACCAGATCAATGATTTGCTGATGACGTTTGTTTTGCTTCACTGCATCTCCCCTTACAAAAAGCCCCCGCGGTCACGGGGGCTTTCTAGTTTACTCATTGCCTATGGGCAATGCCAAGACTGATTGTTTAGGCAGCATGTGCCGGTGACTCACGACGCACTCGGCTCTCACCTACCCATGCTAAGCATAGGAAGAAAATCGCCAAGATACAGCCACCGGTAAGGAGCATAAAGCCACCGTCCCAACCAAAGTGATCCACGGTATAACCCAATGCAATATTGGCCACCACAGCACCACCGAGGTAACCGAATAGTCCGGTTAAACCTGCCGCCGTACCGGCCGCTTTTTTCGGTGCAAGCTCAAGCGCATACAAGCCGATCAGCATCACAGGACCATAAATCAAGAAGCCAATCGCCACCAGCGCGACCATATCGACGCCCGGATTGCCTGCAGGGTTAAACCAATAGACTAATACCGCCAAGGTGACTAAGACCATGAACAGCACACCCGCCGGCGCTCGTGCCCCTTTGAAGAACTTATCTGACATCCAACCACACAGCAGTGTGCCCGGAATCCCCGCCCACTCGTAGAGGAAGTAAGCCCATGAGGACTTATCGACGGTGAAGCCTTTGGCTTCATCCAGATACACAGGTGCCCAGTCCAATACGCCATAGCGAATCAAGTAGACAAAGGCGTTAGCAATCGCGATGTACCACAAAAGACGGTTTTTCAGTACATACGTCACGAAGATATCTTTGGCGGTCATTTCCTTCTCAAAGGCTTCTTCGTCGTAGTTTTCTGGATAGTCGTTTTTGTATTCTTCAATCGGTGGCAAACCACATGATTGCGGGGTATCGCGCAGGGTTAACCAGATGAATACCGCGACCAAGACTGCAAAAAACGCCGGGACATAGAAAGAGGCACGCCAGTCGTCATTGAACAGCCACAGGCCAAGCAAGAATAGCGGACCAATCAAGCCGCCCCCCACGTTATGTGCCACGTTCCAAACAGACACCAGCTCACCACGCTCGCGGCGTGACCACCAGTGCACCATGGTACGCCCGCAAGCCGGCCAGCCCATGCCTTGCACCCAACCGTTAATAAACAGCAGGATAAACATGATGGTAATACTGCTGGTTGCCCACGGCATAAAGCCAAAACAGAACATCACCAACGATGACATTAACAGGCCAGCACTCAAGAAGTAGCGAGGGTTAGAGCGGTCAGACACGCTGCCCATGAGGAACTTGGACAGACCGTAAGCGATCGAGACAGCAGCTAATGCAAAGCCAAGATCACCGCGGCTAAAACCATATTCTTCAATAAGAAATGGCATCGCCAAGCTGAAGTTTTTACGCACTAGGTAGTAACCGGCATAACCGATAAAGATACCAATAAACAATTGCCAACGCAGTCGGGTGTAGGTTGAGCCGACTTGCGATTCTGGCAATCTTTGCCGGTGAGGTGCCGGACGAAAGATTCCAAACATGAGAGGGTTCCTCAGTAAGATGTACGCGATGGATAGGTAAAAGGGTTACAAATCAAAAGAGTGAGCATTGAAATATTCGAATACGCTCAACGGGTGGAATATTTACTCAAAATGAAAACAAAAACCGTGAATCCGAACATAAATTATCGATCTAGAACAATAAAAATGTGCGTTCGAATAAAAAAAGAGCAGTAATCTGCTCTTTTTCGTTTGCGTTTGTTTGACGGACAATGTTAGGCCGCGCGTTTGGCATCCCAAAGGCCGAGTAAGCAACCGACGCCTAAACCAAACACGTGCGCCATATTGGCGATATTCATACCCAGTGGTTGGAAGAACCCAATCACTAACCATGCCAACATAAACACGACATACGGTTTCTCAATGGTTAACCCGCGCTCGGGGGCGAGCCACGTTAACCACCATAAATAGCCTAAAAGCGCGTAAACCACGCCGGATAAGCCGCCAAAATAAGGCCCTTCCAGCCAATATTGCCCCAGACCGGAAAAAAGGGCGGCAAAGAGGAAAATCTGCATCAGCTTGCTGCCACCAGCCCGTTGCTCGATACGTCCCCCAAGTACCCACCACCACAGCAAGTTAAAGACGATGTGTAGCGCCGAGAAATGAAGCAAGGCGTGACTAAACAACCGCCACAATTGCCAGCGCTGCTCGCTGTCAGCGGGAAACAGCAAGCTGCGCACGACGACCTCAAACCCGCCCAAGATCATCATGGCAAACAAGGCGGCACACGCGATCATCACGGTAATCGTCACTGGTCCAGATTTGTCTTTCACCGTTTGCCATAACCCTGCGGAGGGATAATGAAACCGAGCGTGACGGGTTTCCGCTACCTGCCAAGACGCAGCTTGATAGCGGCTATGCATAGGCTCCGCCACAAAACGGGCCAGTTCTTGTTCAACCCAGGCGGCTTGGCTGTCATCGACCAGCCATAACGCCACTTGGGCATCCGCTTCCGGAGCCAGTTCAATCGCCACCTTATGCGCTGCTGCATAATCGACAAATGCCTGCGCCAGCCGAGCGTTAGGCAGTACCGCCATTTTTTGCATAGAGGCTCCTTGCGCCTATTCCAGTCCTGACTCAGTCGGCAGGGCCTGACGATGCCAAGCCTCAAAGCCACCATCGACACTGTAGACAGACTCGAACCCTTGGTTAATTAAATACTGTGCCGCCCCTTGGCTGCTAATGCCGTGGTAGCACATCACCAGTACGGGTTGATCAAAGTCGACCTGATCCATAAAGGCGACCAAGGTGTCGTTGGTTAAGTGAAAGGCACCTTGAGAGTGCGCCACTTGAAAGGTTTGTGGATCGCGAATATCCACTAATACTGCATTTTGCTGATCATCACGCAGCATTTCCCACGCATCGGTCACAGAGATATGAGCAAACTGATCCATACCTAATTCCACTCCACTCACAGAGTTATTCCCAAAGTTATGTAGCACGATGCTATCGCGCCGCTCGTTATAAGCGGCATTGTACCTGAGTTTAGGCCGCCTCGCTTGTTAGACAGGTTAGGTTATGGTTATTTATTGATCGTCTGTGGAAAAAGGTGTGGATTGCGTTGATAAGCGAAGATCGTCGAAGAGGATCCACTAGATATAGATCTGATCATGGATAAGCTGTGAATAAGTTTCGTGAAACTATCCAACTCTGATGATCAACAGATATAAAAAAACCGGCCCGCAGGCCGGTTTATTCGCATGGATAGCGCTATAGAGCGTCACCCATGGCGTGTTTCAATTTCTTCATCGCATTTTTTTCAAGCTGGCGAATCCGCTCAGCCGACACTTGGTAATGATCCGCCAAGTCTTGCAACGTGGCCTTGTCATCATCCAACCAACGTGCGCGAACAATGTGTTGGCTTCGCTCATCCAATGCAGCCAGTGCATGGGCAAGACGACGGTTCGCGTGCGATTCCCAGTTTTCCGCCTCTAGCGAGGCCGCAACGTCAGAGCTCTTGTCTTCTAAATAGTAGACTGGAGCCATGGCGGCGCCATCACGCTCATCATCGGCGTTTGCTGGGGCTTCGAAGGTCGCATCTTGCGCGGCGAGACGTGCTTCCATCTCGCGGACTTCTGCTGCATCAACACCAAGTTGCTCCGCCACCATGTTCACTTCATCGTTGTTAAACCACCCCAAGCGCTTTTTGTTTTTGCGAAGGTTAAAGAACAGCTTACGCTGTGCTTTGGTGGTTGCCACTTTAACGATACGCCAGTTACGCAGCACGTACTCGTGAATTTCGGCTTTGATCCAGTGCACCGCAAAGGAGACAAGGCGAACGCCGACTTCTGGGTTAAAACGTTTGACCGCTTTCATCAAGCCGATGTTACCCTCTTGCACTAAATCTGCCATGGGTAAGCCGTATCCGGTGTATCCACGGGCGATATGAACAACAAAACGCAAGTGTGAGAGGATCAGCGATTTCGCTGCCTCAAGATCACCATGGTAATGGAGACGCTCGGCCAACGCATGCTCCTCTTCGGCAGTGAGCATGGGGTGGCTATTCACCGCCTGCAGGTAACTGTCTAAGTTATCCTGTGCGATGGGGGCCAGTGCGTACATCTCTTTTGTCATTCAAACCTCGTTTCCGAATCGTCGAAGACCGAATTGCTGATTAAGCATGCAAAAATATACCCAAGCGGGGTAAAACTGCAAGCCCTGTTGTGTGTCTCGTGCTCTATGACCGCAATAAGTCTACACAGGTTCAATTTCTTTTAGATGACGACGTGTCGCCAACACCGCGGCCAACACCCCTAATAAGGTGGACACCATCAACAATAGCAAAGATTCATCCCAACCAAGTCCGGTGAGCGTAAAGCGATTGTCATAAAGCTGTGCCAATTGACTAACCGCCGCATCCATTAAAAACGTATTTAATGCGGTAATCACCCATGCCAACACCGCTGCCAATCCGCCTAACCAAGCGCCCATGTAGAGATAGGGACGCAAAATAAAGCTGTCGGTTGCCCCCACCATCTTCATCACTTGAATACGGGATTGATGATGGAGCACCTGTAACCTCAGGGTATTGCCGACCACTAGCAGCACCGCTGCCAGCATCAGCCCCGAGAACAACCAAGCCAAGGTGATAGCAATGTGCTTGATCGCTTCCAGTCTGGCTAGCCAATCGCTGTCGAGACGTACCTCTTCGACACCATCCAATGCAGTGAGCTTCGCCGATAACCCTTGCGCCACTTGGCTGAGCGCAACCTGTGTTCCGCTGTCAGAGGCAGACACATCGACGCGCGGCACGACCACTAACACCGCCGGAAGTGGGTTGTTGTCGAGCAAGCTAACGGCCTGTTCAAAGCCACGTTGGACACGCAAAGTATCGAGCCCTTGTGAAGGCGAAATATAGGTCACACTGGCCACATCAGACCAACCGCGAATATCGCTAGCAAGGGCTTGCGATTGTGCCTCGGTCTGCGCTTTATCAAGATAGACACTCAACTCCGCTGGGTTGTGCCATTGGTCGGTCACTGCCAAGACGTTTTTAGCCAGTAAGTAGAAAGTGACTGGCAAAGACAGGGCAACGGCCAGTACCGTCAGAGTGAGCAAATTCCCAACCGGACGTTGAAAGAGATCTTGCCATGCCGCGCGTGCGTGTCGGCGCTGGGTTTGTACAAAGCCTTCAGCCATGACGTACCTCCGCCAAGCTGCCTTGATTGAGTTCAAAACGACGCAAATGGCGATATTGTTCAAGCAAGGATGTATCATGGGTGGCCATTAGAATGGTAACGCCCACTTGGTTGAACAAGCGAAAGAGCTCCATGATTTGCGCCGATAATGCAGCATCCAAATTACCGGTTGGCTCATCGGCCAGCAGCACTTGGGGACGATTCACCACCGCACGGGCAATTCCAACACGTTGCTGTTCACCCCCTGACAACTGAATAGGATAACAACGCGCTTTATCCAGTAAGCCGACTTTATCCAGCGCCGCCGAAACCCGCTTTTTTATCTCGTTGTCTGACTGTTGCTCAATACGCAAAGGGAGCGCGACGTTTTCATACACAGTCGCGTCCATCAATAGCTTGTGATCTTGAAAGATGATCCCTAAATGACGGCGCAAAAAGGGAACATCTTGACGAGGGATCCGAGAAATATCATGACCATTGAAAAAAATCTGCCCATCACTGGGCCGCTCAATGGCACAAATCAGCTTCAGCAAGGTGCTCTTTCCCGCGCCAGAGTGGCCGGTAAGCAGCGCCATATCACCCTTAGGCAAGTCGAAATTCACTTTTTGCAGTGCTTGGCGGCCGCCCCGATAGGCTTTGCTGACCTGCTGAAACTGGATCACGGTTACTCCTCCCGGCTAAATAAGGCCTCGATAAAGTCATTGGCATTGAAGGTGCGAAGATCCTCAATGCCTTCGCCTACCCCAATATAGCGGATGGGAATATTAAATTGTTCAGCCACGGCAAAAATGACGCCACCTTTGGCGGTCCCGTCCAATTTTGTGAGGGTAATACCGGTTAGCGGCGCAATGTCATTAAACAGTTTCGCTTGGCTGATCGCGTTTTGTCCGGTGCCAGCATCAAGGGTCAGCATCACTTCATGCGGCGCGCCAACATCCAGTTTTTGCATTACACGCACAATTTTACGCAGCTCTTCCATCAAGTTGGCTTTGTTTTGCAAGCGTCCCGCGGTGTCGGCAATTACCACATCCACATTACGGGCTTTCGCCGCCTCAATCGCATCATAAAGCACAGAGGCACTGTCAGCGCCGGTGTGCTGGGCAATCACAGGTACGTGATTACGCTCGCCCCAAGCCTGAAGTTGCTCGACAGCGGCGGCTCGGAAGGTGTCACCAGCAGCTAGCATCACCGATTTGCCTTGGTCTTGGAATTGACGCGCCATCTTGCCGATAGTGGTGGTTTTGCCCACCCCGTTCACGCCGACCATTAAAATCACATAGGGCTTTTGATCGCTAATCACCAGCGGCTGTTCGACTTTTTCCAGCATCTGCGCCATTTCTTGTTTGAGAATGCCATACAGGGCTTCCCCATCTTTCAGATCGCGACGGCTAGCTTTATCGGTCAGGTTATCAATGATTTTGGTGGTTGCTTCCATGCCCACATCGGCAATCAGCAACTGTTCTTCAAGCTCTTCGAACAGTTCATCATCGATCTTTTTGCCACTAAATAGGCCAAAGAACCCAGACCCTAAGTTGGTCTTGGTTTTTTGTAAGCCACGTTTTAGGCGGGCAAAAAAGCCTTCGCGCTGCGGTCTTTCCCGCTCGCGAACCGCAGCAGATTGTGAGTCTGGCTCTGGCTCTGGCTCTGGCTCTGGCTCTGGCTCTGGCTCTGGCTCTGGCTCTGGCTCTGGCTCTGGCTCTGGCTCTGGCTCTGGCTCTGGCTCTGGCTCTGGCTCTGGCTCTGGCTCTGGCTCTGGCTCTGGCTCTGGCTCTGGCTCTGGCTCTGGCTCTGGCTCTGGCTCTGGCTCTGGCTCTGGCTCTGGCTCTGGCTCTGGCTCTGGCTCTGGCTCTGGCTCTGGCTCTGGCTCTGGCTCTGGCTCTGGCTCTGGCTCTGGCTCTGGCTCTGGCTCTGGCTCTGGCTCTGGCTCTGGCTCTGGCTCTGGCTCTGGCTCTGGCTCTGGCTCTGGCTCTGGCTCTGGCTCTGGCTCTGGCTCTGGCTCTGGCTCTGGCTCTGGCTCTGGCTCTGGCTCTGGCTCTGGCTCTGGCTCTGGCTCTGGCTCTGGCTCTGGCTCTGGCTCTGGCTCTGGCTCTGGCTCTGGCTCTGGCTCTGGCTCTGGCTCTGGCTCTGGCTCTGGCTCTGGCTCTGGCACGGTATGCGTGTCGCTTTCTACCTCAGGCGCAAGGCTTTCTTGTTCATTTTGTGATGCAGCCTGATCATTGAGGCTATCAACCGATGTGGCTGACTCCACCGCGTCTTCCGCCACGTCTGACGGCTGAGTATGCGATTCTTGTTCTGGTTCTGGCTGTTCTTTTTTGCGGCCGAAACCCAGCCACGACATTAATCCACGTTTCTTTTTTTCTGCCATTGGCAAATCCTAAAGCATGCTTGGTACAATCAGCGGCACATTACCGAATCGGCATAGTCTATCACCTTCTTTACGGTCAAAAAATCTATGGTTAAACGCGCCTCCCGGAAACCTTCATCTGCTTCGCCATCACGTGCGGCAGGTACTGTAAGAATTATTGCTGGCCGCTGGCGTGGTCGTAAGTTGGCAGTACAGGATGCGCAAGGCCTGCGCCCCACCACAGACAGAGTCAAAGAAACGGTGTTTAACTGGTTAGCCCCCTATCTACCTGGTGCCCGCTGCTTGGATGTTTTTGCCGGTAGCGGCGGGTTGGGGTTTGAAGCTCTCTCACGCGGTGCTGCATGGGTCACATTTTGCGAAATGAATCCTCAAGCGGCCAAACAGCTGAGCACCAACCTCACCCAGTTACAGGCAGCACAGGCGAATGTGGTACAAGGCGACGCCGTAGCCAAATTGCGCGCAGGCCATCAGGGTGAACCGTTTGATATTGTCTTTGTTGATCCTCCCTTTCGAGAAGGATTACTGGCAGACACCCTGAATGCGCTAGAATCGCAAGGTTGGCTGTCACCCGATGCCTGTATTTATGTCGAAGCCGAGAATGAACTCAGCACACACGATGCACCGGCGAATTGGCGGTTGCACCGAGATAAATCCGCGGGCCAAGTCAATTATCGACTGTATTTTAGAGAGGATGCATGAAAGCACTGATTATTCTGGCTAAAGCCGCCATCGCCTTTGTCTGGTTGGTATTGATTGCCAATATGTTTCACCCCTTCCCGGGCGTGGCCGCGATGGCGCTGTATATTATGACTGGCTTTTTATTGGTGATGCATGGATTGCAGATGCTGATCTTCTTAGGCGCGTTTGGCGATAAAATTGCGATGACGCGTTGGGAGAAGTGGTCCATTTTGATTTTTGGTATTTTCGCGCTGCTCGATATTCGTCGAAAATATATGGTCTGAGCTAGTCATCACGGTTGTGTTGGCATTGCCAGCACAACTCAAAACTGCCCGCATTATCCTCACCACAATGACCGCACACCCAGCGCGTCTGACTTTGTGCTTCGTACTCTTGGAGTAACACGCGCGCTTGATGGATATGCTCTGGTGCCACCCAAAGCGTGACACCTTGTACGTCGGTCGGCAGCTCACCGACTGCAGCGCTTAAAGCCTCACCTTTTAGCAAACACGGGATATTATGGCTCGCCAGCAACCCCTTCAGGCTGTGTGCTTCAAGTGTATTACTGGCTTGATAGACCTTTTCCATCCCGTCGCCTCACGATGCGTAAATCACTGACGCGGTGATCAGGGCTTGAGCCATAAAGTAGGTCGTCATCACCACTGCCTGAGAAGCACGAAATTCACCTTTAAAGCGTGAAAACGCCAACACCGTATCTGAGATCATAAACAAAATGGCCCCGCCAAATGCCAATGCTGCAGGCGTCGAGTGGGTATTGAGCCAATACTCGCCGGCCGCCCAAGCCATTTGTACGATCACGGCAATATAAACAGCCACTGGCAACGCTAACTTACCGAGACTGGGCAGCAATAACAAAAAGACAATGATCCCGAGCCCGGATAGCAAGGACGGCAACCACCACACAATATGGCCATCAAACTGATACCAGAACGCGACGGTATAGACGATATGGGCAAACAAAAAGCTGGTGAGCCCCTGCACAAACCGATCTTTGGGCAGCATTAAGAAGATGTCACCGACCAGCGAAAGCAGCAGTGCCGAGAGCACGAGCTGAGCGTAAGTCGACTCGGTAATCTGGGTACTGCCAATCAGTACCAGCAGCACTATAGTGAGCGGCTTAAACAGATAAAACTGCCAGCGAGGGCCACGGTAGGCTGCGGAGATATGTAGCAGTCCAGAACAACAGACAGCGAACCAGCTCCACATGATTATCATTCCTTTCACGACAAGGACGCCAAGTCTATGCCGCGTTGGGCAGATGTCCAGCTACCCTTGGTGAGAACAAGATCCAGTTAGAAAAAATGATGGTAAGAGAAGGCAACGCCATTCGCCTTTGGTGTTAGCCACTCCACTGAGGCCATACTTGTGCATAAAACCAAAGCGCGCCGGCGGTAAAGAGAAAAATAAGACCGGCTGCCAGCCGCCAAATCAAACGATGACTGCGCGGGACCAGCTCCGCTTCACACGCTTTGCACACGGACACGAATTGGCGTAAGTCGTCCACTTCAAAGCCTTCTTCATGTACCACTTTGTTACGGATCGTCGCCACAAAACGCAGCTTGCCGATCACATCATTGGGCAAACGTTTTTGGCAGCTATCGATAAGCTGATGCAAGCCTTTTCCATCCGCGTGGTAATGCTGACGCAGCAGGCTTTCTAAACGCCGACTGTGTTTGATCACCACTGCTACTTCATCCATGGTTTCTCCCTTCGCTGGTCACTAACCAGTTTATACAGTATGGCGGTTTTTGTGTCGATTGGATGGCGGGTCTATCACGATTGCGATCTTGACCAACAGATTAACCCTGCACGTCTAACCGCTTGGCCGCCCATCAAGGAACCAGCCAAGCAGTGCCTCGGTGGCGCTGCAGCCACGCCGTGACTAAGGCGGCGCCACTGAAGGCATACAAAGTGAGCACTGGGATCCACCACCACGCTGGCGATAACGTGGGCCAATAAGCACGTATTGGCCACAAAAATAGCGGATGGAGAAGGTAAATGCCCAAGCTATAACGACTCAGTTTCGCGAGCCATGCCGGGCTTGCCCGCCCCGCCATCAACGCACGCATAGCCAGAAACACTGCGGCGCTGATTAAAACGGTATTCACCGTGGTGTATGACAGCCAACCTTGGGTGATATAGCGTTGATGGGCAAGGCTGGTCGCTAAAACCTGATACATGGTTGCACCCAGTGCCGCCACGCCCAAGCCCCACCACAACACCCGAGCACGCGGGTACTGGTGCAACCAAAAACCTAGCCATAAATAGCCACCATACAAGATGAAGTCGTTACGCCACCAGCCTTGTCCTCCGGCTAAATACCAAGCTGTCACGCCAATCCACAGTAAGCCGACCAGTGCGACGGCGACAGATGGCAAACGGGCTAATACCGGCCGTAACACCGGCACCCACAGCAGCAAGGGAATGTAGTAATAGAAAAAGCCCAAGTGGTAATAGGTTTCATTCCATGGCGCCGCTTGTAGGGTCGAGAGCGTGGTCGCCAGTGAAAAGCCTTGCGCTGAAAGCCCCGCAATCACCGCAAACACGCCAGACCACACCGCAAAAGGCACCACGACTTTCATCACCCGCCGACGCAAAAAGTGTGACCAGTTAAAGGGTTTACTCGCAGACAATAGCAGCAAGCCCGAGATCATGATAAACACCGGTACCGCCCAGCGGCTGGCGGTATTGAGTCCTACCGCCACCAGCCAATCACTGTCTGGAATTTGACCCAGTTCCATACGATAGGGGCCCAATACATGAATCGCCACCACAAACAAGGCGGCGAGCACACGTAATCCATCGAGATAGTCGATATGCCCTTGGGAAGAATCATCCTGCATTTGTTAACACCTTTTTACGCTTTAGGCTGTCAGACGCTCCCAACATATTACGCGAACTTACGGTGAGATAACCGACAAATGCGCAAAGATACAGTCAAATATGTCAGTTTTTATCCATAAAACCAGTACACGGATCGGGTTATTAAGTTAAAAATTAGTGTTTAATCTTGCAATATAGTTAAAAAAACAATTAACATCCGGCCTCCTTTTCCCAGAGACGGGAAAATGCAGTTCAACCAAGGAGACGATGACATGCACTCAAGTACCACTGAGCAACAAGGTGGGCCGCACAAGCGCACGCTGTTTACGCGCTTTCTCGATACCGTCGAATGGCTCGGCAACTTGCTTCCTCACCCAGTGACACTGTTCGCAATCTTCTGTGTCGCGATTCTACTCGCGTCCGGTATTGCCGGTTACTTTGATCTTGCCGTCGCCGACCCTCGCCCTGAGGGCGCGAAAGGACGTGCCGCTGATGGCATGATTTATGTGCAAAGCCTACTAAACGCCGAAGGCTTGCAAATGATAGTCACCAACTTGGTGAAAAACTTTACAGGCTTTGCCCCACTCGGCACCGTGCTGGTCGCCATGCTGGGTGTATCGGTCGCAGAGCATTCGGGGCTATTGTCGGCCTCGATGCGCGGGCTGGTAATGGGGGCATCGCGCCGTACCGTGACCTTTACCATCGTGTTTGCCGGTATCGTATCGAATACCGCTGCGGAGCTAGGTTATGTCGTTCTGATCCCACTTGCCGCAATGATCTTCCACTCATTAGGTCGTCATCCATTGGCTGGCCTTGCCGCCGCGTTTGCAGGCGTATCCGGCGGTTACTCGGCGAATTTATTGTTAGGCACGGTCGACCCTTTGCTGTCTGGGATCACCGAGTCGGCAGCACAAATGATTGACCCAGACTACAGTGTCGGCCCAGAGATGAACTGGTACTTTATGTTCGTTTCTACCTTCTTCATTGCTATTGTTGGTGCGTGGATCACCGATAAGATTGTAGAGCCTAAGCTCGGTCAGTATGACCACAGCCAAGCCTCGGAAGATGTCACTGCTGCCTCTGCCAGCAAACTGAGTGAGGACGAGAAGCGCGGTCTTCGTAATGCCGGCATTTCGATGTTGATTGTCAGCGGTATCTTGGCGCTGACCATCGTCCCAGAGTGGGGACCACTTCGTCACCCAGAAACCGGTGAAGTGGCAGGGTCGCCGTTTTTGAAAGGGATTGTTGCCTTTATCATGGTGTTCTTTGCCGTCCCAGGTATCGTGTTTGGTCGCACCGTCGGCACCATCAATAACGATCGCGACGTGATTGATTCAATGTCTAAGTCGATGAGCGCTATGGGCATGTACATCGTATTGGTGTTTTTCGCCGCCCAATTTGTCGCCTTCTTTAAGTGGACCCATTTCGGCCAAGTGATTGCGGTCGGCGGCGCTGACTTTTTACAGACCATCGGTTTAACCGGGCCAGCATTATTCTTTGCCTTCATCTTGATGTGTGGCCTGATTAACCTCTCGCTCGGCTCGGCGTCCGCGCAATGGGCTATCACCGCACCGATTTTTGTGCCTATGTTGATGCTGGTGGGGTATGCCCCAGAAACCATTCAGGCGGCGTATCGGATTGGCGACTCCGTCACCAACATTATTACGCCGATGATGAGCTACTTTGGCCTGATTCTGGCGGTCGCCTCCCGTTATGTGAAAAATCTCGGTATGGGCACCTTGATTGCGACCATGCTGCCCTACTCGATGATCTTTATGGTGGGATGGAGCATCTTGTTCTACGTCTGGGTCTTTGTGCTAGGTTTGCCTGTCGGCCCCGGCGCAGAAACGTATTACAACTTCAATCAGTAATTCCCCCAGTAGGATGATTTCGGCAAGCATGCAGTCATGCTTGCCTTTTTCTTTTCATTATCCCGTCATTTTCATCCCTACCCGAAGGCGGTTATAGTAGCTTTATCACAGCGATGGTAAGCAATGACAATGACAACCCCAGCTCATGCCGATAAACCGGCGGCCTTTGACCCTGACGCAATGGCGCGGGAAGCCCAATTTACCGATGCCTTTAAAGACGCCATTACCCCCTTTTGGCAACAGCGCGAACAAGGCACATTTCATGGCGAAGGCGGCCTGAGACTGCATTGGTGCAGTTTTACTCACCCCAAGCACACCAAAGCGGTGGTGGTGATTAATGGCCGGATTGAAAGCGTGATGAAATACCAAGAGATCTTCTACGATCTCTTTCAGATGGGCTATGACGTCTACAGCTTTGACCACCGCGGCCAAGGCTTGTCTCAACGCTTGGTCTTAAAACCACGCGATCTGGGCCATGTCGAACGCTTTGATGATTATGTCGCGGATGTGGCGACCTTCATGCAACAAGTCCGCGCCCACCGTCATTATGATGATTGGTTTATGCTCGGCCATTCAATGGGCGGGGCAATTGCCACCTTATACGCCCACCAGTATCCGGGGGCTGTGCAGGCTATCGCGCTGACGGCCCCCATGTTTGGTGTGCAAGTGAGCCCTTGGCTTGGACGTATCGCACCTTGGTTATGTCGCTCCTTAGCGCGCTATCAACATCCTCCACGCTTTGGACCCGGGCAAGTCGGCTATCGCCACGTACCCTTTGAGCAAAATCGTCTCACGCATTCTCGTGCCCGTTATGCGTGGTTTCGCCAGCTTTATATCAACCAGCCACAGCTACAAATCGGTGGGCCCAGCGCGCGTTGGATAGCGGAAGGATTAGCCGCGGGGACGCGCTGTCTGGCCCTTGCTCCCTCGCTGACCACCCCGACGTTTATCTGCCAAGCGGGCGAAGAATTGATCGTTTCTAATCCAGCGATGTCACAATTTCACGCCGTGCGTAAACAAGCCGGTCAATCCAGCCAATGGCGAACGTTCGACGGTGCTCGGCATGAAATTTTATTCGAAACGGATAATCACAGAGTCACAGCACTGCGTGAGATTGATGCCTTTTTCTCGCGCTATGTTGGCGAGTAAAAGCGGAAAAAAGACAGTGATACTGTTCCCTTTTTAACCCCAATAAGTTGCAGTAGACTCAGAGCATACTGTGATTATGATCGCCTGAACCAATGAGGACATGATGTACAAACTCGTCGCTTCTGATTTGGACGGTACCTTGCTAACCCCCGAGCACCGTATCGCCCCCTATACTAAGCAGGTGCTGCAACAACTCCACCAGCAAGGCATTCACTTTGTGTTCGCCACCGGACGTCATCATGTTGATGTGGCAAGCATTCGTGAAACCGTGGGGATCCCTGCTTACATGATCACCTCTAACGGTGCCCGTGTACACGACAGCAATGACCAACTGGTGTATCAGCACAACGTTGATCCCGCGATCGTCGCAAGCCTGATTAACGAGGTGAAGCACGACCCAACCGTCACCATTCACCTATATCGCGATAATGATTGGCTGTTGAGCAAAATGGATGAAGAGCTCGCGCGTTATCACCAAGACTCTGGCTTTAACGCCAAAGAGTTTGATGTGGAGAATCCACCGGTCGATAACATCGCGAAGATTTTCTTTATTCGTCATGATCACGACCACTTACTCAAATATGAGCATCAGTTTTTGTCGCAATACGGCGATAGCATCAGTATCGCTTTCTCGACTCCCTTCTGCTTGGAAGTGATGGGCAATGGGGTGTCCAAAGGAGCCGCACTCGAGGAAGTCGCGCGTCGTCATCAGCTCAATCTGGCCGACTGTATCGCGTTTGGCGATGGCATGAACGATGTCGAGATGCTGCGCGCCGCCGGTCGCGGCTTGGTGATGGCTACCGCACAAGCGCGCGTCAAAGCCACCTTGTCGGACAACGCAATTATTGGCAGCCACGCCGATGAGGCAGTTGCACGCTACTTAAACGCGCATCTGCTCGCACCACAATCCTAAGCGGTTGGCTCACACTGTGAGCCAAGGATGTCATCTGACGATGCACGACTCCCCCGCCATCGTCAGAATGGCCTGCCATTGCGCTGCGGTAACCGGCATCACACTCAGCCGGTTACCTTTTTTCACCAACGGCATCTCAGCCAGCGCAGGGTTTTGCTTCATCTGCGCCAGCGTAATCAACGGTAAATGACGCTGATACGCCACATCCACCATAAACCAACGCGGGGCTTCTGGGGTAGCTTTAGGGTCAAAGTAGCCACTGTCTGGCTCAAATTGGGTATGGTCGGGATAACACTCGCGAGTCACGGTCGCCACACCAGCCACTCCAACATGCTTACAAGAGGAATGGTAAATCAACACCTGATCGCCTACCTTAACCTCATCACGCAACATATTACGCGCTTGATAATTGCGCACCCCTTCCCAGCATGAAACCTTTTGCTGCTTTAAGGTGTCTATCGAAAACGTATCTGGCTCTGTTTTAAATAACCAATAACCCATGTTGGCTCACTCTCACTCGATACAGTTGTCGGCAATCTTGCCCGTCAGTGTGTGTCGGTGCAAGTCTGGCACGAGCCCATTATTCACAAGGAGTGTCGTGTGCAACGTCCCCATCGCTTACTGGTGATCGCCACCGCTAGCCTACTCACGTTAGTCGGCTGTACCTCATCGAAAGGCCCTATTGAACTGGGGCATCGCAGTGACACGCTAGACTCAGGGCTCAGCCATACACCGACCCCGTTTATGCTCAGTGGTATGGTCTCTGTCAGCCCTGAAACGGCCAGCTTCACACCCTGTGGCAGTCAAAAGCAATACTGGCTGAACTTAAGCCATGAGCAACGCACGGCACTCGATCAACTGGGTGGGCCTGTGTATGGTGAATTTGAAGGCTTCTTTACCCCAGTGGAAAGCCGCGGTTTTAGCGCGGACTACCCTGCGTCAGTCACCATGACGCGTATCAATCTAGTCACTACCGAACTCAATAGCTGCGCGCAACCCCGCCACGCCGTCTTGGCGGACGGACAATCACCACGCATGTGGTCCGCCGCCGTTGGCGAACATAATATGGCGTGGGAAAGCGACGGAGATAGCCAAGAGATACCGCTGACAGGAAAGCAGATGGATGACAGCACCGCCCATTTCCGTGCGCGCAATGCCGCATTAACGCTAACCGCAACTGGCTGCCAGCAAAGTGATACCACCTTGTACGGTTGGCGCGCGACCCTGAAAACGTCCCAACGCACCTACCAAGGCTGTGCTCTGATGCCCTCGTATGATCACTCGCAGCATTGGGCGGGCGAATATCAAGGGCAAAGTCAAAGTCCCGGTCAGCCGGTTTTAACCACACAGCTTACCTTGCTGCCTGATCATAGCGCCATCACCACCTACCACCCGCAAGGGGAAACGGTGACTAAAGAAACCGGGGTTTGGCAGCCGGTCGGGGACAATCAAGTCCAAGTGCTCACTACCCGCAGTGGTGAGCAAATGGTAGTGTCTGAGCGCATATATACACGCAACGGGTTTACCCTCACCGCCTCCGAGGAAACCTTTAATGGCAACACCTATTCACTGGGTCATGACGGGTTAACGCTAAGGCTCAAAGTCGGGGATGCCGTGAACGTATCGAACCAAACCGGCGTTAAAGGCAGCGCCGAGAAAAACCCACGCGTTGAACAAGCACTCAGAGACTACCTTCGCGATAACGGTCAAGCCGGCCCACTCACTTATCGCTGGCTTACCCACGACCTTAATCAAGACGGGCAACCTGAGCTATTGGTCTTAACCGACAGCTGTGGCAGTGGCGGCTGCACCTTATTGGTGTTTAAGGGCGAGGCGCAAGGCTGGCAGTTTAATAGCCGCATGACACTGGTGCATGTGCCCCTTTTATTAGCTCGCAGCCAAAGCCAGGGTTGGCATGATTTGGTCGTGCCGGTCGGTGGTGGCGGTGCGCCTGCCGGCCACCATGTGATGCGATTTGATGGGCAGCGTTATCCACTCAACCCGAGCACCGCGCCTCGCGCGCCCAAACCGGATGGCTCAGACACCGCATTATTTGCCGATGGCATCTATGCCACCCAGCAAGGCGTGGTATTGGGAGAAGAATGACGCAGACGCGCGCGCCCGTGCCACGCGGGCTCGCATTCCTTGTCGGACTTGCGCACAATAGCAACCTGACACCTTGAGGAGAGTCTGATGGCCCGTTCGCCCTGCCGCCAGTGCGGTTTTACCTATCACTGTATCTGTCACTGCTATTGGCCGCTAGAAAGCCAATTGCAATGCGTGCTGGTGATGCACGAAAACGAAGCGGCGCGCCAATCCAACACCGGCAAACTGGTTAAAGCGGCGCTACCCCACACTCAGATAGAGATTTGGCAACGCAAACAACCACCGCAAGCCTTGCTCGACAGCTGGGCGCGCGGTGATGTATCACCTTGGTTGTTGTTTCCCAGTGATGATGCCGTCCCCGCCGATAGACTATTTGCTGACGCGGTTCGGTCTATCTCTTGCGCGGATAGGTCAGTTTCTCGCGCGCCGTTACAGTTTGTGGTGCTGGATGCAACCTGGCAGCAGGCGCGAAAAATGCTCAATAAAAGCCCGTGGCTCCATCGTCTGCCGCGGGTCAGTTTGCCGTCGACTGCCGCCTCGCAATATACGCTTAGGCGCAACCAGCCACCGGGACACCTGTGTACCAGTGAAGCGGTGAGTGCATTACTACGAAGCCAAGGCGACGTGAACGCCGCCACGCAGCTGGACCATTTTCTTGTCCACTTTATGGAGAGCTACGAGGCCGATCGCCACCATCACACTACACCGCTCCCTGCCCCCAAGGTGCTGACGCCAAACACGTGAACAAAAAAACGCCGAGCACAGCGCGCTGCCATGCTCGGCGTTTACGTCGTTTATGGGCTACAGCTTAAAGCGGCTGATCTCTTGCTCGAGGCTATGAGAAAGCTCGGATAACGTCGCGGCTTGACGCGCGGCTTCATCCGCTTCGGTCGATAGCTCATTGGACACATCGCGAATGCCCTCTGAGTTACGGGTGATCTCCGCGGTGACGCTCGATTGCTCTTCCGCTGCCGAGGCAATTTGGGTAGCCATATCGCTAATTTGGCTCACCGCCGCGACAATCTGGCTCAAGCTTTCGTTCGCCGCGCTAGCATCTTCTACACTGGCATGAGCACGCTGCTGGCTGTCTTGCATCATGGTCACCGCGCGACCGGTTGCCTGTTGCAAGGTATCAATCATCTGCTGAATCTCGGTGGTTGAGGCATGGGTGCGCTGGCTCAGAATCCGTACCTCATCGGCCACTACCGCAAAGCCACGGCCATGTTCACCGGCGCGTGCTGCTTCAATCGCGGCATTCAACGCCAGCAGATTAGTTTGCTCGGCCACTTCTTGGATGGTCGACAAGATGCTAGTAATGCTGTGCGCATGCTGGTCGAGCTCACCAATCACACCGGTCGCCGCTTCCACTTCACGGGCAAGCTCGGTGATCGAGTGCTTACTTTGCTCCACTTGCTGGCCGCCATCGTTGGCGACGCTTTCGGTCTCCTGGGCGGTGCGGGCGGTGTTATCGGCATTGCCGGCAATATCTTGGGTCGCCGAGGCCATTTCATGGATAGCAGTCGCCACCATATTGATTTCATCTTGCTGATGACCAATCCGGGTAGAGCGCTCTTCCGCTTGCGCCGCGGTTAGCTCGGCTTGTTGCTTGAGCGAGCCAGACAGCTGGCGCAAATGCGACACCATGGCGTGCATGTTGCCGACAAAGCGGTTGAAGTTATTGGCGAGCTTACCAATTTCATCATTGCTGTGTGGCTCAAGGCGCTGGGTTAAGTCCCCTTCACCGGAGGCTATTTCTTCTAGCGCAGCGGATACATTGAGCAAGTCACGGAACAACACGTGCATCAACCACGTCACGGCACCGGCCACCAACAAAGTGATCACCGCCGCGGTTAACACCAGATTGAACAAGGTATCACGCTGGCTGGCGTATTCGGTGCGCTTATCCAGCTCAATCGCCAGTACCCAATCAGTGTTAGGAACCGAGGCAAAATAAAACAGTTTATCAACCCCATCGACAGGCAGTTCCACCAGCGATTGCTGTGCCAACGCCTGACGCACGCGGTTTTCATTCAGCTCAGGAGACAGGCTACGATACGGCTTTAGCAAGCGCGCTTTGTCTTTGTGGGCGAGGAAGGTGCCATCGGCGCCTAACAGCATCGCGTTCGCATTTTTGCCCACTTTTAGTTGGGTCACGTCACGGATCAGCTGGTCAATCAACACATCTGCGCCCACCACACCGATCAATTCGCCATTGCGACGTACTGGCTCGGCCAAGGTCACCAGCATCGCACCGGTAATCGCATCACTGTAGGCGGTGGTAATAATCGGGCTACCTGCACTCACGGCTTGCTTGTACCACGGACGGACGCGAGGGTCATAATCATCGCGGTTGCGTTCTGGGCGCGAGCGATACATGGCGCCTTGAGGCGTACCATAATAGATATCGTCAAACCCACCGGCCTCACGCGCTTGCTGTAAATAGCTCACACGATGGCTACTGCTGGTGTAATCGGTAAAGGCACTGGTGATATCAGCACGGATTTGCACCCAACCGCTGATCGATTCAGTCGCCGCATCGGCGATACCACTGACGCGGCTATAGATGCTCGACTGGGTTTGGGCTTGAATTTGGCTTACAGCAAGCCAGGTGAGAAAGGCGGCCATCAGCAATACAGCAGATAAGCATGCCCCAATTAATTTTTGTTTTAGTGATAACTGCATGGGAACGGCTCTCAAAGCAACGACAGGTTAATTCCAAACTCCCCGATAACCGAGGTAGCAATAGTGAACAGCCGTCACCCCGTCCCTAGGGTACCGCGAGCCCATCCTGCGCGTCGCGGGTTCACAGCGCCGGATAATTTTTATCCGACATGGCAAGCGCGCGCTAATGTAACAGCGCGCAACAAAGATTGCCATTTTTTAGACAAAAAACAGTCAACTAGAGAATATTTAGAACAAAGATCACATAAACCAACCATAGCTTATGATATGCGGTTTGTTGCAAACAACACAAAAGCAAGTAAACACCTCTGTAAGTTTCCGTAGTGAAACCTACTCTTAACCTTCTATTTTTTCATAATCATACTGGTCTTTAATGAAGTCATTAAAATAAGTGCCATGACTCGATGCATTAATAAAAGCGTTCCCAATATACTCAGGGACATCATAGTATCGGTAGCCACCACCATATTTAAAACGCACATCCAACATGTGCGAGATCTCTGAGTAGCCAATATTAGAAATGGCCGAAGACGATACTCGATGTTGCTCAAACATAGGATATGGCGTCAAGCCATTAACAGTATCGATAATTCGTTGAGCGATAACGGGCGCACTGCGGTTATTAAGATACGCTGCTTCTAGGCCATGCCCAGTAGGATCAGATAGTAGATTCGCATATACCGAATATTGAACACCCTCGAAGGAACTGCGCCGTATGCTAAACGTACTGCCAACATAATCAAGTCATTCGCATTAGTGAACGTTTTGGCAATTTCTGGCACCTGCTGCCCATAATAGCCCCCAACACTATAAGTTGGATTAGCGATACCATATAACCGAGCATAGGGTAATCCGACAGTGCAGCTTGATTGGGATAAACATAGGAGTAGGACACACTCGTACAAACCGCATTCCCATAGAAGTTACCTTGTGAATGAGTAACTAATACTGTTCTAGCACACTTTCCAACTTGGCTCTCCACGACCCTTTCAGCCGCAGTGTAGTCATACTCTTGCATTAATGAATCAACTTTTTCAATGACGGTACTGTAGAACCAAGCTAGCATCTCGGCAGCATCTTCCAAAACCGAAACATCCTTACCACTAACAAGTCGATTCAAGAATCTCCCGTAGCCGGCTTCATATTGCTCATCGGTCATTTTATGAAAAGCGACCTCAGCTATTTGCAACAAAAGTGTCTCCGAGTAGTTATAGGAATATTCGACGCCCGATGCCTTTTCAAAAGTATAAAGATATTTGTCTTGGAATCGATTTAAAGCATTCACGTTTTGCTTAGCCGCTTCTGAAGAAGTAAACATTCCGTTGATGTAGACAAGTTGAAGTTTATCAACGTTAACTTCACACTGAGCCGCACTCGTACTAGCATAAAATAGTGACATCAAACCAAGAATAGTCGCGAGCTTTTTCATTTAACCGCCTCCTCTGCCATTGTCCCTACACACGGTTGATCAATCGTCAAAATCGCATCAAGATCGTGCTCCATCTGCTCGAAAATACGCTCTTTTCCATTTCGGTAGGTTAACGCTCTGTACAAGGTATCGGTATGCAGCTCTAGTGGCGTCATTTCAATAACACCTGTTTTCAGCAACTCCTCAGCACACTCTTCCAACACCAAAATTTCGTTGTACTTTTTAGTCGCATCCTCAACTGACAGCTGGATGGATTTATCAAACGCAATTTCATTGATATCGGTATACTCAAGACCGAGGTTAATGGCCAGCTGAACAATTTGGGGGTTTTGATACGCCTCTGTTACAGCCACTTCGTAACTATCACGAACTCCATTGTTATCTTTATCCACTCCCACAATTGCCTCAGGGGATTTAGGGTCTAAATCTGGGTCTGGGCCTGGATTTGGATTTGGATTTGGTTCTGAGTCTAAATAATCGAGTAAACGCCAAGCACTAGAATTAGAAGGATACTCTCCTTGAACCCACCATTTAGCTAGGTAAATATCTCCTTCAAAGTTCACGACTGAACCACCTGAATAGGGTCTTTCATGCTTATAGTTGTCAATCGTATCTGCATTGATGTGAATCCAACCATCCCAAGAGATATCATTTACTACTGGCTCAGTTCCTTGTGTCCAATGAGAAGATACAAATGACTCTCCATGGTGCGTGACTAGGTCACCCGAATTGTAAACAGTATCTTTATTCCATGGCTCCATCGCATGTGCTACCAGTGGGATACTTAAACTAACCGCTATTAAAATAACGTTTTTATTCATGCTTCATCCTTAAATACTATGTCAGCGCATACTTTATAGGGTGAGTAGAGATTTTATGTGAAAACCTTTCTTGTTCATTAAATGTAAAAACAAAACACCTGAAGTTATTTAGCATTACGCTAGATTCAATCTTTAAAATAAAGAAAGCCTCTCTTCAAGTTTAGTGTGTAGTGATGATTTAGACGGGTCGCGCCATATGAATAAAATTTAACTACATAAAAACATATTTTCTATCAACATAAACGGGGATGTGTTATGGATTTCATCGAGATACTAAAGGGTTGCATGCAAATTTCACTGCACATACAGTAAACTTGGAATATGTTTGCGATTTTTCCATCGACATTATTATTAATTACATAACAAGCATTATCTAACTCGCACCTTTTTGTATTAATCTAATTTTTAAACAGACACGTCTTGCGTTTATTTCGCTGTTTTTCAAAAAATATCATCGACACATAGCTAATGGCTGCGATATATGCAGTGTCGCTCATAGAAGTACTGAATGTATTTTTTAAGCTTTTCTCGAAAAATAGAACACACGACTTTTTCAGGAAAACTTTATTGTCACAGCACATTTACACATGCTGCCCGGCTACCCAGCCGGAGCTCCAAGCCCATTGGAAGTTATAGCCGCCGAGCCAGCCGGTGACATCAAGCACTTCACCGATAAAATACAGGCCGGGAATATCTCGCGCTTCAAGAGTTTTAGAGGAAATTGCGTGGGTATCCACCCCACCAAGCGTCACTTCTGCGGTGCGGTAACCTTCAGTGCCATTTGGGGCAATGGACCACTGGTGAACGTAGTGATGAAGTTGATCGAGCTGCTTGTCATCGAGCTGCTTGAGCGGTTTATCCGGCAAGCTATCGCGCGCAATCAAGACCTCGACCAAGCGTTTGGGGAATAGGCGAGACAGTGAGGTTTTTAAGGTTTGGTTGGGGTGCTTATCACGCATGGCTACCAGCACGTCTTTTAGCGACTCACTGGGGAGTAAATCGATAGTGACCGCTTCGCCCGGTTGCCAAAACGAGGAGGTTTGCAACACCGCCGGTCCCGATAAGCCGCGGTGGGTAAAGAGCAGGTTCTCGCTAAAGCAAACGCCAGACTCGGTGGTGATCGAACATGGCACCGACACCCCGGAAATATCGGCAAAGCGCGTTTTGTCCTCTTGGTGCAAGGTATACGGCACCAAGGCGGCGCGAGTGGGCAGCACTTTTAGACCAAATTGCTCAGCAAGCTGGTAACCAAAAGGGGTGGCGCCAAGCTTGGGCATCGAAAGGCCGCCCGTGGCGACCACTAACGACTGGCAGCGTACCGGTTCGCCATTGAGTTTAAGGCGAAAGCCGGCTTCTTCTTGCTCGATATCATGCACTTCACAGCGATAGCGTTGACTGATGGTGGCTTGGTCGCATTCGGCCAAGAGCAGGTTAACGATATCTTTAGCGCTGTCATCACAAAATAGCTGGCCGTGGTCACGCTCGTGATAGGCCACACCATGGGTGGCCACCAATCCAATAAAGTCCCATTGGGTGTATTGCGCCAATGCGGATTTGACGAAGTGCGGATTCTCACACAAGAAGTTATTGGCGGTGACGTCATAGTTGGTGAAATTGCAGCGCCCGCCGCCCGAGATCAGGATCTTGCGGCCCGGTTTTTTGGCATGGTCCACCACCAAAACACGGCGGCCACGTTGGCCAGCTTGTGCCGCACACATCAATCCTGCCGCACCGGCGCCAATCACAATTACATCATACTCAGTCACACGCTTACCTGTTTATTCTCTGCTCACCCTGTGGGAGCGGCATTGTAGCAGCCCGCACGTGAGCGGCAAGCGTGTTTTAACGCGCCTGCACCTCAGGCGGTGCCATCATGGCACCTGCGTGTTGCTCAATCATACGAGGGTCCATATGCAACGTACGGGTTGGGAAGGCAATATCCGCACCGTGCTGATGAATAATACCAATCACTTGCAGTAGTACGTCCTGCTTCACGCGGTGATAACGTTGCCAGTTCACCGTTTTGGTGAAGGTGTAAATAAAGAAATCGAGCGAGTGTGGGCCAAAGCTGTTGAAGTTCACAATCAAGGTTTGTCGCGTTTCAATGTCTGGGTGGGCTTCAAGCATGGCATACACATCATCAATCACCGCGCTGATTTTATCGGCGTCTTGGTAACGTAGCCCGATGGTTTCATAGATGCGGCGGTTGAGCATCCGCGAGGGGTTCTCGACCACCACGTTACTGAATACCGAATTGGGCACGTATAAAGGGCGCAAATCAAAGGTGCGCACCACCGTCATACGAATACCAATTTTCTCCACTGTGCCCTCAATGTTGCGATCGGGGGAGCGTACCCAGTCGCCCACTTTAAATGGGCGATCAAAGTAAATCATTACCCCACCAAAAAAGTTCGACAACAAGTCCTTGGCGGCAAAACCAACAATTAACCCCCCGACCCCACCAACGGTCAGTAGGCCGGAAACACTGACCCCGAGGCTTTGCAGCAGGGAAATAATCCCCACGCACACAAACAGCGCACGCAGCACATTACCCATGGTGTTGATGGTGGTGTGATCACGATTGCCAGTTTCAATCATGACTTCTTCACCACTGTTGACCAAGCGCAGCAAAATCCAAATGACCACCCACACCACCACCAAGTCTTGCACCAAGGTGAGCCAACTGAGCGAGACATCGCCAGCGGTATTGTCAATGATAATTTCAATGGAGTGCGAGGCAGGCCATAGCCAAATCAGCGTACTTAGCGGTGTATCGATAGCCGGCCAAATAATATCGTCCCAGCGGGTAATGGTCTTTTCCGCCAGCGCTTTAAGTCGCCCCACCAGTACATGCCAAATCGCCCACGCGATAGCACTAAAACCAGTTAAAGTGACCACATCGGAAATCCATTCCCACGCGGCGGCTTGATGTAGGGTCTGCCACCAGTCAATTAGGCTTTGCATGCTTTCCTCAACAGACGGTTTTTCTCAGAATGTTGTCAGCCTAACAAAAAAAATGCTGACCTGAGTCAGCATTTTGTTGGATATGAGAGCGTTCGCTTACCAGCCCGCAAAAGCGACAAGAAAAAAGGTCGCGAGCAAGGCACCGGACAATGCCACATTGAGCATAAACAGGTGACGAACTTTGTTGCACTTACCCACAAACAGCTCGTCATGATGGTGCAAGTACTCTTGGCTACGAATGTACTGGTACAGGCGCTTTTGACGAGAAATATCGCCTTGGGGTGAGAGTGAGAAAAAGTTGTTATCTCCACGACAAATTTGCTGATAAAGCAATGGATTGGCGTCGCGTAACATCACAACCAGTGCGCGTAGTGAAGACAAGTAGCGCGCAAAATTAACCAATGTGACGGTAAACACTGCCACAATTAGGATATCACCGTTCATATACATCTCCCTCCGCAACCCAGTGAGGCGGCCGAGGGAGAAAGATAAACTTACAGCCCTGCGGTGCCGTCCATCACTGACGATGAGTCCTCTTGAGCCATGGCAGACAAGTCTTTATCAATAAAGAACAAGGCCTTGCCATCTTCGCCCACCAACTCGATCTTATCGAGTATGCCTTTAAACAGCTTTTCTTCCTCGTGCTGCTCAGCCACGTACCACTGCAGGAAATTAAAGGTCGAGTAATCCTGAGTCGTAAACGCAACGTGCGCTAGGCTATTGATCTTTTCCGTGATTAAACGCTCGTGTTGATAGGTTTCACGGAACACTTCGCCCAATGATGCGAACTCGTGGCGCGGTGCGTCGATTGAGCCCAAAATAGGCATCGCACCAGTCTCGCTCACGTAGGTGAAAAGACGCTGCATATGCTGCATTTCTTCCTGCGCGTGCTTATGGAGGAATCGCGCAGCGCCTTCAAATCCTTTGTCTTCACACCAAGCACTCATTTGTAAGTATAGATTTGATGAGAAAAACTCCAAATTGATCTGCTCATTGAGCCTGTCAACCATGGCGGGTGCTAACATATAAACGTCCTCTTTATTTGGGGTTAGCTGTCATTCTGACCAGCAGCACGTCCCTTTTCAAGCGGATATCGCCGACAAACGTGTGTGGTGCCGAGTCATCTGCCGAATTTATGACAAACATCATTGTCGAATTCTTAATCGGAATGCGATCGCAGTGACTGTTTTTAATACGCAAGCTCGCTAGACTGCGATGACAACCTCACATAAAAAGGATAACTCTATGTCATATAAGCATATTTTGGTTGCTGTTGATTTGTCGGAAGACAGCGAACGTTTGGTTGCCAAAGCCGATTCTCTTGCCCAAGCTGTCGGCGCGAAATTATCGCTGGTCCACATCGATGTGAATTACGCCGAGCTTTATACCGGACTTATCGATATTAACTTGGTCGAATCGCGTAACCGCGTCATTGAAGAAGCTCAGCACAAACTGAATCAACTGGCGGGCAACGCACAGGTGCCTGTGACGCATACCCTGGTTAGCAGCGGCGACCTTGCTGAAGAGATTACAGAATCGATTCAAAACATGGGAATTGATTTGGTTGTCGTTGGCCATCACCAAGACTTTTGGAGCTCGCTGCTCTCATCGACCAAGCAACTGCTCAACAAAACACCGGTCGATCTGTTGATGGTGCCGATCCGCGACTAATTTCTGGCGTCACACAGGGCGATGAAGGCGGTCAATCCGCCTTCTTTTTGACCTTATTGCACTGTGTTCAGCGAACCAATTGCGTCCCCGTGATGAAACGGTACACTGCCTTTTTATTTACGATATCGAAGGAACCGAGTCATGGGGTATCTTAGCGGGGTCACACTGCTGTGGGCCTTTTCATTTAGTTTGATTGGGGTGTATCTCGCCGGCCAAGTGGACAGTTATTTCGCAGTCCTGATGCGGATTGTACTCGCTGGGTTGGTTTTTTTACCCTTCTTGCGTCCTCGCCAAGTAAGACCGGCCTTTGCCGCTCAACTGATGCTGGTCGGGGCATGTCAGCTCGGCATCATGTACTGCTTCTTCTATCAGTCTTTCCTTTTCTTGTCGGTGCCAGAAGTGCTGCTGTTTACCGTCTTTACCCCGCTCTACGTCACCTTGATTTACGATGCTTTGAAGCGTCAGTTTAGCGCGTGGTATCTGGTCACCGCGGCGATGGCGGTGCTCGGCGCCGTGGTGATCCGCTATGCCACCGTCAATCCAGACTTTCTGGTCGGCTTTTTGGTGGTGCAAGGGGCGAACCTTTGCTTTGCGATTGGCCAAGTCGGTTACAAATACCTGATTGAGAAGGAGCAAACGCCCCTTCCCCAACATGCGGTGTTTGGTTGGTTTTATCTTGGCGCCTTAGTGGTGGGCGTGCTGGCTTTTGCACTGTTGGGCAACAGCGACAAACTGCCTGCTACGCCAACCCAGTGGGGTGTATTAATTTATCTAGGCACTATCGCGTCAGGGCTGGGCTATTTCTTTTGGAACAAAGGCGCTACGCAGGTCAACTCGGGGGCACTCGCGGTGATGAACAATGCGCTTATCCCAGCCGGAATTGTGGTGAACGTGCTGATTTGGAACCGCGATGCGGATCTTCTGCCGCTACTCAGCGGTGGGATACTGATTTTAGCCGCGCTGTGGTTTAACCAAACGTGGGTAAAGCGCCGCGTCGAGGCACAGCGGGGTGCCGCCCAGCGGAGTGCCGCCCAGCGGTAGGTAGGCCGTCCCAAGACCTCAGTCACCCAAGTACAAAACAGGCAGGGAAATCCCTGCCTGTTTACTTAGCCGATAAAGAAGGCTCAATCAGATAAAGGCAAACGCGTCTGAGTAGAGATGATCACGACTCACACCGCGCTCTTTACAGAACATGTCGCGTGCCACACCTGCCATTTCAAAACGGCCCGCGATATAAATGTCATAAGCGCCAAGGCTGACAAAATCTTCCATCACCGCTTCTAACACATTGCCTACTTTACCGCGCCACTCGCCTTCAGCTTGCTCCACGACAGGCATAAAGGTAATGTGCGGATGCTGTTCCGCCAATGCTTGCATCTCGTCATGGGCATAAAGCTGACAAGGGGTACGGGCGCCCCAATAAATAAAGATCGGCGACTGTATCTTCTGGCTAATACAGTGATCGACCATGCTGCGCACGTAAGAAAAACCGGTCCCGCCAGCAATCAGTAGCAAGGGACGATCGCTCTCTCGCAGCCAAGCATCACCGGCAGGCTCAGTAATTTCAAAGCCCGCTTCACCGCTTTCTAGTACGGCTTTGGCTTTCTCAACCACTTCTAACGCAAACGGATTCTCGTCCGCCGCACCAACGTGCAGCTCGAGTTCACCGCCATTTTGACGACAAGGGCTACTTGCCAGCGAAAACGGGCGCTTATCTTTCTCGCCCATCACCGCCATCACGTATTGCCCTGGCTGATAACGCACCGCTTGCTGCGGCTTCAGGACAATGCGGTAGGTGTGACACGCCAACGGCTCAACGGCTGTCACTTCACATAGTATCGACATTCTGTTCCTCTGTTCGTTTTGCTACAGCCGATGAGGTTATAAGAGGCGGCATCACTACCGCCTTGGGCTGTGTTTTTATCGTTAACGGTGAATGCTAGCGCATTCCAATAGGATTAGTCTAAGATCCCTAATTCATCCCAAATCGCGTCGATGCGCGCAACCACGTCTGGGTCTTTAGCAATGGGCGTGCCCCACTCGCGATCGGTTTCCCCTTGCCATTTGTTGGTGGCATCGAGGCCCATTTTCGAGCCCAGCCCCACCACAGGTGAAGCAAAGTCGAGCGAGTCGATAGGGGTATTTTCCACCATCACGGTATCGCGCGCGGGATCCATACGCGTGGTAATCGCCCAAATGACGTCATTCCAATCACGTGCGTTGACGTCATCGTCACACACTATCACAAACTTGGTGTACATAAACTGACGCAAAAACGACCACACGCCCATCATCACCCGCTTGGCATGACCGGGGTATTGTTTTTTCATGGTGACCACCGCCATGCGATATGAGCAGCCTTCAGGCGGTAGGTAGAAATCGACAATCTCTGGGAACTGCTTTTGCAAAATCGGCACAAACACTTCGTTAAGTGCCACGCCTAAAACGGCAGGTTCATCCGGTGGACGCCCCGTGTAGGTGCTATGGTAAATCGGTTTTTTGCGCATCGTCAGATGCGTCACAGTGAACACATGGTGACGCTCAACCTCATTGTAATAACCGGTATGATCGCCATACGGCCCTTCATCCGCGTATTCATTGGGATCGATATAACCTTCCATCACGATTTCCGCACTGGCCGGCACATCCAAATCGTTGCTGATACACTTAGCCACTTCGGTTTTACTGCCGCGCAATAAGCCAGCAAACGCGTATTCCGATAAGGTATCAGGCACCGGTGTCACTGCCCCGAGAATGGTGGCAGGGTCAGCGCCATAAGCCACGGTCACCGGAAACGGCTCATTAGGATGGGTTTGCATCCAATCATGCAAATCTAACGCGCCGCCGCGATGAGCCAACCAACGCATGATCACTTTGTTTTTGCCGATTTTTTGCTGACGATAAATGCCAAGGTTTTGTCGCTTTTTGTTGGGTCCACGGGTAATGGTCAGCCCCCAAGTCAGCAAGGGTGCCACATCACCGGGCCAGCAGCGCATCACAGGAATTTTATCCAGATCGACCTCATCGCCGCTCAGCACCACCTCTTGGCAACGCGGACGCCGCACGGTTTTCGCTGGCATGTTGAGCACTTGACGAAACACGGGCAGTTTATCGAGCGCATCTCGAAAGCCTTTGGGCGGCTCAGGTTCTTTCAAGTAGGCAAGCAGTTTACCCACCTCTCGCAGCTCAAGCACATCCTCACGCCCCATGCCCATCGCAACGCGTTTTGGGGTTCCAAAGAGGTTGGCAAGCACGGGCATCTCATAGCCAATCGGGTTTTCGAACAATAACGCCGGACCGCCCGCTCGCAGGGTACGGTCGCATATCTCGGTGATCTCCTGATCAGGGTCCACCGGTTGGGCGATGCGTTTGAGCTCGCCTTGGGCTTCAAGATAATCGATAAAATCGCGCAGATCGGAAAATTTCATATCAGGCTCAACGGGTTAATAAACGCCTTAATGATACCAAGCAAACCGGTATCCGGATCGGTGAAGCGGTGACATTAGCGCGACGACAACGCAGATGCAATGTGCTGACGGCCTAGCGGACCCAACTCGGCTTGTAATCCGGTTAGCCATTCCCCTTTTCCTGCCTCGACGAGCAGTTGCGCTACCTGATCACCTTGGCGCAATGACAACTGTGCCACGAGAAAATCCGCAACCGGCGCTGGCAACGGTGACAAGCTGGCAAGCTGGCGAATCGCGGTGTCGCGCAAAGAGGGATTTCTCGCCGCTGCCATCATTTGGCTCACCGAAAAGCTATCACTCACCTGTCCTTTCAAGGCATGTAAGGCCTCTAAACTATACGCATCCGTGCCTCGACGCCATAATCGGGCGTACAGTTCCGGATGCTGCGTTTTCTCAGCAAGCACCGCCAAGATCGCGTTGTCAGGCAGCCAGAGTAATCGTGGGTCATGCAGGTATTGCTCGGCCAAATAGGCCAAACCATTGGCCTCATAGTCACCAATCATCGCTACCAAGGCATCACGGCGCCGCGCATAATCTGCACCGTCAGGTTTCACCCAATCAGCAATCACCAACTGGCGATAGCTTAATAACATGCCGAGTTCTTGGGTCAGTTGCTCGTGCTGATAACGGTTTAATTGCTGACGTGCCGCGGCCGCATAGTGGAAAGCGGGGGTGGTAACCCAATAGCCGTCTTGCTGATGACGTAATAAAAAATGCGGTTGCTGGTGACTAAGATCGCGCAAGAAAGTGCGCCAATCGGGGTTATCCAAACGTGTGGGTGTGGAAAGGAGTCGGAACAAAGTCGCCTCTTGGATCAACGGCGACAGGCTTTGTAGGTGAGCACGCAATCCGTCAATATCATCAGCCATTTGTCGCTGAAACGCGATCGCCATGGCTTGCTGGGTAGAAGGCGTCTCTAATAAGCCATCAATAAACGCCTGCGTCACGATTTGTCCGCTCGGCGTTGACGCCTCCGTGACCGCTGCGCGGCTGGGCATTGTGCCTACGACTAGGCATGCTATCAGCACTAACACGCGAAAACATCTTGCCATCCGTTGCAATCCTGTACCACTTGTAGCAATCCGGCTACATCCATGTAGGGTGAGACCATTGTGCGAAGTCAGCGTTCAATAGGCAATAAAAAAGCACTGCCCGCAGACAGTGCTTTTCACAATTACGATCCGGATCAGGAGTTTTGACGTCGCATGGCGTCAAAGAACTCATCATTGGTCTTCGACATGGCCAGCTTATCAATCAAGAATTCCATGCCTTCGATTTCCCCCATTGGGTGGACAATCTTACGCAGGATCCACATCTTCTGTAGTTCATCCGCTTTGGTCAGCAACTCTTCGCGACGGGTGCCAGAGCGCGTGAAGTCGATGGCTGGGAAGACACGCTTCTCGGCAATCTTGCGTGACAGGTGCAATTCCATGTTACCTGTCCCTTTAAATTCTTCGTAGATGACTTCGTCCATCTTCGAGCCTGTATCCACCAGCGCAGTCGCGATAATGGTCAAGCTACCACCTTCTTCCACGTTACGGGCCGCACCAAAGAAGCGCTTAGGACGGTGCAAGGCGTTGGCGTCGACACCACCAGTCAATACTTTACCGGAAGACGGTACAACTGTGTTGTAAGCACGCGCCAGACGAGTAATTGAGTCCAGCAGGATCACCACGTCTTTTTTGTGTTCGACTAAACGCTTAGCTTTTTCAATCACCATATCGGCCACTTGTACGTGACGGCTTGCTGGCTCATCAAAGGTCGATGCAACCACTTCCCCTTTCACCAAGCGCTGCATCTCGGTCACTTCTTCCGGACGCTCATCGATCAACAGCACCATCAACTCACATTCTGGGTGGTTGTAAGCGATGCTTTGCGCGATGTTTTGCAGCAGCATGGTTTTACCCGCTTTTGGCGGCGCAACAATCAAACCACGTTGACCTTTACCGATTGGCGAGGCTAAGTCGAGCACACGGGCAGTGATGTCTTCTGTCGAGCCGTTTCCGCGCTCCATCACCATACGTTCGCTGGCGTGCAAAGGGGTTAAGTTTTCGAAGAGGATTTTACTGCGGGCGTTGTCTGGTTTGTCGCTGTTAACTTGGTTAACTTTCAATAGCGCGAAGTAGCGCTCGCCGTCTTTAGGGGGACGAATTTTACCCGCGATGGTATCGCCTGTGCGCAGGTTAAAGCGACGAATTTGGCTTGGCGACACATAGATGTCATCTGGGCCGGCCAAATACGAGCTGTCTGCGCTACGCAGGAAGCCAAACCCGTCTTGAAGAATTTCCAGCACGCCATTGCCGAAAATGTCTTCACCGCTTTTTGCGTGCTGTTTGAGGATCGAGAAAATGATGTCCTGTTTACGCAAGCGAGCTAGGTTTTCGAGTCCCATGCTTTCGCCAAGCGCAACCAGCGTCGAGACGGGTTGAGTCTTCAGTTCGGTAAGATTCATAGTGGTGAGTGTCTTGTTTGTCAAAGTTGAGGTCTGAAATTAGTTAGCGTGTCGAGACCAGTGGCATGTTCGAGAGATGAACAGAAGTACAATTTCCGTGCAATAAGGTAGCACCAAAATGGGGTATCGTCTAGTTGACAGAAAAACAACCGCCACTGGGAGGCAGTGGCGGCCGTCTTAATATTATAGGTTAGCGTCAAGGAACTCTTTCAACTGAGTTTTTGACAATGCACCAACCTTAGTTGCTGCCACGCCGCCATCTTTAAATAGCAGCAATGTCGGGATACCACGGATGCCGAACTTAGGCGGTGTACCTGCGTTCTGGTCAATGTTCAGTTTTCCGATGGTGACTTTACCTTCGTACTCGTCGGCGATTTCGTCCAGGATTGGCGCGATCATTTTACATGGCCCACACCATTCTGCCCAAAAATCAACCAGTACAGGTCCTGCAGCATTTAAAACGTCTGCGTCAAAGCTGTCGTCGGTTAGCTGCAAAATTTTGTCGCTCATCTTCTACTCCAATACATGTTTTTGTTACTGGCTAAATTGCGACCAGTAAATAATGGCACTATTTGACTGGATTCGCTTCCGTATTGCAAGCCTAAGCTGATATTCTATCCGGATGAAAATGACGCATATCACAGAGCAGAAATTTGCCGAGCTCGGCTTGCACGCCGATGTTCTCAAGAGCTTGGAGGCCAAAGGGTTCACCCAATGTACGCCTATCCAAGCAAAGGCATTGCCGGTCCTGCTCACCGGCCAAGACATTGCAGGACAGGCGCAAACGGGGACAGGCAAAACCCTGGCGTTTCTGGCTGCGACGTTTCATCACTTGTTAACCACTGACGCACCAGCGTCACGGAAAACTAACCAACCACGGGCAATCATATTAGCTCCTACGCGCGAATTGGCCATTCAGATCTATAACGATGCGGAACCATTACTTGCGCATACTTCGATCACCGCAGGGCTTGCCTATGGTGGCGAAGGCTATGACAAACAGCAACAAACACTTGAGCAAGGCGTTGATATTTTAATCGGAACCTGCGGCCGTATCATCGACTTCTACAAGAAGAAAGTGATTGATTTACATGGCATTCAGGCAGTGGTGTTGGATGAAGCGGATCGCATGTTCGATTTAGGCTTTATCAAAGACATTCGCTTCTTGTTTAACCGTATGCCTGCGGCTAACAAGCGCTTGAACATGTTGTTTTCTGCCACCTTGTCTTATCGCGTTCAAGAACTGGCCTTCGAGCACATGACCAATCCTGAGCATGTGGTGATCGAGCCAGAACAAAAAACCGGCCATCGCATTAAAGAAGAGCTTTTCCAGCCTTCTAACAACGAAAAAATGCCCTTGCTGCAAACCTTGATCGAAGAAGACTGGCCGGAGCGCGCGATCATTTTTGCTAACACCAAGCATCGCTGCGAGTCAATTTGGGCCCACCTTGCGGCAGACGATCATCGCGTTGGTCTACTGACTGGTGACGTTCCGCAGAAAAAGCGGGTGAAAATCCTCGAGCAATTCACCAAAGGTGAGATTGATTTGTTGGTGGCCACCGATGTCGCTGCGCGCGGCTTGCATATTCCGCAAGTCACCCACGTGTTTAACTACGACTTGCCCGACGATGCTGAAGACTATGTGCACCGCATTGGCCGTACCGGTCGTGCTGGCGCCAGTGGTAGCTCCATCAGCTTTGCCTGTGAAGAATACGCCATCAATTTGCCCGCCATTGAGGAATACATTGAACACAGTATTCCGGTCAGCGAATTTGATCGCAGCGCACTGCTCACGGATTTACCGGCCCCGAAAAAGATAGCCAAACGTCAGGTGAACAGTCGTCGTAATACTGGCAAAAACAACAGCGGCAACAACCGCAATCGTCAACGTCGACGCCCACAAAAGTCGGCATAACATTCGGCAGTTATGAGGTAAGGTCGCGCCATGCGTCGTGATGGAACCACCGCTCACACATCGTCGCTTTATGCGGCGATTGATTTAGGCTCTAACAGCTTTCACATGCTGGTTGTGCGTCAAGTGGCTGGCAGTGTGCAAACACTGGCCAAAATTAAGCGCAAAGTCCGCCTAGCGGCGGGAATGAACGCACAACGCCAGCTCAGTGATGAAGCCATGCAGCGCGGCTGGGAATGCCTCGCGCTTTTCTCTGAACGCTTGCAAGACTTTGAAGCCGATCATATTCGGGTGGTGGCGACGGCCGCATTACGCCGAGCCTCGAACGCTGATGCGTTTCTCGCCAAAGCAAACCAACTATTAGGCCACAACATCGAGATCATCTCTGGTGAAGAAGAAGCGCGCACCATCTACCAAGGGGTAGCCCATACCTCGGGCGGCCCAGGAAAACGCTTGGTGGTAGATATTGGTGGGGCCAGCACCGAGCTGATCATTGGCCAACAATTTGAGCCCGCGCTACTGCAAAGCCTTAATATGGGCTGCGTGACCTTCCTTGAAGACTACTTTGCCGACCGTGTCCTCAATCAAGCGGCGTTCGATGCCGCAATTGCCGGAGCTAAAGCGGAATTAGCGCCTCATATGGCCGCCTATCGCGCCCTCGGGTGGGATTGTTGCGTAGGCGCCAGCGGAACAGTGCAAGCCTTGCAAGAAATCATGGTCACGCAAGGCATGGACGAAGTCATCACGCTGGAAAAACTCCATCGTTTGCGCGACCAAGCCATTGCGTGCGGGCAAATGGATGCACTCGACATTGACGGCCTCACGCTTGAACGCGCCTTGGTTTTCCCAAGCGGCTTATCGATACTGATCGCCATTTTTGAATGCTTGGATGTCACCAGCATGACACTGGCTGGCGGCGCACTCCGTGAAGGTCTGGTGTATGAAATGATGACCGCAATGCGCCACAGCGATATACGCGCGCGCACCATCGCCAGTATTCAATCTCGCTATCAGCTCGATGAAGCGCATGGCATGGCGGTGGCACAAACGGCGTTGGATTTACTTCACCAATGCCCGCCTGACTGGGTGCCAGAGCCCCACGCCAGTAGCTTGCTTCATGCCGCAGCCTGTGTGCACGAAATTGGCTTAAGCATTGGCTTTAAACAAGACGGCGACCATGCGGCCTATTTGATCACCCATCTCGACTTACCCGGCTTTACGCGCGCCCAAAAGCAGCTGATTGCCACCTTGCTTCGCTACTACCGTGAGCAACTGGTTCGCATTGATGGCCAACATGCTTTGTCAGCGCAAAGTGCCAATCGCCTCCTGCGTTTGCTGCGTTTGGCGGTGATTCTGTGCCACCGCCGAGACAGCCGCGTACGGCCACTCAGTCGCCTTTGTGCAGACGGTGATGCGCTCACCTTAACCTTAGACTCCACGTTGCTGGATAGCAGCCCATTGCTGAGTGCCGAGCTGGAGCAAGAAGCCTTGCGTCAATCCAGCCTTGGTCAACCGCTGGTCGTGATCACCCACGCCGATGGCGGTGTCTAAATCGCACTCACCCATCCCGTTGAGCACAAAAAGGCCCGCATTGCGCGAGCTCTTACTTGGTCAATCGTCGTGTGACTACGCGGAAATACCACTGTGGCGCAGCAGCGCATCAGGGCTTGGCTCACGGCCACGGAAGCGAACAAACAACGCCATCGGCGCTTCGCTTCCCCCACGACTGAGGATATGGTTGAGGAAATCTTCACCGGTTTCGCGATTAAAGATCCCTTCTTCTTCAAAGCGAGAGTAGGCATCGCTCGACAGCACTTCAGCCCATTTGTAGCTGTAATAACCTGCGCTGTAGCCCCCTGCAAAGATGTGCCCAAACGCATGCGGGAAGCGATTCCACTCCGGCGTGGGCACCACAGAAACCTGCTCACGTACGGCATTGAGCGTTTCCATGATCCGTGGACCCACCTCGGGGTCAAATTGACTGAACAAGCTAAAGTCGAACAAGCTGAATTCGAGCTGGCGCAACATCGCCATCGCTGAATTGAAGTTTTTCGCCGCCAGCATCTTCTCTAGCATATCGTCCGGCAAGGCTTCTCCGGTTTGATAGTGGCCCGAGATAAAGCTCAGCGCCTCTTGCTCCCAGCACCAGTTCTCCAAAAACTGACTCGGCAGCTCTACCGCATCCCAAGGCACACCGTTGATTCCCGAGACATCCGCCACTTCGACTTGTGTCAGCATGTGGTGAATGCCGTGACCGAACTCGTGGAACAGGGTTTCAACTTCGTCATGGGTAAACAGCGCAGGATCATCACCGACCGGTGGGTTGAAGTTACAGGTCAAGTACGCCACCGGCGTTTGTAACTCGCCATTTGTTTTACGGCGACGAACGCGACACTCATCCATCCATGCACCGCCACGCTTATTCTCACGTGCGTACAAGTCTAAATAGAAGCTCCCGCGCAGCGTGCCCTGACTGTCGTGAATGTCATAAAAACGCACATCTTTATGCCACGTATCGACACCTTGGCGTTCGGTTACCGTCATGCCAAACACACGCTTCATGACTTCAAACAGGCCACTTAGTACGCGCGATTCTGGGAAGTAAGGACGTAGCGCTTCATCAGAAATCGCATAGCGCGCCTGCTTGAGTTTTTCGCTGTAGTAAGGGATATCCCAAGGCGCCAGCGTCTCCACCCCAAACTCTTGCTTGGCGTAAGCTTTTACTTCCGCGAACTCTCGCTCGCCTTGTGGACTGGCTTTGCTAACCAGCTCATTCAAAAAGCCCATCACCTGCTCGGGGCTCTCTGCCATTTTGGTCGCCAGCGACAACTCGCTGTAATTGTTAAAGCCCAACAAGCGCGCCAGTTCATATTTTAAACGTAGCGACTCGTTCATCAGCTCGGTGTTGTCCCACTGGCCGGCCTGCGGGCCACGATCAGAGGCTCGCGTTGAGAAAGCTTCATACATTTCTTGACGTAATGCTTGGTTATCGCAGTACATCATGACTGGTAAGTACGAAGGAATATCGAGGGTCAGTAAGTAACCTTGCTGAGATTTACTCTCAGCTTGCGCTTTCGCTGCGTTCAGCGCTGATTCGGGCAAGCCCGCTAACTCACTTTTATCACTCACCAGCTTGCTCCACCCCATGGTGGCATCCAGTACATTGTTGCTAAATGAAGAGGAAAGCTCCGACAAGCGTTTTTGAATTTCACCAAAACGGTGTTGTTGATCGGCAGGCAGCGCAATGCCAGACAGCTCGAAATCACGCAGCGCATCGGTGATGGCTTTTTGCTGGGCCGTATCGAGTGATGAAAAGTCCGCGCTGTCTTTGATGGCTTTGTAGGCGTGATACAAGCCTTTGTGCTGACCGCGCCACGTCGAATATTCCGACAACAGCGGCAGACAGCTTTCGTAGGCTTCACGTAGTGGTTTGCTGTTAACTACCGCGTTCATATGGCTCACTGGCGACCATAAACGGCTGAGACGATCTTCGACTTCGGCGAGCGGAGCACAAACCGTCTCCCAACTTGGCGACGCTTGCTCAGCCGCCTGCTCGACTGCTTGGCGACAATCGGCAATTGCGGCGTCCACTGCCGGCTTAACATGCTCTGGATTGATCGCTGAAAATGGAGGTAAATCCTCAAACTGAAGTAGCGGGTTGGACATAATGCCTTCCTTTTTGCTGACGAGACGCCCGTGCTTCGCGCGTCTAAACGATAAGTGACCTCATGTATATGCCGTCTGTGAGAACGCTTTTCAATCCCCGCACTCCAACTTATACAGATTGCGACCGTTACAAAATGATTCTGAGACTGCCGCCACACCAAAGGTTTGATAAGCTTACATTCACTCAACCTCAATGGTCAGCGCGGCGCCACTTTACAAGCGACCTGAAACGCGACAAGCTGACCACGAAACAAAAGCCAGAAGCACGCTCGTGCGTATAAGATGGAGAAAGACATGGCGAAGCATTTCGACTACATCTGTATCGGTGGCGGCAGCGGCGGTATTGCCTCTGCCAACCGTGCCGCGATGCACGGTGCCAAAGTCGCCCTGATTGAAGCAAAACACCTCGGTGGAACCTGTGTAAACGTGGGCTGTGTGCCCAAAAAAGTGATGTGGCATGGCGCGCAAGTAGCCGAAGCCCTCAATCTTTATGCCCCGGATTATGGGTTTGATGTTGAAGTGAAAGGCTTTGACTGGTCAACCTTGATCAATAACCGCGAAGCCTACATCGGCCGTATCCACAAAGCCTACGAAAACGTGTTGGGTAAAAACAACATTGATGTCATTCACGGCTTTGCGCGCTTTGTCGATAACAAAACCGTCGAGGTGGACGGCGAACACTACACCGCCGATCATATCTTGATTGCGGTTGGTGGCACCCCCACGATTCCGAACATTCCCGGTGCTGAACATGGCATCGACTCAGATGGTTTCTTTGCCCTCACCGAACAACCTAAGCGTGTCGCCGTAGTCGGTGCTGGCTATATTGCGGTTGAAATCGCAGGCGTACTGCATGCGCTAGGGTCAGATACCCACTTGTTTGTGCGCAAAGACCGTCCGCTGCGAAGCTTTGACCCCTTGGTGACTGACACCTTGGTCGAAGTGATTGAAAAAGAAGGCCCGACTCTGCATACCCAGTCGGTGCCTGTCTCTGTCACCAAAGAAAGCGACGGCAGCCTGACCCTTGCGTTCGAGAACGGCACCACGCATAACACAGACACACTGATCTGGGCGATTGGCCGCCATCCAACCACCGACAAGATCAATTTGGCCGCGACCGATGTACAAACCACCGCGGACGGCTACATTAAGGTAGACCCTTACCAAACCACCAGCGTGCCGGGCATTTACTGTGTCGGTGACATTATGGATGGTGGCATTGAGCTCACCCCTGTGGCGGTAAAAGCAGGTCGTCTGCTCTCGGAGCGCCTATTCAATGGCCAGAGCGAGGCAAAAATGGACTATGACCTCGTCCCAACCGTGGTATTTAGCCATCCGCCAATCGGCACTATTGGCTTGACCGAGCCCGAAGCGCGCGCCAAATATGGGGATGACAATATCAAGGTCTACACCTCGACGTTTGCTGCGATGTATACGGCCGTCACCCAGCACCGCCAACCTTGTAAAATGAAACTAGTGTGTGCCGGTGACGATGAAAAAGTCGTGGGCCTTCACGGTATCGGCTTCACCGTCGATGAAATGATCCAAGGATTTGCCGTCGCGATGAAAATGGGAGCGACAAAAGCAGATTTTGACAGTGTGGTCGCGATTCACCCGACCGGTTCAGAAGAGTTTGTTACCATGCGCTAAACCCGGTATCGGTAAGAGCAACGCCGAGCACTGTGCTCGGCGTTTCTTTAGAGGGTAATTACAATCTTTCGAATAAGCTATTTTTAATCAATTTAATCACTTCAGATACCGGGACTTACCTCAGCAGGGAATTCTGTCGTATCTGTACGGAAAGACAAGTAATCTAAATGAAATCTAGTCATACCTTCCAAGGCAGCCATGCTAATCTGCTTTTTGTCCTTAACAATTGCATGTGTAACGTTGATTCCTGCGTTTTGTAGTATTTCTTTATGGCGATCAATCATACTTTGAGCAATTTGGGTATCTCCGTCATTAGTCAAAGCTCCGAGCAGTTGTGCATCATACTGCTCACCTTCAGCAAGATCGCGGTTTGGGTTGAGGCCAGGGCAAGATCACGAACGAATTTTGAGCAAAGTAGATCAGTTTGACGATCACTTATCGCTGTGATCATATACTCCCTTTTTGACGGGAGTTCACGATGTCCATCGATGCTTTTTCTCAGTACTTTTCTGTTATCCAAGACACACGACAATCAGCCAAAATTTCGTACCCTTTGTTCGATATCTTATTCCTAACGGTGTGCGCCACCATTGCTGGCATGGAGGGATGGGAAGACATTGAAGACTTTGGCGAAGCACACCTTGATTGGCTGCAAGATAAAGGCCTGTTCCTTCAAGGCATTCCCGTTCATGACACGATTGCCAGAGTGGTTTCTTCCATCGAACCTGACCAGTTTCAGGACTGTTTTTTGAAATGGATGCAGGCCGTCAACGTGCACGCTAACGGCGCTCTGATTGCTATCGACGGGAAGGTGCTCCGTAGCTCCTATAACCGAGAAGATAGGCAATCCACTCTCCACATGGTCAGTGCCTTTGCGACAGCGAATGGTGTGGTAATGGGCCAGGTTAAGACTCAAGACAAGTCGAATGAAATCACAGCGATACCCGAACTCATCAACCTGTTGGACATCAAGGGATGCTTGGTTTCCATCGATGCTATGGGTTGCCAAACAGGTATCGCCAAGCAAGTTGTTGAGCAAGGTGGTGACTATTTACTCGCAGTCAAAGGCAATCAAAAAAGCTTGGAGAAAGCGGTTCAAAAAGCCCTGGCACCGTTAGTTAAAATAAGCCCAGAATGCGACATTGAGCACGGGCATGGACGCATCGAAGCACGCGAATATTACGTCATGCCAGCGCAGAAACTGGCGATAGATTTCCCCGACTGGCAAGCGCTTCAAACGGTCGGTGTTGCTATTAGCTATCGCATTGACTCAAAGGGAGAAGAATCACTGGAATACCGCTATTACATTAGTTCAGCGACACTGACACCGGAACGATTTGCCGAGGCAGTTCGTGGTCATTGGGAGATAGAAAACCGACTCCACTGGGTTCTCGATGTGACCATGAATGAGGATGCGTGCCAAATTTATCGTGGGCATGCGGCGGAGATTCTCGCTGGCGTGCGTCACATGGCTCTTAATATGCTTCGGTTAGAGAGCAGCAAAAAGGCAAGTATTAGACGCAAGCAGAAGATGGCATCGATGAATGTTGCTTATTTAGAGCAAATTGTACTGGCCGGAATCAAAGGGTTGACTGAAATTTGAGCATACGTAATCTCGCCCTGGGGTTGAGGCGAATGTAGATCCCATATAGATGATCATTAGACTGTTTTGCAGCTTTTTTTAGCTTTCGATCGGAGGACTTTAAAAGATCATTAAACGACGTCGGTAAGGCGGGCCTATCATAATGCTCTCCCAGCCAGTTCCTATAACTTCTTTCTTCTTGAATTCCCCATTTAATACCATCTAAGCAATCAATACTAACCAGATGCTCTTTACGTACAAAAACTTTCTCCAATATGCTAATTCTGAGCGAAAGCTCATTCAACCCATCTTCCCGAACTTGAGTTACGTAGGTATCGAGAACTCGAGGATGAGCATTGTAACTCTTTTGGGGATCTCGAGCCTCAATCACTCTCGCAACGAGCATCTGCACTGAAGGAACGTCGTTTCTCGCAATATCACAAGACTGAGAAGCTACAACAAGTACGAAGTCATCATCTGCTAACGCTGGCTGATCGATATCGATGCAACAGGTAGCCTCTTGCTCTAATAAATCAATAGCGCTTTCCTTTGGAATAAGACACCCCTGTAACCAGCCGCGGGCTTCTAAAGTGCTTCCACAGTCCATATCACCTACCTAAGCAAAGGGATCCTCTAGTTCACTAATATCTGCTGTTAACAGTAAGCCTGAGCCAAAGTAGAGCAGTTTATCGACGTCAACTTCATCCTGCTTAAGCATAGTCAATATCTGCCTCCTATGCCCTAAATCCAATGTTGATATCTCAGGATAACCGTTGCTCTTCCACATATTTAATATGTTGTAATGATCAACTAATCTTAACATCTTATTTTTGTTTGGTTTAGTCTTTCCTTGCTGCCAATTGTGAAGCGTTTTTCGGGTTGTTTGTAAAATACTAGCTAATTCTTCATCTGATAATTCAAGACTGCTTTTCAACTCAGTTAAGCGTTTGGTTAATAGCTTTTTCTGGGGAGTCTCAGTAAAAGGAGCGGCCGTACTAACTTCAACAAGAACATCGCTAAAATCTGACTTAGTGTGGGTCCAGTACTTATTCTGTCCTGAACGATAATTGATACGTTCAAAAATTTCCGTAGTACTAGGACAATGATAAGTCCTATGCGCTGCTGACTGAACAGCATGCTGGCCCGAAGATGCTAACATTTGAATTTTACTGTCGTCATAATCAATATATGTTTGGTCTGCTACAACCATATTTCATCCCTCGCGTACTGAGTCGTCGCACTCCAAAATGCTTTTCTCGATGCTTCATGTAAACCTGATAGCGTTTCTAAAATATTATCAACTTCAAAATCTCTCGGGTTATTGGAGTCTTGCCAGAAGTGATCAAAGTCTAAAAGCAACCTTAATTTAGCGGTTTCATCCACCTTAACTTTCAAGCCGATTGAAGCTAGATCCTCGGGGAGAACATTTGGTGTAACCCTCTGAACAGTTCTTATAACAAGATACGTTGTCCCAGTTGATATTAAATACTCTTGGCGTTTGAAGCCTTTATTTCCAATATCGCTAAACGTGTTATCAAACAATAGTTCAGAAACAACTAGCTTAGATAAGCCGTCTTCACTTCCATCGGGCGATACTATGTTGTCGCAATAACGCAGACCAACTCGAGTATAAATTGATGGATTAACGATGTTTTTTAACACCTCAACTATCTGCCGAACATCTGCCTGAAATCCATCAAACCGGTCGTACTCCGTTGTTGCATAAACGACTCTATTTTGATCAATATCAATCACTCGTTGACCATCTCTAGACGTGAATAACCACCTCTCTATGTTTGAGAAGTCTACTTGGTCATTATTAATGTTCACCGCTTTATCAACAATCGCGTCGAAGTTCGGAAACTCTCCACGAAGGTTATCGTGTAACTCTGGTATGTATTTCTTCACATTTAGGATCGGTGAATACCTTACCTCTACGAGAACAAGCTCTAATGGCTGATTTTTCAACTTCTTATAATCCGACATACTGGAACACCTTTCAGGCACTAACTGCGTCAATTATTACACAAAATATTACACACATCTTGTATTTTTCTATGACAGGAGATTCAGATCATAGTTTCACCAAAGAACCAAAATTATGTAACGCATTGACTAAAAGAAAGATGATTTAAGCCCCCCTTTCAAAGATTTTATATAACAATCAGATCTTTAAGTAGAGCATACCAAGACGTGGTGTTTTTATTGACCATTTGCTGGCATGATGAAAAGGCAGTTAGTGAGTGAGCTGCGCGCAAAAGCGTGCCAAGCCTTCTTTAATATCCACCAACAACACGGACGCGGTGTCAGCATCATCCTGTTTTGCTGCCAGCTCCAAGGCTAACGCTTGTTGTTGCAGTTCAATCGCCGCTAGGTTACTGGCACTACCCTTTAGCTTGTGCGCTTCACGCGCCAAGTTAGCAAAATCTGCCACTGCAATCTGTTGTGCCATGGTTGGAAGCTGCTCTTCAGTCTCTTCGACAAAGATGGTACAGGCTTCATCGAGCAAGGCTTGGCTATCCATCAACCGACTTAAGGCTTCCTCTTTGTCCCACACGCTTGCGTCGTGATCTGTCTTTCCGTGGCTGTCACTCATGCTCAATCCTTTTTTACTGAAGACGGTGATTCACCTACAAGCGACAAGGGCTTGTTGATTAGCTTATCATCACCTTGTTTCTAATCGTTACTAAGATTAACCGCCTGCGTCTAGCACATTGTAGATGTGGCAAAACTCAGGTCCAATCATGCTCGCTTTTCCCCCAATATCAATAATAGAAGTGAGTGCGAATCATGATGGATATGTTGCCTTGGTTAATCGTTTCTGGCCTGATCGTTTCCGTTATCACGGGTCTGTTGACCGTGTTGATGGTTAAAGGCCTCGATTAATCACCGCTGACTCCATGGGTAACCATGGAGTCTATTCCTGTACCTTCAGGCTAGGGGTTTTTACTGGCTTTGGCCTTTTTCTTCTCTTTTTTGCTTTTTGCCGTCTTTGTGCTTTTCTTACCCTTTTTCAGGGCTTTTTTGGTTAGCTTTTCATCCTTGGCTTTTTTCTTCACCTTTTTCGTCACTGATTCAGACGATGCGGGCAAAGGCGTAGGTCGACACAAATAGCTTTTATCTCTGGCCACACGCGCACATTTACTGCACGCCACGCAAGGCGGCGAAACAATCGTCGCGAGCAGCTCTAACTCAGCATCCACATCTCCGCGACGCCATTTACACAGCGACTTAGCCACCTAACGCTCCACCGTAAGTGCTGCATTGATATACATATCAAAGCGATTTTTCTTTGTCGCAATGCTCGAATGAGGGGCTATGCCGGCTAACGGCTCAGCATAATCTGGGCGTTTGACCACCACACGACTGCGTGCCAATGCCAGTGCAGGGTCTAGCAGGCTATCGGCATCTGTGTCCGCCCCGACTAAGGATTGAAAGACACGCATTTCTTTTTTAACTAACGCGGCTTTTTTTTTATGCGGATACATGGGGTCAAGATAAACCACATCTGGCCGCTGTAGCCCGGGTGTTTGCGCCATCTCGGTGAGAGCCTGCGCGCTGCTTGCATGCAACAAGGTCATGCGATCGCGCATCCAAGTACCGATTTCTGCATCCTGATAAGCGCGCTGCAGACCATCATCCAACAACGCTGCCACCACAGGATGACGTTCAATCAACTGTACCTCACAGCCTAGCGAGGCAAGAACAAACCCATCACGGCCAAGCCCTGCAGTGGCATCAAGAACACGCGGTGTCACGCCTTTATTTAATCCCACCGCTTTCGCGATCGCTTGGCCTTTGCCACCACCAAACTTACGGCGATGACCGACCGCCCCGTCGACAAAATCAACGTAGACCGCCCCTAATTTAGGCTCATCTTGTTTGCGAAGCTCCAACCGTGTCTCTGTCATCACCAACGCAAACGGCGAATCATCCTCATGAGTGAGTGACCACTTACTTGTTAGCCTTTCAAATTCTTGTTGTTTCTCTGCGACATCACAGATAAGGGTCAGTTGCACGTTGGATCTCCACAGCCAATGATTGGCCGAGTATATCAGAGATGGATTTTTTCCTTCACGCTGTTCTGTGTCTCGGGCCAGCCTCTCACTTGCTGCTCCAGCGGCGCTGGTACACTAAAGTGATAACCTTGTGCGTAATCGACCCCGAGTAAACGCAACTTCTCTAAAATCTCGCTATTTTCAACAAACTCAGCCACGGTTTTTTTGCCCATTTGCTTGGCAAGGTCGTTAATGGCTTTCACCATCGCAAAATCGGTGTCGTCCTTGGCAATGTCACGCACAAATTGCCCATCAATTTTCACGATATCAACCGGTAAACGCTTCAAGTAACCAAACGATGAGATACCCGCACCAAAGTCATCGAGTGCAATAAAGCAGCCCAACGCTTTAAGACGTGAAAACAAATCCATCGCACTGGTCATGTTACTGATGGCGGCCGTTTCAGTGATCTCTAAGCAGATGCGTCGGCTGGGTATCACACTGTCTTTGATAGCATGTACCAAAAATTGCACAAACTCTTTTTGCGCAATGGAGCGGCCGGATAGATTAATCGACACCATACCCAACTTATCGACGTGCTCGGGATGCGCAGCGAACCAGGCCAAGGTTTTCTTCACCACCACCGTATCGAGTTGATGCGCCATGTTGTAGCGCTCTGCGGCGGGAATAAATAGCCCAGGTGAGATCCAGCCACCTTGGGTATCCCGCATCCGAACTAACACTTCCATATAAAGCTTACGCTGGGGTGCGCCGCTAATATTCACAATGCGCTGTGCATACACTTCAAAGCGGTCTGCGGCAATGGCTTCATGAATATGACTGACATAGGCCATTTCTTGCTCGCGACGTTTCAATTCTTCATCGTCCGGGTGATAAAGATGGAGCCGGTTACGCCCCTCATCTTTAGCGGCATAGCAGGCTGTATCAGCTTGGGCATGCACTTGCTGCGGAGAGCCGGCGGTGCGGTCCAGTAAGCGGATCCCTAAGGAGCACTCCAACCGCATCCGGCTGTCATGCCAAAAGAACTCACTTCGCGCCAAGGCTGCCAGCAATGATTTCCCCCAACTGACCGCACGGGTAGCATCACAGTGGTACACCAAAACGCCAAACTCATCGCCCCCAAGCCTTGATAATACCGCGCCAGAAGGTAAGTGATGACTTACAATTAACGCCACTTGCTTTAACGCCTCATCCCCGGCTTCATGGCCTGCGGTGTCATTAATCAGCTTAAATTGGTCCATATCGATATAGAACATCGCATGGCACTGATCGTCTTCGCGGGCCTGAACCAAGGCATCGGCCAGCTTCTGTTCAAAATAACTGCGGTTATAGAGACCGGTTAAGTAGTCATGATGCGCTTGATACATCAGTTGGCTTTCCATCTCACGGTGCGCGGTAATGTCTTCGCCGACCACCAGTATCTGTGCCTGAGTGTGCATGGCACGAACCGTTTCTCTCACCCATAAGGTCTGGCCCTTTTTAGAGCGATAAGGGATCTCTCGACGCCAAAGTTGCTCGTCATTGTCTTGTGGGCGGCGCACCATTCGGTGGGGTGGCTCATGCTGCTCGGCATACAACTCAGTGATTTTATGGCCAAGGAGGCTTGATTTGTTGTAACCGAAAAGCTCCGCCGCATATTGGTTGATAGATTGGATCCGTGCTTGCTGATCGACGGTCAGTAAGATCACCGGTTGCTGTTCGTAAAGCATCCGATATTCAATTTCACTACGTTGCAGTTTCTCCTCGGTGTGCTTACGTTGGGTAATATCACGCGCTTCAAACAGAATACGGGGTTGGCCTGCTTCACCGGGAAAGCTTTTGACCGCCACATCCAAGATCACTTCGCGGTGCGCCTCACTCAAACACAGCTCAAAGCGCCGGGGCTGGGTCGTTTCAGTTAACTTTAGGTGCGATTCTAAGCGTGCAGGGTTACGCCATATCGGCCAAAACCAGAGCGGTCTTGCCTGATATTGGCGAGTTACATCAACCAATTGATTAAAACTGGAATTGCCCGACAGCAGAATCCCGTTACCATCAAGCAAGGCGATAAACTGATTACTCTGGTCGAACACCCCTTTGAGCATGGCGCGGTGACGCATTAGTGCCGACTCGCTACGACGCAGCTGACGCACATTGGCCCAAAGCATAACAATGATGCTACCCAACACCAGCACGGACAAAGACACCGCTTGTACGGTTATTTTGTGGGCCTGCCATAACGACTGCGGACGATTAGTGATCACCGCTGAACGTAGATCGCTAATATCCAAATCCCACCGTTTGACCAAAGGGTAATCAAACATGGTGACATTGGTGCTGTCGCGCTCAGCGGGCAGCTCACCCGCCAGCACTTTCAGTAGCAACTCACCTTGGTTCTTACCCTGCTCAACCCCATCAATCACCACACCGCCAATCACCCCGTGGCCGAGCATAAAACTCATCGCCCCGTACACGGGAACGGGCGCTTCACCCACAATGGTTTCGAGGTATTCTTGACGGGTCATGAAGCCGCCTTGGTTGTCGCGAAAGTAAGAAAGATAAAAGACGCCCTCACCCTCATGCATCGCTTGGATACGGTCATGCAGTGCCTGAAACGATAAGTCTGATAGGCGAACCACTTCGATACCCGACAAATCACTGTGCGCTAGCTGCGCTTGTACCACATTCCAGTACTGACGACTTGAAAAGGTGTTATCCAGCAACAGGTAAACACGTTCTAAATCAGGATGGAGGCGTTTCATCAACGCCAAGTTGCGAGGTAAGTCGACCTCTTCTTTCACCCCAGTCACACGCGGTAGTAGCGGGTAATGTTGGCGGCCAAAGTTATTCAGCCCCGCGTACACCACGGGCGTATCTCCTACGTAGTCATGGAGCTCGTGCATCAACCATAGCGCGGCGTTGTCTGTGGTTAAAATGGCATCGAAACGCTGGCTGGCGAGTTTTTGGATATAGAGTTTTTTCAGCTGTTCGCGATAGGCTTCTGATTGGTAACGCTTACTTTCTAAGTAAGTATGCTGAAAGTCGATATCGTGCCCTTGCGTCGCCGTATTTAATCCTTCGACCAACGCTTGATTCCAAAAGAACCCGGGATGATAGGAGTGCACGACCAAGACTTGTTGTTGAGCTGCACTCACGGCGCAGGTACACATCAGTATTAACACGCCAAAAAGGTATTTGATCCCCACGCCCACTTCCTGTTGGTTTATTGGTATCTTCATAGACAACGCGATACCCTACATTAGATGCTCAATTGACTGTCAAGCAACTGAGACAGCGGAAAACATGGCTTAGCTACAACTACAAGACGACAACAATGAACGATTTACCCAAACTGGATGATCTCGATCGTCGTATTCTGTCCACACTCCTCGACGATGCGCGCGTGCCTTACGCGGAAATGGCCAAGCAGTTCCAAGTGAGTCCCGCGACAGTTCACGTGCGCGTGGAGAAAATGAAAGCAGCTGGCATTATCGAAGGTACCGAAATATTGGTGAACACCAAAAAGCTTGGCTACGACGTGTGCTGCTTTATTGGCATCAACCTCAAAGCCGCACGGGACTATCACTCTGCGCTCGATAAGCTGAATCAGCTTGATGAGGTCGTTGAGGCTTACTACACAACCGGCGCCTATAACATCTTTGTGAAGCTGATGTGTCGCTCCATTGAAGAGTTACAGTTTGTGCTGATTGACAAGCTACAAGCCATCGATGAAGTCCAATCCACCGAAACGCTGATCTCACTACAGAACCCCATCAACCGCAACGTAATCCCCTAATTTTTGCGTGGTGATACGCTTTATCCCTGTATCTATCATGACGCAACCGCCACACAACCAAAAACGCCCTGACCAAATAGCCAGGGCGTGGTTGATCGCGGGGTCTTTTTTATCCCACGGTCTCTTCAGGACGCGGCGGCAACGGCACACCTGCATCTTCAGCAAGCCACTCGGCAACTTGTTTAGCAAAGTAAGTCAAAATGCCGTCCGCACCCGCACGTTTAAAGCACAAGAGTGATTCCATCACTGTCTCGCGCTCTTTTAACCAGCCATTATCGATCGCCGCTTTGTGCATGGCGTACTCACCAGAGACTTGGTAAGCAAAGGTTGGCACTTTGAGTTCACTTTTCACCCGGCGCACCACATCCAAATACGGCATCCCCGGTTTAACCATGACGGTATCCGCCCCTTCAGCAATATCCATCGCCACTTCATGCAGCGCTTCGTCACTGTTGGCCGGATCCATTTGGTAATTGGCTTTATTGCCCCCTTTCAGGTTCGCCGCAGAGCCTAACGCATCGCGGAACGGGCCATAATAGTTAGAGGCATACTTGGCAGAGTACGCCATGATTTGGGTATTGATGTGGCCGTTTTTCTCTAGTGCGTCTCGAATACGACCGATGCGCCCATCCATCATGTCTGACGGCGCAACAATATCCACACCCGCCTCGGCGTGTGACAAAGCTTGTTTGATCAGCACTTCGGTGGTGGGCTCGTTCATCACATAGCCGTCGTCATCAATGATCCCGTCTTGGCCGTGGATGGTGTAAGGGTCCAACGCCACATCAGTGATCACACCCATTTGTGGCACATGCTCTTTGAGCAAGCGTACCGCGCGTGGCACCAGCCCTTCGGGGTTGAAGGCTTCAGAGGCACAGGCGGTTTTAAATTCCTTCGGGATCACCGGGAATAGTGCAATCGCCGGCACACCTAGCTTGGCCAAGTAATCCGCTTCATACAACAGCAGGTCAATCGACATCCGCTCAATACCGGGCATCGACTCCACCGGCTCACGACGATTTTTGCCCATCAAAATGAAAACAGGGTAAATCAAATCACTCGCGGACAATGAATGTTCCGCCACCATACGGCGGCTAAAGTCAGTTTTGCGTGTACGACGCAGGCGTCGAGCAGGAAAGGCGCCTTGAATGGATACGCTCACTGTATCCTCCTTTATGTTGCAGACCTGGGCTTTGGGGCAGAAGACTGCCTCACTGGGTTGTTCACCCCGTCACTGAATCGAAAAACAGCGCAAGGTGTTTTTTGTTGTACAGTCAATAACATGTTCGACAGACTGTTGGCGAAGCCGTGCTACAGTTTGTGCGATATGGGGCAAATATTTAGGCTCATTACGGCTGCTTTTCGGCCGAGGGCGTATATCGCGGGGCTGCAAATACGGCGCGTCAGTTTCTATCATCAGCCTATCATCTGGGATCCAACTAACCTGCTGCTGCAAGGCTTGTCCACGGCGCTCATCACACACCCATCCGGTGACGCCGATGTATAACCCAGCGTCCAAACACTCACGCAATGCGCGATCATCGCCGGTAAAGCAATGCAGCACCGCTGCGGGCAGTTTATCGAGCCAAGGGCGTAAAATCGCGAACCAGCGATCGTGCGCATCGCGACAGTGCATGAAGACAGGCATCGACAGCTCAGCCGCCAGCGCAAGCTGCGCATCAAAGACCGCTTCTTGTTGCGGCCGTGGCGAGAAGTCTCGATTAAAATCGAGGCCACACTCACCGATCGCCACCACCTCGGCGCGCTGCGCTAATTGCCGGATAACGGTTAAATCCGCGGGGTCGACAGACTTGGCATCATGCGGATGGACGCCAGCGGTGGCATAGGCAAACGCCGGATAATGGATGGCGAGATCCGCCACCGCTTGGCTTTCTTCCAGATTAGTCCCGGTCAGCAGCATACCGGTGACGCCCGCTTGCTGCGCGCTCGCGACCACGGCGTCTCTGTCCTTATCAAACCGCGTGCTAGTCAAGTTCACGCCAATATCGATCATTCACTGGCCTCTTGCGATTCCGATGACGCACGTGGCACGTAAAAGCGCGATAGCAACACACCTAGCTCGAACAATAAACACATAGGAATCGCGAGCAAGGTTTGCGAAATCATATCCGGTGGTGTCAGCATCATACCGACTACGAACGCGGCGACGATAACGTATGGGCGTTTTTGACGCAGGCTTTGTGCACTGGTCGCGCCGGTCCAAACCAGCAAAATAATGGCGATGGGAATTTCAAACGCGATACCAAACGCCAAAAACAGTGCCAAGATAAAATCGAGGTAACTAGCAATATCGGTCGCCACTTGCACCCCTTCGGGCGCTATCGAGGTGAAAAAACCAAACACCAATGGCAGCACCACCCAATAGGCAAACGCGACGCCCGCGTAGAAGAGCAACGAACTCGATACCAATAAAGGCAACACTAACCGCTGTTCATGCTTATACAAACCGGGGGCTACAAACGCCCAAATTTGGTACAAAATCACCGGTACCGCCACGAACACCGATATCACTAACGTCAGCTTTATCGGCGTGAAAAACGGTGACGCCACATCCGTGGCGATCATGCTCGCGCCTTCTGGCAGCTTATCAATCAGCGGCTGTGCCACCACGCTGTATATATCGTTAGCAAAATAAACCAAGCCAATAAAGACGAAGAGAATCGCAATGATCGCTCGCAACAAGCGGTTGCGCAGCTCCATCAAATGGCTAATTAGCGGTTGGGTATCATTTACGGAGGACATAGTAGCCTTGCTCGTTTATCGCTTATCGGTCGGCGACGGCTCTGAAGACGGTGCCTCAGGGCGCGGCGTCTCTGTCGACGATGCATAAGGGCGTTGGACATCCGCAGCATGCTGACGCAAGGTATCCACCGATTGCTGCAGCTCAGGGTCAAGGTCTTTCATGCCAGCCTGCTCAGCTTTGCGTAAGTTGTCTTGCAGCTCTTTAATTTTAAGCTCTTGCTCGAGCTCGTCTCGAACAGAGCCCGCCATACGCTTCGCTGCCCCCACCCAACGCGACACATTCCGTATCGCGACGGGCAGTCGCTCTGGGCCCAGAACCACTAAGCCAATCACGGCGATCAGCACCAGTTCCCAGAAACCTATATCAAACACGGTTATACCTGCTCTTTATCTTTACGTGCTTGCTCGTTTGTTGACGTCTCAGCCCCAGTATCATCAAGGGTCTTTTGCTGGAAGTCTGCGTCTTTGCCTTTTTGGCTGTCTTCGTCGTCGTTCATGGCTTTCTTAAAGCCTTTCACCGCTGAGCCTAAATCGCCGCCCATGTTACGAAGCTTTTTCGTGCCAAATAGCAATACCACAATCACTGCGATAATCAGTAACTGCCAAATACTAATTCCACCCATACTGGTTCCCTTCCACGTGTTGGTTTACATCAATTGAACGCAGCAGTGTAGCTGCTATTTATTACAGGTTTTATTACAAAGTCGCCAACCCCACAACCAAAAAATCACCGCGCCGCCGGCTGCGACCGAAGGTAAGACCTCTACCTGATTGGCAAACAGTATGGTTGCTGTCAGTAGCAAGGTGGCGCCAATACCGAGCATGTAAGTGGCGCGTGAATGGCGTTGCCGTGTTTGCAAATAACCATGATAGTAAGCATCGAGCCGTTGGTTGATTTGTCGCCCTTGACGCAATCCGTCATACACCAGCTCTGGGATCTCGGGTAGCTTCTCAGCCCAAAATGGCGCTTTCTCTTTGACCGCCGCCCACACCGCTTGTGGCCCCACTTGCTGTTTCATCCACGACTCTAAAAACGGCTTGGCCGTGGTCCAGAGATCCAACTGCGGGTAGAGCTGACGCCCCAGTCCTTCGATGTAGAGCAAGGTTTTTTGTAACAGTACCAGCTGTGGCTGCACTTCCATATTAAAACGGCGCGCGGTGTTAAATAGGTTCAATAAAACATTACCGAACGAGATTTCGCACAGCGGTTTTTCGAAAATAGGCTCACACACGGTGCGGATGGCAAACTCAAAATCATCCACATTGGTGTCATGCGGCACCCAGCCAGAATCAACGTGTAACTCAGCGACTTTGCGATAATCACGATTAAAGAACGCGATAAAGTTTTCTGCTAAATAGCGTTTATCGTCGCGATTTAAGGTACCGACAATTCCGCAGTCCAGTCCAATCCACTGCGGGTCATGCGGGTGTTCGTAGGAGACAAACACGTTGCCCGGGTGCATGTCCGCATGGAAAAAGCTATCTCGGAATACTTGGGTAAAGAAGACCTCAACCCCGCGCTCGGCGAGCAATTTCATATCAGTGCCATTCGCTTCCAGCGCTTCGATATCCGACACTTGAATGCCATAGATACGCTCAGACACCATCACGTCTTTGCGGCAGTAGTCACTGAATACTTCGGGCACATACAGTGCGGGGTCGTTTTCAAAGTTGCGGCGCAGCTGAATGGTGTTGGCCGCTTCGCGCATTAAGTCCAGCTCATCAAGCAAGGTTTTTTCATACTCGCGGATCACTTCGACCGGCTTTAACCGACGAGCATCAGGCAGAAAACGCGCCACCAGCCGTGCCACGCGATACATCAAGCGCAAGTCAGCTTGAATCACCGGCAAGATATCAGGACGAATCACCTTCAGTACCACTTCACGTCCGTTCGATTTTAAGGTGGCAGTGTGCACTTGCGCGATCGACGCGGAGGCGAGTGGGTTAGGATCAAAGTCGCTGAACCAGGTCTCCAGTGGGCCACCCAGCGAGGCTTCGATTTGCGCCTTGGCTTTGTGGCCATCAAACGGCGCGACTTTATCTTGTAGCTGAGCCAACTCATTGGCGATATCGGCGGGAAAAAGATCACGGCGTGTCGACATCATCTGGCCAAGCTTCACCCACACCGGGCCCAAGCTTTGCAGCGCCAAACGTAGTCGCTCACCCACCGGCTTATCGGGGTGCTGGTTTTTCAACCAAAATAAAGACTGGCGCCCCAGGTGCGCTAAGCGGGTGATCGGCTGCTTAGGCAACAAGGCGTCCAACCCATAAAGCAGCAGGGTGCGAATAATAAAATATAAACGACGAATTTCACTGAGCGTCATTAGGACTCCATCCGTTCAGCCAACTGCTTAAAACGCGCCTCAAGCCTGGCAACATCACTGCGGATCTCATCGACTTGATCCGAAAAGTAAGCCACTTCCAATGGTCCCGGCGCCACGCGCCATTCTTCGGTTAATATCTCGCCAAGGTAGCGCTGCTGACGCGAGGCAAGTTGGTTCGCTTGCTGCCAGCGCTTTTGGGCGTGACTCACCACAGTATGTGCCATCACATCCCCCATATAGGGCGAGAGCCACTCGGCAATATCAAACTGCAACCCGCTGAGCAGTTGCGAGAATTGCTGGGCGACATCGATATCGCCATCAAGCGTCAGCTGATCGGCTTTGATCAGCGCGGTAATATTGGCTTTTTGTTGCAGTTTAGGCAGCGCGGCAAGCGAGAGAGAGAGTGCACAGTCAGGCTGTGCTTCGTAGTGGCTGAGCACATCCACACGTTGGCTGAACGAGAAGACAAATTGCTTATTCCACTCTTGCAAAGAAACGCGAATCGTACGGCCTTTGAGGCGCGCCAAACGGCGCTGGCTATCAGCATCGCGTGTGATCACGCCATTTAATGCTGTCTCCAAGGCGGCACACACGAGAGAATCAAAGGCCATACTGGCTCCTTAGAATTTAAATCCGCGGTGCAGGGCGACAATGCCACCGGTCAGGTTGTGGTAGCTGGTTTGTTCAAACCCGGCTTGTTCCATCATTCCTTTTAATGTTTCTTGATCAGGGTGCATGCGAATCGACTCGGCCAAGTAGCGGTAGCTATCTGGATCGTTGACAATAAGCTGACCCATTTTCGGCAAGACGTGGAATGAGTAGGCGTCATACACTTTGGAAAGCGGCGCGACGACTGGTTTAGAGAACTCCAAGACCAACAGACGTCCCCCCGGTTTGAGCACACGGAACATCGAACGCAAGGCCGCATCTTTGTCGGTGACGTTACGCAGGCCGAACGCGATGGTGATGCAGTCAAAGTGATCATCGGGAAATGGCAACGCTTCTGCGTTCGCTTGTACGTAACTGACATTGCCCACAATGCCTTTATCACGCAGTTTGTCTCGGCCCACTTTCAGCATGGAGTTATTAATATCGGCGAGTACCACTTCTCCGCTTTCACCGACCAGACGCGAGAATTTGGCGGTCAAATCGCCCGTTCCACCGGCTAAGTCGAGAACTTTCTGCCCTGCGCGCACGCCACTGCAGTCAATGGTAAAACGCTTCCATATCCGATGGATGCCCATCGACATGACGTCGTTCATCAGATCATATTTTGCGGCCACCGAGTGAAATACATTGGCTACCATGCTTTCTTTTTCTTGGCGTTTGACTTGCTGAAAGCCAAAGTCGATGGTCTCTTGGTCCTGATGCGTTTGTTTATCTGTCATGTTAATCCCCTAACGTGTTGGCCCTAGTTTACTTTATCGCCCATCCGGACTCCAAGCGCGCAACCCAGTTTATTCTCATTCTTGCGTGGTGGTGCCTGGGTCCGTCTGCATGACATTGACCGACTCTCCCGGTCCAGGTTCCGTGGCCACACTGGCCAGCGCCGGACTTATATCGCGTTTAACCTCGACACCTAGGGCTTTAAAGCTCTCCGCTTGGCGCAAGATATTGCCGCGCCCTTGGCTAAGTTTGTTCATCGCTCCTTGATAACTGTCACTGGCTTTACCCAGCGCACTACCCAGCCCTTCCATATCGCTAACAAAAAGTCGCACCTTGTCATAAAGCTTGCTGGCCTTCTCGGCGATTTGTTTGGCGTTTTGATTTTGATATTCATAGCGCCATAAATTATTGATTGTTCTGAGAGCCACTAACAAGGTGGTCGGGCTCACCAGCATGATGTTGTTGTCCATGGCGTCCCGAATCAGACTGGCATCCGCCTCAACCGCGACCTGAAAAGCCGGCTCAACAGGAATAAACATCAGTACGTAATCCAGTGAGCGTACTCCATGGAGTTGATGATAATCTTTGCGACCCAAACCACGAATATGCTGACGAATTGCCTGGACATGCTCTTTAAGCGCGGCATCTTGTTCGGCCAGTGTCTCAGCGTTGTAATAGCGTTCATACGCGACCAAGGCCATTTTGGCATCAACGACGACATCTTTTTCTTGTGGCAATTTAACCACCACATCCGGCTGATAGCGCTTGCCCTGTTCATTTTCAAAGCTGACTTGGGTTTGGTACTCACGCCCCTCTCGCAAGCCAGACTCTTCTAAAATGCGCGCGAGGACCACTTCGCCCCAATTACCTTGTTGCTTATTATCGCCTTTAAGCGCCTGAGTCAGGTTATGGGCCTCACGGGTCATGTCCGCGTTTAATTGTTGTAAATTTTTGATTTCATGAATCAAGGTATGGCGCTCTTTGGCTTGCTCGCCAAAGCTATCAGTCACCTGCTTCTTAAATCCTTCCAACTGCGATTTAAGCGGTCCAAGCAGGCTTTCTAAGCTCATTTTATTTTGCTCATCGACCGAGTGGACTTTTTGCTCAAATACTTGATTGGCAAGTTGCTCAAACTGGGTGCGTAATCGCTCCTCCGCGTTTTCTAGCAGTGCGTGTTTTTCCTTTGCCGCGTTTAACTGCTGCTCCGCGCTGGCTTTGACTTCTCGCAACTCTGCCAACAGTTCAGACTTTTCCTCACGTACGGAGTCTAATTTGTCGCTTAAGTCGTGATTATGCTGACGCAGTTGCTCCTGTTGCCTGAGTTTCTCGCTCGTAGAGGTTAACTTGCCATAATACTGGCGTAATTCCTGGGTTAGGCGGTCTCGCTCGACATCCAAACTATCTAACTCGTGTTGCTGTTGTTCGAGTTGCTGCTGCAATTGTTGGTGTTGCATGTCAGCACTGGCTTGTTGCTGCGCATATTGCGTTTCATACCATTGCTGGTATTGCGCAATAACACGTCGGTGTAGGCCATAACCGAGTCCAAGGGCACTGACGGCGCCAAAACAAAACGTGAGAATAGGTAAAGCGGAAAATGACAAGCCATCAAGCATAAAGCGTTCTCTATTGTGCGGTCATTGGTATCAGCAAAGGCTAATGGGATACTGGATAGATGTCCAGTCTATCTCAGTCAGTTACAATGGCGTAGACTGCCTGGAACGACAGGCATATTGGCAAGGAGGCAACATGCATAACGAACGGAAGGCACTGATCTTTGCCTTGTCTGCTGTACTGCTATGGTCAACGGTTGCAACCGCATTCAAAATCACCCTGAGCTACATGACACCGATTCAAATGCTGGCAGCGGCCAGCTTAGTGTCGGTAGTAATTTTAACCGTTATTGCTGCTGTGCAAGGAAAGCTTCACGCGCTGTGGCCGACCTTTCGGCGTCGACCCGGTTACTATTGCGTGTTGGGGATGATTAATCCATTCATTTACTACTTGGTGCTTTTTAAAGCTTACGATCTGTTACCCGCTTCATTAGCCCAGCCTTTAAATTACAGCTGGGCGATCACTCTGACATTATTGGCGGCATTGTTTTTAGGCCAAACGATTCGTCGTCAAGATTGGATTGCGGCGGCGTTGGGCTATTTTGGCGTGGTTGTGATCGCTACCAAAGGCCAGCTTTTATCGCTCCAGTTCGATAGCCCGCTTGGCATTGGTTTGGCGTTACTCTCAACGTTATTGTGGGCAGGTTTTTGGGTCCTTAATACTAAAAATCGCGCTGATCCTGTGCTCGGCATTTTGCTCTGTTTTATTCTGTCACTGCCTGTATCTTTGCTATTGGCTGGATTAACAAGCACTTGGGAAGGGATCCCTTGGCAAGGATGGTTGGCAGTCGGTTATGTCGGGCTATTCGAAATGGGAATAACCTTTATGCTGTGGCTGAGCGCGATGAAATATACCCAGAACACCTCTCGGATCAGTAATCTGATTTTTATTTCGCCTTTTATCTCTTTGGTGTTACTGGCCACCATTATTGGCGAGACAATTCATATCAGTACCTTGGTTGGGCTAAGTTTTATTGTAGTGGGGTTACTGATCCAACAGCGTACCCCAAAAAAGCGCAAACAACCTGCCGCAAGCGCGTAACCTGTATTGCTTAAGGGTTGCCAATGCCGCTCACAATGCACGGCGCCCGTTGCACGGCGCCCGTTACACGGCGTCAATCGGCATTAACCCATCTTACGCTGGATCATATACTGGTATAGCTCGTCAGCCGACAAGCCATCTTGCTCCAAACCTTGGGTGATTTCCTCGATACGCTCAGCACGACGATCTTCAATCACGTGATTAAATTGATAAACCAGCTCGCGTAAATATTTGAGCGGCACTTGATGGGCGGCGCTACGGACACGCTCTTCACTTTGGCTGCCTAGCTCTACCAATAATTTACCAAACATGATTTTTTCCGGCGATTCCTCAAGTTGTTCAAGGACGCGCGCCATTTCGATTGTCGATAATGACATAGTGTATAACTGACCTTTGGATATAAAACGAAAAGGAATGAGCGTTAATTCGATTTGCTTAGTAAATATACTCTGAACCACGCACGTTTAGCAAAATAAAAAAACGCTGGCCGAGGCCAGCGCAAAAGGATGATGGGTTGTCGAGACCCCTGCGTTTTGCACGTCTTATTATTGTTTGCCAACTGAGACGTTGTTTTATTGATTATTTAGCTTTTTACCATTTTGGCATGCCATTGCTTACCTTTCGGTGACCATAAAATAATCAGACCCGGCACTAATAACCACATATGCACCGTCATCAAATCACTGGCCGATAAGCCTAGACGCAGGGTTAAGCTCACGAGTAGCCCAGCCCCGCTCATCTGGAATAACCCGAGCAATGCCGCGGCCGTGCCCGCGCGGTCCGAAAACGGCGCTAATGCTGCTCCAGCTGACGCGCCTAACACCCAAGCAAAGCCGAATGAAGAGGTAAAGATCGGCAACATAAAGGCCCAAGGCGCAGCGATGGGGCTGAGCGCCAACATCAACCCGCCCGATCCCACCAGCATCATAAGGCCAATATTTAATGCCCGGCGGCTACCAAACTTTTGCATATAACGCGGCCCTAACATTGCCGCGGCAATATTTAACGCCGCATTGGCGCCAAACCAAAAGGTGAAACTGTTCATGGAGATACCGTATCTGTCCATCAACAGCACAGGTGCGGAGGTGACATAAGCGAGGATCACCGCCATCGCCAACATGCAAAGGGTTATGTGATAAGTAAATGTTGGTACACGCAGCACCTGCCAATAACGGCGTAAGCTGAATAGGCGGCCCGAGGTATCAGTATGCGATGGTCGGGTTTCGGGCAAAAAGACGATAACCAGCACCAACCCTAATACCGCATAACCGAGCATAAAGGTGAAGTTAGCACGCCAGTCAAACACCTGGGTTAACCAACTACCAAGTAGAGGCGCTAAAGCCGGTACAAAACAAATCGCGCCATTTAAGTAGCTAATCATATGGCCACTGCGCTCAGCACCGAATCGGTCACGCACCGCTGCAAATGCACACACGGAAGTCGCGCACGCGCCAAAACCTTGCAGCAAACGCGCCACCAGCATCATATCCATCGAGGTGGCGAGCCACGCCATCAAAGAGCTCAGTCCATAGAGCAGTATGCCAATGACGGCTACAGGTTTACGACCAAAGCGATCGGCCAACGGCCCCGCAAACAGCTGACCAAGACCTAAGCTAAACATAAACCAGGTCACAGTGTCTTGAGCCAAAGTGGGACTCACATTAAAGTCACCCGCCATATGCGATAGTGCCGGTAGGTAAATATCAATCGCCATCGGGCTAAACAGCACCAGTAACACCATTAAGGCGACCAGTAAGCGATTCGATGTCGGTGAATCAGTGTGTGACATTGGTTACTCCTCTATACAGGCACGCAGTATAGTGGCTTCAGGATATGAACCATAATGGTTTATAGTAAAAGCAGTTATTCCTAAGGAGAATACCTGTAATGGATTTGGACCAGCTGCAGCGTACCGACCTTAACTTATTGGTGTGCTTACATGTGCTGTTAGAAGAGTGCAATGTCACGGGCGCGGCAAAACGGCTGCATTTAAGCCAATCGGCAGTGAGTAAAAACTTAGCCCGACTAAGAGCGCAATTTAACGACCCGCTTTTTACGCGAGCGGCCCACGGGCTCAAACCCACCGTTCGGGCGCAAGCCTTACAGGCAAAATTACGGGCTTTACTCAATGATGTTGCGGCGATGACCGAGCCGGACCACTTTCAGCCACACTTGAGTGATCGCTGTTTTCGCTTTGCCCTCGTCGAGAGCGCCTACCCATTGCTACTGCCACAGTTTATTGGCGATATGCTGGAAGCGGCTCCAGCTATCACCCTCAATACTGCTGCTTGGGATCAAACCACCTTTGATGGCCTCGCCCGCGGCAATATCGATTTTGGTATTACCGGTAAAGATTTAAATCCCGCCGATGCCATGTTGACCATGATGCCGCCCAAAGGTGTACGCTACCAAGAGCTTTGCCAAGATCACCAGTGTGTGTTGATGCGCGCCGATCACCCGGCACTCAAGGGTCCATGGGATGAAGCGCGTTATCTTGGACTGCGACATGTACAGGTGAAGTGTGATGGGAATGACCGCTGGCTGTTGGACTATAAACTGGCAGAGCGTAATATTGAGCGTGACATTGCCATGTACGTGCCAGATTTCAACAGTGCGGCGAGCCTGTGTACCTATACCGACCTGGTGTTTACTTCACCAAGCCAGTTTGCGCATTATATTGCCGCGTCGCTCAATTTGGTGGTACGGCCGTTACCAACGCCAATACCGCCGATGGCGTACACCTTGTTTTGGCATCAAAATCAAGAAAATGACCCGGGGCACCAATGGCTGAAAGCCTTGATTATTTCGCGCTGTCAGCAATTTAGCCCAGCAAAATTGCAGCCTATCGCCAATCGCGCTAGGGTCTAACCCACTGGTTTTTTACGCGTGGCCGAACATGGCAAGTTCACCCCATACAAAGAAGGAAGAATAATGGACGCGACCCTTACCAAGCGTATTGAGCAGCTAAGACACTGGCTAGCTCAACACGACTATGACGCCCTACTCATCCCCCATGAAGACGAATATCTCGGTGAGTATGTGCCTGAGCATAACGAGCGCCTCCACTGGGCGACCGGCTTTACCGGCTCAGCAGGCGCCGCGGTGATCACCCGTGACAAGGCAGCGATTTTTGTTGATGGCCGCTATGTGGTTCAAGTCCGTAAACAAGTCCCCGCTGGCCTGTTTGACTACTGCCATCTGATTGATGAGCCACCGGTACAATGGGCCCAACAACAATTGCCCAAGGGCGCTAAGCTGGCTATCGACGCTCGCATGCATAGCGCCGCTTGGTACAAACGCACTCAACACACGCTGGATGGCGCTTTGACACTGGTAAGTGTTGAGCAAAATCCGATTGAAAGCCTGTGGGACGATCGCCCCGCCCCGCTTAATAGCCCTGCCATTTTACTAGGTGAAGAGAAAACCGGCCGCGCCAGCTTAGATAAGCGTCAAACCATTGGACAGCAGTTAGCCGATCAGAATCTTGATGCCGCGGTACTCACTCAACCCGATGCCGTCTGTTGGCTGCTCAATATCCGTGGTCGCGACATCCCACGTTTACCCGTGGTACTGACCCAAGCGATCATCAAGCAATCCGGTGACGTCACCGTGTTTATCGACCCTGACCGTCTCCCCGAAGGCTTTGCTGCTCACGTGGGCCAAGGCGTGAGCGTCGCGCACCCTGATAGTCTGGTTGATGCCCTGCAAGCGCTGAGTGGTCAACGTGTATTGGTTGACCCAAACGGTGCCAATGCCTGGACACTGGACACCCTCCAACAAGCGCAAGTCACCGTGGTGGAAGCGCAAGACCCGTGTGCGCTTGAAAAAGCGGCCAAGAACCCGCAAGAAATCGCCGGTATGCAAGCCTGTCACGTGCGCGATGGTGTTGCCGTGACTCGCTTTTTGGCCTGGTTTGACCGTCAAGTCGACGCGGGTGAACGCCCTGATGAAGCCGTGCTCGCAGACACCCTGTATCAATTCCGCCAACAAGACGATCAACTGGTCGACTTAAGCTTTGATACCATTTCCGCCGCCGGTGGCAATGCGGCCATGTGTCACTATAACCACAACAATCAGCCCAAACCGAGCGTGATTGAAAGCAACAACGTCTACTTGGTCGACTCAGGCGGCCAATACTATGACGGCACCACCGACATTACTCGTACGGTGCCGGTGGGCGAGTGCAGCGCTGAGATCAAAAAGGCCTTTACGCTGGTGCTTAAAGGGCATATTGCGTTAGCGACCGCGCTATTCCCGAAAGGGACGTCAGGCAGCCAGCTTGATGCCTTAGCACGCCAGTATTTGTGGCAACACGGCTATGATTTTGACCATGGCACCGGTCACGGTGTCGGGCATTTCTTGGACGTGCACGAAGGTCCGCAGCGCATTTCCAAAGCGCCCAATAGCGTCGCGCTATTGCCAGGCATGGTGGTGTCAAACGAGCCGGGCTACTATCGCGCCGACGCGTTTGGGATCCGGATTGAAAACCTCGAGTTGATTGAAGAAAAGCCCACCGAGGGCGACATGACGATGCTCGGGTTTGCCTCACTCACGCGTGCACCGATCGATCGTCGTTTGGTCGATGTGAGCTTACTCCGCGAGGCGGAAATCCAGTGGTGGAATCGCTATCATCAAACCGTGTGGGATGAAATCAGCCCGCACCTCGATGATCAAGACCAAGCTTGGTTAAAACAAGCGACCGCGCCGCTAAGCCGTTAAGTCGTGTCTTCACCGAGTGTGAAAAACAAAAAGCGTCCGATTGGACGCTTTTTTTTATTCCCCTTTCAGGGCTTTCTCGACCGCTTTAGGCGAAAAGCCGCGCAAGGTGGTATCGCCAATGCAAATCACCGGGACACCCCGTGAGCCAGTTGCCGCCAGCAGCTTCTTGCCTTTGGGCGTGGCCGTATCGACAACACGATAACGCAGCCCTTTTTTATCCAAGTAAGCTTTGGCCGCCTCACAGTGAGGACAGCGTGGACCTACATATACAGTAATACGTTTCATGCCCGCATTGTCGCTAACCCACTGCCGTTTGTGAAGCCATTTGCGCCTGACGCGCGATATCGTAGATGTTATCCCAATCTTTCCATACCACCTCAAAACCGAGGGCACGGACGCTGGCGGCCACCTCTGCCGCGCTCCGTTCATCACTGATGGCAAACTGCTCCAATTGTGGCTCAGGGTTCGCATAACCGCCCGGTTGGGTTTTTGACGCCGCGGATAGGCTCGTGACCCCAAGGGGCAACACATTGTCGCGAAATTGGGGGGACTCTCGTGTCGATAGCGACAGCTCGACCTGCGGATTCCACAACCGATAGGCACAAATCAACTGAACCAGCTGCTTATCCGTCATCACCGATTTTGGCTGTAACGCCCCCGCGCAAGGACGTAAGCGCGGAAAAGATAGCGAATAGCGGCTTTGCCAGTATTGCTTTTCCAGATAATCCAGATGCTGAGCGGTAAAAAAGCTGTCGGTGCGCCAGTCCTCAAGGCCAATCAAGGCGCCAAGACCAATCTTATCGACCCCTGCTTGTGCCAACCTATCTGGGGTTTGCAACCGGTAGTGAAAGTCGGTTTTATTCCCGCGCTTGTGGTGTTCCCCATAGGTTGGAGCGTGGTAGGTTTCTTGGTACACCATCACCGCATCCACACCCTGTGCCACCAAGGCGCGATATGCCTCGGTATCCAGCGGCTGCACCTCCATCGCCACATGATGAAAGTATTGCTTCACCACCGGTAAAGCGCGGAGAAAATATTCGAACCCCACCTTGGTTTCATGCTCACCGGTCACCAAGAGCACACTGTCAAAGCCCATTTTTTTGATCGCTTCACACTCGGCGGCGATCTCGGCTTCATCCAGCGTGCGCCGTTTGATTCGGTTTTCCATCGAAAAACCGCAATAAGTACACACGTTGGCGCACAAATTGGAGAGATACAGCGGAATGTAAAACCCCATGGTGTAACCAAACCGCTGCCGCGTCAGCGCCGCAGATTGCTGAGCCATGGCCTCAAGGTAGGCTTCAGCGGCAGGACTGATCAGGGCAGCGAAGTCGTCCAAATTGCGCGAAGATTTAGCCAGCGCCCGCTCGACATCTTGGCGCGTTTTGCTGTAAATCGAAAGGCGATGATGATCCCAATCGAGTGCCGCCCACCGCTCAGAAAAGCTCATCACGCCTCCTTAGCGTCAAGAAACGCGGTTAAAGGACTAGAAGCGTGGGCGTGATTGTGTGTGCCCGCCAGCCCAGCGCGATACGCACAGTGTCCGGCTTCAACCGCTTGTTTAAACGCTGCGCCCATGGCAATCGGATCGCCAGCCGTGGCAATGGCGGTGTTGACCAATACCGCATCAGCGCCGCGCTCCATCGCTAACGCCGCATCTGACGGTGCACCAATGCCGGCATCAATGATCACCGGCACGCGAGCTTGCTCGATAATGATGTCGAGAAACGCCATTGAGGCCAGCCCTTGGTTGGATCCAATCGGTGAGCCAAGGGGCATCACCGCCGCGCATCCCACCTCTTCCAAACGCTTACACAGCACAGGATCGGCATGACAATATGGCAGCACCACAAACCCCTCATCCACAAGCGTTTTCGCCGCTTGAAGGGTTTCAATCGGGTCAGGCATCAAATATTTGGGGTCGGGGTGAATTTCCAGCTTCACCCAATGCGTTCCCAATGCTTCTCGGGCAAGACGCGCGGCAAAGACCGCTTCTTGCGCATTTTTCGCCCCTGAGGTATTGGGCAGCAGGCGTACACCGAGCTCGCGCAGCGGCGTTAGAATATCGTCTTGTGTGGCATACACATCGACTCGCTTTAGGGCCATGGTGACCAGTTCAGTACCACTGGCCGCCAGTGATTCGGCCATAGTCTTGCGACTGGCAAACTTGCCGGTGCCGGTTAACAGGCGAGATGAAAACGTCGTATCCGCAATGGTTAACATAATTATCCTCCGGCAATCGCTTGAAAGACCGCCAAGCTATCGCCAGCGGTGAGTGACGTGGATGACCAAGCATCACGCGCAATAATGGTCTGATTTAGCGCGACAGCGACCGATTCGGCCGGCACCTTCATCTCCTCAATCAGTTGCGCGACGGTCGTGGCATTGACCTCTGTAGGCGTGTCATTAATGATTAAACGCATCATTTACCTCCTGCATTGGCTGACAAACCGCACAGTGCGGATGAACGGGCAGCGAAAAGTGCTGCCATGTCATGGTTTGTCCATCCAGTCGTGACAAGCGATTGGTACCGACCGCCTGCCCTAATAACAGTTTTATTCCTTCCAACGCTTGCGCGGTGGCCATCATACCGACCACAGGTCCCATTACCCCAGCTTCAGAACAGCGCGTGGGTTCAGAAAGCGTCACGTCTGCGAAGGCGCACGCATAACATGCGCTATGCGGTTGATAAACCAATAACTGGCCTTGCCAACCGATCGCCGCTGCGCTCACCAAGGGTGTACCAGCCTCTACACAGGCTTGATTGACTGCATGGCGAGTAGCGAGATTATCACTGCAATCAAGGACCACATCCGCCATCGCCACTTCAAGCGCCAGACGCTCACCTTCTAGATAGGCATTGATGGCTCGGCACTGGCAATGTGGATTCAGCGCGACCAAGTTAGCGGCTAGCGCTGCGGCTTTATCGGTGCCAATTTGCTCATCCCGATACGCCACCTGACGCGCCAAATTAGATAGCTCAACGTGGTCCGAGTCAGCAATCGCTAACTGACCCACGCCAGCGCCTGCAAGATAGAGGCCCGCGGTGGTTCCAAGCCCACCGGCACCGACCATTAACACGCGCGCCTTGCTCAGTGCCTGCTGCCCGCACTCTCCAACTTCTGGCAGCATGATTTGCCGGCTATAACGCAGGTATTCACTGTCCGATAGCATCACGCCCTCCTTGCTGTCTTGATGGATTAAGACAGCGGTTAAATGCGTCAATGCGCGCCGCTAAATCAGGCGCTTGCGTCACGGCGCGGACCACCGCAATGGCGTCCACGCCGGTGCGCCAAACGTCAGGGGCTCGGTCGAGATCAATACCGCCAATCGCCACCGTCGGGAAACGGCTATCCACAGCCACCACCTGCTGCGCTAACGCTGAAATGCCTTGCGGTGGCTCGACGAGCTGTTTGGTAGTGGTGGGAAAAATATGGCCGATGGCAAGATAACTGGGCGAGAGTTCAACCGCTGCAGCGAGCTGTTCGGGACTGCGTGTCGATACGCCAAGGCGCACGCCTTGTCGTGCGAGCCGATCAAGATCCGCCTCTTGTAAGTCTCGCTGCCCTAGATGAACACCATAGGCGCCAGCCTCAAGCGCGAGCTGCCAGTGATCGTTGATAAACACCTGCGCATGGTGCGTGCGGCCCAACGCCACCGCACGCTGTACCCAATCCGCCAATTGAGGATGCGCTGGCTGCTTCACACGCAGTTGCACGGTTTTCACCCCCAAGCAAAGCAAGCGTTCGAGCAAATCCACATCGTCCACCACCGGATATAATGGGCCTATACCTTCAGACATAGGCGCAAACGGGGTCAGGCTCATGATTCCACCTTATCGCTGTCCGCTACCTCAGCGCCTTGTAGTGACGAATGATGGGATTTTTGCAGGTAGAGCTCACTGCCCTTTTCTCGAAACTCTTGCGATTTTTGCTGCATGCCTGCTAACGGGTCTTCCAGCATAGTGACATCAATCGCTTCACCCGCGGCGGCATAGCCATTTTCTTTGGCATAGTCTCGGACTTCTTGGCTGATTTTCATGGAGCAGAATTTCGGCCCACACATGGAGCAAAAATGCGCGACCTTGCCCGACTCTTGAGGCAGTGTTTCATCGTGATAAGCACGCGCCGTCACCGGATCTAAAGCAAGGTTGAACTGATCTTCCCAGCGGAATTCAAAGCGCGCTTTGGAAATGGCGTTATCTCGCACCTGCGCGCCCGGATGTCCTTTGGCTAAGTCGGCGGCATGCGCGCACAACTTGTAGGTGATAAGCCCAGTTTTAACATCCTCTTTGTTGGGCAGACCCAGATGTTCTTTAGGCGTGACATAGCAAAGCATCGCACACCCAAACCAGCCAATCATCGCCGCACCAATCCCGGAGGTGATGTGGTCGTAACCAGGCGCGATATCGGTAGTCAGCGGGCCTAAAGTATAAAAAGGCGCTTCATGGCAATGGGTGAGCTGCTCGTCCATGTTCTCTTTGATCATGTGCATAGGCACATGGCCGGGGCCTTCAATCATCACCTGCACATCGTATTCCCATGCCACCTTGGTAAGCTCGCCCAGAGTACGTAGCTCACTGAATTGCGCTTCGTCGTTCGCGTCAGCCACTGAGCCGGGACGTAACCCGTCGCCTAGTGACAGCGATACATCATAGGCGGCACAAATCTCGCAGATTTCACGAAAATGGGTATAGAGGAAGCTTTCTTGATGATGCGCCAAGCACCATTTGGCGATAATCGACCCACCACGCGAGACAATCCCAGTCACGCGATTGGCGGTCATGGGCACATAGTGCAAACGCACTCCAGCGTGAATGGTAAAATAATCGACCCCTTGCTCGGCTTGCTCTATCAAGGTATCGCGCATCACTTCCCAAGTCAGGTCTTCGGCAATGCCATTCACTTTCTCAAGCGCCTGATACATGGGCACAGTGCCAATCGGAACTGGGCTATTACGTAAAATCCACTCGCGAGTTTCGTGGATATTGCGTCCGGTCGATAAATCCATCACCGTATCCGCGCCCCAACGGGTCGCCCACACCAACTTTTCGGTTTCTTCTTCAATGGAGGAGCTCACCGCCGAGTTACCAATATTGGCATTCACTTTCACCAGAAAGTTACGCCCAATGATCATCGGCTCCGCTTCTGGGTGGTTAATGTTGGCAGGAATAATCGCACGCCCTTCAGCGACCTCTTGGCGCACAAATTCGGGAGTGATGTTTGATGGCAAGTGAGCACCAAAGCTTTCCCCAGGATGCTGGCGGTTTAGTTGCTCTTCACGATACTGTTGGCGACCCATATTTTCCCGAATAGCAATAAATTCCATCTCTGGGGTGATAATGCCTTGGCGTGCGTAGTGAAGTTGGGTCACACACTGATTAGGTTTTGCCCGACGGATAGACGGTAAGGCACTAAAGCGAAGATCATCCAAGGCTTCATCACTAAGGCGAGTCTGCGCATAGTCTGAGCTCACTGCATCAAGGAACTCTGTATCGGCACGTTCATCAATCCAGGCTTTGCGCACCGGGGCTAAACCTTGGTAAATATCGATAGCACTCTGTGGGTCGGTATAAGGCCCTGATGTGTCATAAACCCGAATGGATTCATTGGCCTCGTACTGCGGATTATCTTTACTCCCGCCTACAAAAGTAGGAGAAAGGTGGATTTCGCGCATGCCTACGCGAATATCGGGTCGCGATCCCTCGACATAGACTTTTTCCGAGTTAGGGTAGGTTTGCGCAGAGAGGGAATCGATAAAAGATTTGGCCTCAAGGCGGGCCTGTTTACGGGTCGACATAGCATTACTCCGGTGTTCATTATGGGAATTAATGCTTGCCGGAAAACGCTGAATTGAGATGTGAGCAAACTGGCAGACGCGTACGGTCTGTTATCTGATGCATCTCTTGTTCCCTTCGCTGGTCCTAACCAGATCAGGTTCAACGGATCCCACTTAACGTGGTCTCAGCCAATTGGCACTCCGACAAGTTCAACGCCAGTATAAGAAATCACCGCCGCAACAACAAGCGACGTAATGGCATGTTTTTACCTACCCAGTAATGCGTCCTAGCAACCAAGCCCCCATCGCGGCCGCTCCTAAGCATAACGCAAGGTTGAGACCCACGTTTAACAAGGCTTTCACCGTCTCACCATGTTGAAAAAGAAGCAAGGTATCCACTGAAAAGGTCGAGAAGGTGGTGAACGCGCCCAAAAAGCCAATCGCAATCAGTTGACGCCAAGGCACTGGGGCAATCAGCTCTTGGCTCATCGCCGCTAAAAAGACACCCATCGCTAATGAGCCCAGCACATTAACCATGAGGGTGCCGTAAGGAAATCCTCGACCAAACACCGCGACGCTCCACTCTGAAACTAGAAAACGCGAAGACGCCCCTAATGCGCCACCAAGTCCTACCCACAATATGCTTACCACTGGGTGCTCCTTTCGATTGGTAAAAAGTCATCATACCGCGACATGTGAACAAGAAACAGGAGGAAGAAAAAGGGAAGAGGGTCAGGAGTGCTAGGAGCTTGATGATTCACATACAAAAAAAGCACCGACGATGTCGATGCTTTGGTATTTGGCAGGGGTAGAGGGATTCGACCGGGCTGGCGACCCAGCCCCCAACACGCTTTTTTGTCGTTTGTATGTTCACACCTACCCTTAATCGGGTTACGAGAAGCTTGATGATTCACATACAAAAAAGCACCGACGATGTCGATGCTTTGATGTTTGGCAGGGGTAGAGGGATTCGACCGGGCTGGCGACCCAGCCCCCAACACGCTTTTTTGTCGTTTGTATGTTCACACCTGCCCTTAATCGGGTTACGAGAAGCTTGATGATTCACATACAAAAAAAGCACCGACGATGTCGATGCTTTGGTATTTGGCAGGGGTAGAGGGATTCGAACCCCCAACACGCGGATTTGGAATCCGCTGCTCTGCCAATTGGAGCTATACCCCTGTAGATAGGTGCCTATTGTAGCGATCCCGCGACAAATTACCACCACCAATTACGCTTCAGACGTTTGATCGCTTATTTATAAAGCAAATCGCCCCAACGACCCAATGACAAAAAACCCCAGCTTTTCAGCTAGGGTTTCTAAGTAGTGGCGGAGGGCCGGGGTTGCGGACAACGGGCAGGCCATCCTGCGGGACTCATTCGCCCGCAGGGCGAACCTGGCCAATAACAAAAAAACCCTACTAAAATTAGCAGGGTTTCTAAGTAGTGGCGGAGTGGACGGGACTCGAACCCGCGACCCCCGGCGTGACAGGCCGGTATTCTAACCAACTGAACTACCACTCCGCACCAATTCTGTATGATTAAAGGCTTATATCTCTTTGCTTTAATCAATTGTAATCAAAGCCTGGCGATGTCCTACTCTCACATGGGGAGACCCCACACTACCATCGGCGCTGCTTCGTTTCACTACTGAGTTCGGCATGGAATCAGGTGGGTCCAAAGCGCTATGGTCGCCAAGCAAAATTTTGTTTTGTCTTCACTTTTTTAAAAGTGAAAACCATCAACCTAGAAAGCTGTTCGTTCTCGCCACAATCAACTGGCTTATTTTGAGTCCAACCCAAAACCTCTTGGGTGTTGTATGGTTAAGCCTCACGGGCAATTAGTACAGGTTAGCTCAACGCCTCACAGCGCTTACACACCCTGCCTATCAACGTCGTAGTCTACGACAACCCTTTAGAGAGCTCGAAGCTCTAGGGATGACTCATCTCGGGGCCAGCTTCGCGCTTAGATGCTTTCAGCGCTTATCTGTGCCGAACTTAGCTACCGGGCAATGCGTCTGGCGACACAACCCGAACACCAGCGGTTCGTCCACTCCGGTCCTCTCGTACTAGGAGCAGCTCCCCTCAATCATCCAACGCCCACGGCAGATAGGGACCGAACTGTCTCACGACGTTCTAAACCCAGCTCGCGTACCACTTTAAATGGCGAACAGCCATACCCTTGGGACCGACTTCAGCCCCAGGATGTGATGAGCCGACATCGAGGTGCCAAACACCGCCGTCGATATGAACTCTTGGGCGGTATCAGCCTGTTATCCCCGGAGTACCTTTTATCCGTTGAGCGATGGCCCTTCCATTCAGAACCACCGGATCACTATGACCTACTTTCGTACCTGCTCGAGCCGTCACTCTCGCAGTTAAGCGGGCTTATGCCATTGCACTAACCTCACGATGTCCGACCGTGATTAGCCCACCTTCGTGCTCCTCCGTTACTCTTTGGGAGGAGACCGCCCCAGTCAAACTACCCACCAGGCACTGTCCTCACCCCGGATAACGGGGCTAAGTTAGAACATCAAACATACAAGGGTGGTATTTCAAGGATGGCTCCACAGCAACTGGCGTCGCCGCTTCAAAGCCTCCCACCTATCCTACACATGTAGGCTCAATGTTCAGTGCCAAGCTGTAGTAAAGGTTCACGGGGTCTTTCCGTCTAGCCGCGGGTACACAGCATCTTCACTGCGATTTCAATTTCACTGAGTCTCGGGTGGAGACAGCGTGGCCATCATTACGCCATTCGTGCAGGTCGGAACTTACCCGACAAGGAATTTCGCTACCTTAGGACCGTTATAGTTACGGCCGCCGTTTACCGGGGCTTCGATCAATGGCTTCTCTTGCGATAACCACATCAATTAACCTTCCGGCACCGGGCAGGCGTCACACCGTATACGTCATCTTTCGATTTTGCACAGTGCTGTGTTTTTAATAAACAGTTGCAGCCACCTGGTATCTGCGACTGCCCATAGCTCCATCCGCAAGGGACTTCACCGCGGGCAGCGTACCTTCTCCCGAAGTTACGGTACCATTTTGCCTAGTTCCTTCACCCGAGTTCTCTCAAGCGCCTTGGTATTCTCTACCCGACCACCTGTGTCGGTTTGGAGTACGGTTGCTACTTACCTGAAGCTTAGAGGCTTTTCCCGGAAGCATGGCATCAATGACTTCACCACCTTGGTGGCTCGACATCGTGTCTCGGCCTTGATTTCCCGGATTTGCCTAAGAAATCAGCCTACGCACTTGAACCTGGACTACCATCGCCAGGCCCACCTAGCCTTCTCCGTCCCCCCATCGCAGTAAGCAGCAGTACGGGAATATTAACCCGTTTCCCATCGACTACGCCTTTCGGCCTCGCCTTAGGGGCCGACTTACCCTGCCCCGATTAACGTTGGACAGGAACCCTTGGTCTTCCGGCGAGGAGGTTTTTCACCCCCTTTATCGTTACTCATGTCAGCATTCGCACTTGTGATACCTCCAGCATGCCTCTCAGCACACCTTCAACGGCTTACACAACGCTCCCCTACCCAATATCCATAAGGACATTGCCGCAGCTTCGGTGTATCGCTTAGCCCCGTTACATCTTCCGCGCAGGCCGACTCGACCAGTGAGCTATTACGCTTTCTTTAAATGATGGCTGCTTCTAAGCCAACATCCTGGCTGTCTGAGCCTTCCCACATCGTTTCCCACTTAGCGATAACTTTGGGACCTTAGCTGGCGGTCTGGGTTGTTTCCCTCTCCACGACGGACGTTAGCACCCGCCGTGTGTCTCCCGGATAGTACTTACTGGTATTCGGAGTTTGCAAAGGGTTGGTAAGTCGGGATGACCCCCTAGCCTTAACAGTGCTCTACCCCCAGTAGTATTCGTCCGAGGCGCTACCTAAATAGCTTTCGGGGAGAACCAGCTATCTCCGAGTTTGATTGGCCTTTCACCCCTAGCCACAGGTCATCTCCTAACTTTTCAACGTTAGTGAGTTCGGTCCTCCAGTTGATGTTACTCAACCTTCAACCTGCCCATGGCTAGATCACTCGGTTTCGGGTCTAATGCTAGCAACTACACGCCCAGTTAAGACTCGGTTTCCCTACGGCTCCCCTATGCGGTTAACCTTGCTACTAACATTAAGTCGCTGACCCATTATACAAAAGGTACGCGGTCACCCCACAAAGGAGGCTCCCACTGCTTGTACGTAGACGGTTTCAGGTTCTATTTCACTCCCCTCACAGGGGTTCTTTTCGCCTTTCCCTCACGGTACTGGTTCACTATCGGTCAGTCAGGAGTATTTAGCCTTGGAGGATGGTCCCCCCATGTTCAGACAAGATATCACGTGTCCCGTCCTACTCGTTTTCACGACTAAGGCGCTGTCGGTTACGGGGCTATCACCCTTTATTGCCAGGTTTTCCAACCTGTTCACCTAACGCCTAAGCCGCTTAAGGGCTGCTCCGGGTTCGCTCGCCGCTACTGCCGGAATCTCAATTGATTTCTTTTCCTTCGGGTACTTAGATGTTTCAGTTCCCCGAGTTCGCCTCTTAGCGCTATGTATTCACGCTAAGATACCTGCTTATGCAGGTGGGTTTCCCCATTCGGAAATCCCAGACTCAAATGGCTTTTACTGCCTTATCTGGGCTTATCGCAAGTTAATACGTCCTTCATCGCCTCTGACTGCCAAGGCATCCACCGTCTACGCTTAGTCACTTAACCATACAACCCCAAAAGGTCTTGCATGTAAAACAACTAAGGTTTTGTTTTTGCCGGACTCAAAATAGAGACTTTGCTTATCACTAAGACAAAGCCCAAGCACACTTGATTGTGTGAGTGACATTACATGTCACTGATTGAGAACTTTACTGTCATTCTTTAAGAATGACTTGTCAGCTTTCCAGATTGTTAAAGAGCATGTCGTTTATTGCTAAACCACGTTCTAAAGATTCTTAAGCAAAAACCTTTAAAGCGTGGTGGGCGATACCGGGCTCGAACCAGTGACCCCCTCCTTGTAAGGGAGGTGCTCTCCCAACTGAGCTAATCGCCCACAATATAGTGGTGGGTTGTACAGGATTCGAACCTGTGACCAATTGATTAAAAGTCAACTGCTCTACCAACTGAGCTAACAACCCAAATGGCGTCCCATAGGGGAGTCGAACCCCTGTTACCGCCGTGAAAGGGCGGTGTCCTAGGCCTCTAGACGAATGGGACGCATCGATATGTTTGGGAACATATCCTCTTCAATACTTCAACCTATACAATCTGTGTGAACACTCGCAAGAATAGCGTCAGTAAGGAGGTGATCCAGCCCCAGGTTCCCCTAGGGCTACCTTGTTACGACTTCACCCCAGTCATGAACCACACCGTGGTAAACGCCCTCCCGAAGGTTAAGCTATCTACTTCTGGTGCAGCCCACTCCCATGGTGTGACGGGCGGTGTGTACAAGGCCCGGGAACGTATTCACCGCAGCATTCTGATCTGCGATTACTAGCGATTCCGACTTCATGGAGTCGAGTTGCAGACTCCAATCCGGACTACGACAAACTTTAAGGGATTCGCTTAACATCGCTGTCTCGCTGCCCTCTGTATCTGCCATTGTAGCACGTGTGTAGCCCTACTCGTAAGGGCCATGATGACTTGACGTCGTCCCCACCTTCCTCCGGTTTATCACCGGCAGTCTCCCTGGAGTTCCCGACATTACTCGCTGGCAAACAAGGATAAGGGTTGCGCTCGTTGCGGGACTTAACCCAACATTTCACAACACGAGCTGACGACAGCCATGCAGCACCTGTCTCAGCGCTCCCGAAGGCACGCCTCTATCTCTAAAGGATTCGCTGGATGTCAAGAGTAGGTAAGGTTCTTCGCGTTGCATCGAATTAAACCACATGCTCCACCGCTTGTGCGGGCCCCCGTCAATTCATTTGAGTTTTAACCTTGCGGCCGTACTCCCCAGGCGGTCTACTTAATGCGTTAGCTCCGAAAGCCAAAGTCTTAAACCTCAGCCTCCAAGTAGACATCGTTTACGGCGTGGACTACCAGGGTATCTAATCCTGTTTGCTACCCACGCTTTCGCATCTGAGCGTCAGTCTTTGTCCAGGGGGCCGCCTTCGCCACTGGTATTCCTTCAGATCTCTACGCATTTCACCGCTACACCTGAAATTCTACCCCCCTCTACAAGACTCTAGCCTGCCAGTTTCAAATGCGGTTCCGAGGTTGAGCCCCGGGCTTTCACATCTGACTTAACAAACCGCCTGCATGCGCTTTACGCCCAGTAATTCCGATTAACGCTTGCACCCTCCGTATTACCGCGGCTGCTGGCACGGAGTTAGCCGGTGCTTCTTCTGCAGCTAACGTCAAGCAATGCACGTATTAAGTACACTGCCTTCCTCACTGCTGAAAGTGCTTTACAACCCGAAGGCCTTCTTCACACACGCGGCATGGCTGCATCAGGGTCTCCCCCATTGTGCAATATTCCCCACTGCTGCCTCCCGTAGGAGTCTGGGCCGTGTCTCAGTCCCAGTGTGGCTGATCATCCTCTCAAACCAGCTAAGGATCGTCGCCTTGGTAAGCCTTTACCTTACCAACTAGCTAATCCTAACTGGGCCCATCCCAACGCGATAGCTTACATGTAGAGGCCACCTTTGGTCCGTAGACATTATGCGGTATTAGCCGTCGTTTCCAACGGTTATCCCCCTCGTCAGGGCAGGTTCCCAGCCGTTACTCACCCGTCCGCCGCTCGACGTCCAGTAAATCCACCGAAGCTTCAATACTGCCGTTTCCGCTCGACTTGCATGTGTTAGGCCTGCCGCCAGCGTTCAATCTGAGCCATGATCAAACTCTTCAATTAAAGTTTTTTCGAAACCGAAGTTTCAGCTCAATGAATACTGATTACTGTTTATCTCCGAAGAGAAAAACGAATTGACTGTGCCGAATAACTAAAAGTTATCGTTTGGTCACTCAGTTCATCGAATAAATCTTTTTGTCTATTCTCAACGAGTGCCCACACAGATTGCATAGGTCAAATTGTTAAAGAGCGTTGACTTGCGAAGCGTTGCTTCGCTCGGTCAGGGCTGCGTATATTACTCGCCTTGCCGATGAAGTCAAGAAGAAATTTTATCTTTTTGTTGATGCCAACCGGCGAAAACAAAACGTCTTCTTGACTCCCCTAACACGTTGTCCGCGTTAAGTAGGTGGGCTATCTTAATCATTTAAAAACTGACGTCAAGCGTTTATTTTTATTTGATTTTTTGCCCCGACATGGCCGCTGAGCGCTTGCCCTGTGTGCCGTGTCGATGGAGGCGCATTATAGAGAAGTTGCTCACCTTGGCAAGAGGGAAAAGCGACTTTTTTTAGAAAAAGCCGCCGTTCGGTCAAACAATCAGCGTTATGGCCTAAAAGCGGGCAAATTGCTCGCTGAATTCCGCCACTTTACGCCAATCCGTGTATTCCACTTCCTTGGTGGTGTCCGTTTCCCCACCCGTAATATGCATGATAAAGCGAATCATCACTCGATCGAACCATTTATAGCGTGGGTAGTAGAGTGCGCCCGCAAACACGCCATGCAGTTCAGGGGTCCACGGTGACTTCTCGATAAACTTACGGCTATAGGCGCTGGTCTCTGGTGTGTCTTTGCCCGGTTTACGCGCAGTGAGATTGACACTAAAGAATGCAGCTTTCGCCGCTTTGAGCTGTTCAACATGCGTATTGATAAATTGGTACAGCTTTTTATTAAAGTGGCCATATCGGATAGACGCGCCAATCAGCACGCGATCATAATGACTGAGATCGACCTGAGGAAGCTGATGAATATCCTTTATCTCACACTCCGCCGACTCACCCAGCTGCTTCTCGATAAAATGCAGGATCTTCTTGGTCTGCCCTTCTCGGCTAGAGTGCAGTAGTAAGACCTTTTGCGTTGCATCCTGTTGCGCGCTCATGTTCTCTCCTTCCCCATTCGGCTAGCTGCGCCAGAATGTGGGCGTAAATAAAACCAATAACGTGAATATCTCTAAACGGCCAAAAAGCATCGCGAGGATCAAAACCCATTTGGCCGTATCATTAATATCACCAAAGTGAGCGGCCACTTCTCCGAGTCCCGGTCCTAAGTTATTGAGGGTCGCAGCAACCGCAGAAAAAGCGGTTAATTCTTCAATCCCCGTCGCAATTAAGGCCAACATGCAAATGACAAAGACCAGCGCGTAAGCCGAGAAGAAGCCCCATACGGCATCGACCACTTGTTGCCTTAGCGCTTTATTTCCGACTTTGATGGTATAGACCGCACGAGGGTGCACTAACCGTTTTAGCTCCCGTGTCCCTTGCAGAGAGAGCAGCAGAATACGGATCACCTTCATCCCGCCACCAGTTGAGCCAGCACAGCCACCAATAAACGATGAAAACAAGAGTAAGACTGGAAGGAACAACGGCCAATGGGCGAACGTCGTCGTGGTATAGCCAGCAGTGGTCGAGATAGAGACAGACTGAAACAAGGCTTGGGTTAATGTCTCTGTCGGACCGTCGTACACTTGGTGCCCGCTTAGCATGGTAAAGACCACCAGCCATAATAAGAACTGAATCACCAAAAAGGCGCGAAACTCAGGGTCACGGAGATAAAATTTAATGTTCAGACCATTATTGGCAAACGCGGCAAAATGCAACGAGAAATTACATGCAGAGATGAGCAGAAAGACAACCGTGATCAGGTTGATGGCGGTGCTATCAAAATGTCCAATACTGGCATCATGGGTCGAAAAGCCCCCAATCGCTACAGTCGAAAAACTGTGCCCAATTGCATCAAAGGCTGACATACCGGCTAGCCAATAGGCCAACGCACAGCTCACGGTCAAGGTCAGATAAATGTACCAAAGCACCTTGGCTGTCTCGGCTATTCGCGGTGTCATCTTGGTATCTTTGACAGGACCAGGGATTTCCGCGCGATAAAGCTGCATTCCCCCGATACCGAGCACAGGCAGAATCGCCACCGCTAACACAATGATCCCCATGCCGCCGAGCCATTGTAGTAATTGACGATAAAATAAAATCGCTTTGGGAAGCTCATCCAACCCCACAATCACGGTTGCACCCGTTGTGGTTAAGCCTGAAAAAGATTCAAAAAAGGCTTCGCTGACGGAAAGATCGGGTTGCTCCGAGAGTATCAAGGGTACCGCGCCCGCGCTGCCAATCACCGTCCAAAACAAGACCACAATCAAAAAGCCGTCACGCGCTTTTAACTCATGTTTATTGCGACGGTTTGGAAACCACAGCAACCCACCGCCGGCAAGCAACAGAAAGAAGGTTAGTACAAAAGGATAACCTGCACCGTCTCGATATATAAACGCGACCAGCGCTGGTGCGAGCATGGTTATGCTGAACAGGGCCAGCAGGAGTCCGACGATGCGGGTGATGGAACGAAATTGCATAGCCTGACGTGGCCCTCTTATCGGCGACAGTATTCAACTGACGTCTCGTCGTTACACGTAAAGCAGGCTAGGTGCCTGACGTTGATTCATTTTCCAGCGGAGACACATGGGCCTGACCGCGGGTCTGGTTTTTTAATGCTTCTAGAAAATCTGCGACAAATCGCGCGTCAATGCGCACAGTTAATCGCACATTATGACTGAATTCTGCATCAAGCTGAACGCCATGGTATTGCTTGAGTAAGGATTCAATTGTATCAATGTGAGCATATTCACAGCTTAAGACGTAAGGAACCGTGACAGCGATTTCTCGCGTTTCCATCATCATCAACGCTTGTTGCACACTACTTCCGTATGCTTTCACCAAGCCACCGGTACCCAGCTTTACCCCACCGAAGTATCGCACCACCACCGCACAAATTTCACCGACATTCGCACCGGAAAGCTGCGCGAGCATGGGCTTACCCGCCGTCCCGGCAGGTTCACCATCATCGCCACATCCCCACTGTACGGAGGATTCAGGCCGACCCGCGACGAATGCCCAACAATGATGACGTGCATCTGGATAGGTCTCACGGATAGATTGAATAAATTGTTTGGCGTCTTCTTCTCCTTGCGTATGAGCAAGGTAGGTAATGAAGCGACTTTTCTTTATCTCCTGCTCACAGCGGACTGTTTGAGCAGGAGCCCGATAGGGTGTGATGGACATACACAGCTCGACCCAATACTTTTCCCCGTCAGTCTACCATAGCCCATCAGAGAATAACGCAGTGTAAAGCTTCTACTCACACCACATATTTTAAACATTCGTTTAACTTTTGGTTGTCATTTCTTATAACAATGATCCACACTAGGTCGCATCTGGTCTAACCAGAACACTCTTCAACCAGGATGGTACTGCCAACGTGGAGAACGACCATGATCTACCAAGGAGATAACCTTTCAGTTCGTGCATTGGATAACGGCATTGCAGAACTGACGCTGGACAGCCAAGGTTCTGTCAACAAACTGGATCTTGCAACGCTAGAAAGCTTAAACGAAACGCTGGAAGCGCTTGCGGGCCAAGACATTAAAGGCTTACTACTCACATCAGCCAAATCAGCCTTTATTGTAGGCGCGGATATCACAGAATTTCTCGGCCTGTTTGCCAAGCCAGATCAGGAATTGTCTGACTGGGTGGCACGTGCTAACGCTATTTTTAACCGCTTGGAAGACCTACCTTTCCCAACGATTAGTGCCATTAACGGCCATGCTCTTGGCGGTGGTTGTGAGTGCGTACTCGCCACTGACTTACGCGTGGCGAGCACTGACGCCCGTATCGGTCTACCCGAGACCAAACTCGGTATTATGCCGGGCTTTGGAGGGACCGTTCGTTTGCCACGTCTTGTCGGCGCAGATACCGCAATGGAGCTGATTACCGCAGGAAAAGACAAGCGCGCCAGTGCTGCGCTGAAAGAAGGACTGGTCGACGCGGTGGTAGAGAGCGACAAACTGCGTGATGCCGCAATAGCCATGCTTACTCAAGCCATTGAAGGCAAGATTGATTGGCAAACCCGCCGCCATCAAAAACAACAACCTTTAGCCCTTAATCGCACCGAAGCGGCGATGAGCTTTACCATGGCCAAAGGCATGGTCGCTCAGGTTGCTGGTAAGCATTACCCCGCTCCGATGGCGGCCGTTAAGGCGATTGAAGAAGCCGCAAGCCTTGGACGTGATGAGGCGCTTGAGGTTGAGAACCGTTACTTTGTTAAATTGGCCAAGACTGACGTTGCCAAAGCCCTTGTGGGCATTTTCCTCAATGACCAAGTCATTAAGGGCAATGCGAAGAAAGCAGCCAAACAAGGTAAAGATACGCAGCGTGGAGCTGTGCTCGGCGCAGGCATCATGGGCGGCGGTATCGCGTATCAATCCGCGCTGAAAGGCGTGCCGGTAATGATGAAAGACATCGCGCTTCAGTCATTGGAGCTGGGCATGACGGAAGCGACCAAGTTGTTGAATAAGCAACTTAGCCGCGGTCGCATTGATGGCTTTAAAATGGGCCAGGTGCTGTCGTCAATCACCCCAAGCCTCCACTATGCGGGCATTGAGCACAGCGATGTCGTGGTCGAGGCTGTGGTCGAGAACCCGAAAATCAAAGCGAGCGTACTCAAAGAAGTGGAAGCGCTAGTCAGTGACGATACGGTGATTGCCTCTAATACCTCCACCATTCCAATTAACACCCTCGCCAAGTCTTTGGCCCGCCCAGAAAACTTCTGTGGCATGCACTTCTTTAACCCGGTTCATCGCATGCCATTAGTGGAAGTGATTCGTGGCGAGAAAACCTCTGATGAAACTATCGCGCGCGTGGTGGCTTATGCCGCCAAGATGGGTAAATCGCCCGTGGTCGTCAACGACTGCCCTGGCTTTTTCGTCAACCGCGTATTGTTCCCCTACTTCCATGCCTTTAGCCTTCTTCTTCGTGACGGTGTGGATTTCCAACGCATCGATAAGATTATGGAGAAGCAATTTGGCTGGCCAATGGGCCCTGCCTACTTGCTCGACGTGGTTGGTATCGATACCGCGCACCACGCGCAAGCGGTGATGGCAGAAGGCTTCCCTGATCGCATGAGTAAATCAGGTCGGGATGCTATTGATGTGATGTTTGAGGCCGAGCGCTTTGGTCAGAAAAATGGCAAAGGCTTCTATCGCTACACCACAGACAAAAAAGGCAAGCCGAAAAAAGAAGCCGATGAAGCAGTCCCTGCGTTGCTCGCACCCGTGATTGAAGGTGGTCAAGCAGAGATCAGTGACGAGGATATTATCGCTCGTATGATGGTGCCGATGATCAACGAAGTCGCCCGCTGCTTGGAAGAAAACATCATTGCCTCTCCGGCAGAAGCAGACATTGCTTTGGTTTACGGTATCGGCTTCCCTCCATTCCGAGGCGGTGCCTTCCGCTACGTGGATACCTTGGGTGTCGAAAACTATGTCGCCATGGCAGAAAAGTTTGCGGATCTCGGTGCCTTGTATCACGTCCCCGCTGATATGAAACGTCGAGCTGGCGACAAACAGGCTTATTTTGATGTTACACCGGTCAACGCACCGCAATCAGCCTAAGTTTAAGGAGAGAACAATGAACAATGTAGTGATCGTTGACTGTATCCGTACCCCCATGGGCCGTTCGAAAGGCGGTGTATTTCGCAACGTCCGCGCTGAAGATCTATCCGCGCATCTGATGAAATCTCTGCTGGCACGCAACCCTGCGGTAGAAAGCACCAGCATCGAAGACATCTACTGGGGCTGTGTACAGCAAACGCTCGAGCAAGGTTTTAATATTGCCCGTAATGCGGCACTCCTTGCTGGCATTCCGCATAGCGTGGGTGCAACCACCGTCAACCGCCTGTGTGGCTCGTCGATGCAGGCTCTCCATGACGCCGCCCGTGCCATTATGGTTGGCGATGGCGATACCTTTTTAATTGGTGGTGTGGAGCACATGGGCCATGTTCCCATGAACCATGGCGTCGACTTCCACCCAGGGCTGTCAAAATCCGTCGCCAAAGCCGCCGGTATGATGGGACTGACCGCAGAAATGCTTGGCCGTATGCACGGCATTAGCCGTGAAATGCAAGATGAGTTTGCGGCACGCTCCCATGCCCGTGCGCACGCCGCTACCGTTGAAGGTCGCTTTAAAGACGAGATCGCGCCAATTGAAGGCCACGATGCCGATGGCCTGCTCACCTTGGTGGAAAGTGATGAAGTGATTCGTCCAGAGACCACCGTAGAGAGCCTCGCCGGTTTGCGTCCCGCCTTTGATCCGGCAAACGGCACAGTGACAGCAGGTACTTCATCGGCCCTTTCCGATGGTGCGGCAGCAATGCTAGTGATGAGCGAAGAGAAAGCCAAAGCGCTAGGCCTGCCAATTCGTGCTCGCATCCGCGCGATGGGCGTTGCAGGTTGTGACCCATCCATCATGGGCTATGGCCCGGTCCCAGCGACCAAAAAAGCGCTCAAACGTGCGGGCCTAAGCATCGATGACATTGACTTGGTCGAACTGAATGAGGCATTTGCTGCCCAGTCTTTGCCTTGTGTGAAAGATCTCGGCCTGATGGATAAAATGGATGAAAAGGTTAACCTCAATGGAGGTGCCATTGCGTTAGGACATCCATTAGGGTGTTCAGGCGCACGCATCTCGACCACCTTGTTACATCAAATGGAGCGTCAAGATGCGACAATAGGCTTGGCAACCATGTGTATTGGCCTAGGCCAAGGGATTGCCACCGTGTTCGAGCGCGTGTAATGCCTTCCTTGTGACCATGAAAGAGCGGTGTTTACCGCTCTTTTTTTTAGGTTGCGCCTAACGGCGTTCAATCGCATAGTGATTGATGTAACGCAAGTGGTTGCTTATTCGCACGGCCTAGTATGGCCGCTCACTTATTCCAACCGGGAGAATGCCATGTTTAACGCGCTTGTCCTCGAACAACACGAAAAACAAACCCTCGCGAAAATCACCTCACTCGATGACGATTTGCTGCCTGATGGTAATGTCACCATCAATGTTGATTTCAGCTCCCTCAATTATAAAGACGGCCTAGCCATCACCGGCAAAGGTAAGATTGTTCGCCAATTCCCCATGGTGCCGGGGATAGACTTTGCGGGCACGGTTGCCGATAGCCAGCATCCTGACTATATGCCCGGAGACAAAGTAGTACTGACTGGCTGGGGCGTCGGAGAGTCACACTGGGGTGGCATGGCCGAGAAAGCGCGTGTTAATGGCGACTGGCTCGTTCCCCTCCCTGAGGGCCTCACTGAGCAACAGGCAATGATGGTAGGTACCGCTGGGTTTACCGCCATGTTATGTGTGCAAGCCTTAATCGATGGCGGCGTAAAACCTGAAGATGGTCCTGTGTTAGTCACCGGCGCGAGTGGCGGCGTTGGCTCTGTCGCGGTCACCTTATTGCATGCTTTGGGCTATCGCGTCAGTGCAGTCACAGGCCGACTTGAAGCCAACCAAGCGTGGCTTAAGCAACTAGGCGCTGACGACGTGCTACCGCGTGAGTCCTTTAGCGCACCCGGTCGCCCGCTAGACAAGCAACAGTGGGCTGGCGCAATTGATACCGTAGGCAGTCAAATGCTTGCCAATGTCCTCTCACAAATCCAGTACGGGGGGACAGTCGCCGCATGCGGCCTCGCCGGCGGTTTTGATTTACCCGCAACTGTGATGCCGTTTATTTTGCGCAATGTGCGATTGCAAGGTGTTGACTCCGTTTCTTGCCCGAAAGCGCAACGTCAAGCTGCGTGGCAGTCACTTACCAAGCTGCTCCCAGCCAGTTACTTTGAACAGGCATGCCACACTATCGCACTGGCGCAAACCCCAGAATATGCGGATAAAATTATTCAGGGCGAGGTGAAAGGCCGCGTGGTGATTGATATCGCTCACCAAGGCTAATCCACGCAAAAAGGCCAATCTTTGTTACAGGTTGGCCTTTTTTTGGTGACGTACAGACAAAAAAAATCCCGCTCCGAAAGCGGGGAAGCCCAAGAAAACTGGGAGTGAGTGTAGCTGTTGAGTGAGTTAGCCTAGTCAGGCTGCGAACGTGGTGTCGAAGTGGCTAAGGTTTCCACCAATAGCCCCAGCGCTGCAGCGCAAATTGCTAGTGTTGCCAAGAGAGCGTGCTCATGACTTTGCGTTAATTCCCAAAAAGCGAGTCCGCTCAGCCCTGTGTAAGCAGCGATACGATGTCCATAAGCTAAGCCTAATTTGCCCGTTTGTGCTTTTCTCATGACCTCGCCTTTCGTTAACGAATTGTTAATTAATCTACACATTCTTTTTACAAACACAACCCTGTTTGAATAATTCCTCGCCATAAGTATGATCAGACCGACATTTTTCGAGGTATTTAACATGACTGCCCCTTTTGACCATGCCGATCTCCAACTTGATGCCATAGGCCTACGTTGCCCCGAGCCAGTAATGATGGTGCGTAAGCGTATCCGCCATATGGATGACGGTCAGACCTTGCTTATCACCGCGGATGATCCCTCCACGACACGGGATATCCCGAGTTTTTGTCGCTTTATGGACCATACCCTGGTCGCAGCCCAAACAGAGACCGTGCCGTTTCAATTTTTGATCAAAAAAGGGCTGGCATAACGCCAACCCTTATCGAACCATCATTGTCTTGCGCTAACTCAGTAGATACCAGGTATCAAGTACAGCCAACGCCGCAAACATGGCTGCGGCGAGCGCCCGTACCACCGCAAATGGCACATGACGTTGAATTCTATCACCGGCCAACACCACGGGAACATTGGCCAACAGCATGCCAATGGTTGACCCAATCACCACAATCCAAAGCGCATCATTAAACTGAGCGCCCAATGCTGTGGTTGCGATCTGAGTTTTATCGCCGATTTCTGCAACAAAAAAGGCACTAAAGCTCGCCCAGAAAGCGCTTTTACCCTGAATCCCTTCTTCCTCAAGCTTGTCAGGGATCAGCATCCATACCGCCATCACACTAAAACTGATGATCAAAACAATATGCAATACGGTATCGGTCAGTATATCGGCCGCGACCACCCCGAGCCAGGCGGCAATGGCGTGGTTGACTAACGTCGCCACGAAAATAGCAAAGATAATCACCGCGGGCTTACGAAAACGTGTCGCTAACGCCAGCGATAGTAGTTGGGTTTTATCCCCGATTTCCGCCAAGGTGACGGTGGAGATAGAAATAGCAAGAACGCTCATGACATTGCTCATCTGGGGCAGGGCTTATTATGATTCAACCACGACAACACACACGCCCCACCCCGGTTCGTGCGATTGTCGTTGGTCTCGTCAAGCCCAGAGCACCTAATGGCAGGCTTGCAATCACCATGAAGATTTTGCTTCAACTATGTTGATGATTGCCCCACTGACTGTGCAGTGGTCGACTACTCCCCAAGACGGCGCTAGTGTACGATTTGAACAATCGCTTGGCAACTTCTATTCCTCCTCCCTCTATACGCAGAAAATAAGCGAATCAAAGGCGCACAAAAATCCGCCAGCCCCCTACTGCTTGAGCGCGCTGCGAGTTATAATTGCCAGCTATTTTCTCCATTCATCAACTCGCGCGAACCTGACAATGCATAAATTCGATATCAAAACCTTTCAGGGTATGATCCTCGCGCTGCAGGATTATTGGGCCCAGCAAGGCTGTACCATTGTTCAGCCGCTAGACATGGAAGTGGGTGCAGGTACCTCCCACCCAATGACATGCTTGCGTGCACTTGGTCCAGAGCCTATTGCAGCGGCTTACGTTCAACCTTCTCGTCGTCCTACCGATGGGCGTTATGGCGAGAACCCGAACCGTCTGCAGCACTACTACCAGTTTCAAACCATCCTGAAACCGTCACCCGATAACATTCAAGAGCTGTATTTAGGCTCGCTGCGTGTGCTGGGTATTGATCCAGAAGTCCACGACATTCGCTTTGTGGAAGATAACTGGGAAAACCCAACGCTTGGCGCTTGGGGCCTAGGCTGGGAAGTCTGGCTGAACGGGATGGAGATCACCCAGTTTACCTACTTCCAACAAGTCGGCGGGCTGGAATGTAAGCCGGTCACTGGTGAGATTACCTACGGTATCGAGCGTCTGGCGATGTACATTCAAGAAGTCGATTCTGTGTATGATCTGGTTTGGACCGATGGCCCATTTGGCAAAGTGACCTACGGCGATATTTTCCACCAAAACGAAGTGGAGCAATCGACCTACAACTTTGAACACGCTGATGTTGATTTTCTGTTCCGCTACTTTGATCAGTGCGAAGCCGAAAGTACCAAGCTACTGGATCTCGAGCAGCCGCTCCCTTTGCCTGCTTACGAACAGATCCTAAAAGCCGGTCATGCGTTCAACCTGCTGGATGCGCGTAAAGCCATCTCAGTGACTGAACGTCAACGCTATATTCTGCGCATTCGCACACTGACTAAACGTGTCGCCGAAGCCTACTACGCATCTCGCGAAGCGCTGGGCTTCCCGATGTGCCGACACACCAAATAAGGGAGCATCATGGCAACGCAAAATTTCCTGATTGAGCTCGGCACTGAAGAGCTACCACCCACAGCCTTGCGCACCTTGGCTGAAGCTTTTGCCAGCCAATTCGACGCACAATTGAAAGACGCTGATCTGAGCCACCAAGGGATTACTTGGTACGCCTCCCCGCGTCGCTTAGCACTTAAAGTTGCGGCGTTGAGCGATCGCCAGCCAGATAAAGTGGTTGAGAAACGCGGACCTGCGGTCAGCGCCGCCTTTGACGCAGATGGCAACCCCACCAAAGCGGCCATGGGTTGGGCGCGCGGTAACGGGATTGACGTGAGCGAGGCCGAGCGCCTAAAAACCGATAAAGGTGAATGGTTGCTGTATCGTCAACACGTACCCGGTCAAGCCATCGACGCCTTATTGCCGGTACTGGCCGACAACGCCCTGAGCAAACTGCCTATTCCTAAACCCATGCGCTGGGGTGACAAAGACACCCAGTTTATCCGCCCAGTGAAAACCTTGGTGATGCTGTATGGGGACACCTTGATTGAAGGTACCATTCTTGGCGTGGCGTCCGATCGCGTGATTCGCGGTCACCGCTTTATGGGTGAATCGAGCTTAACGCTGGATCATGCCGACCAATACCCAGAGCGCCTCGAGCGTGAAGGTAAGGTCATGGCCGATTATGAAAAGCGTAAGGCATTGATTATTAACGATGCCAAAGCAGCAGCTGCCGCAGTTGGTGGGATGGCTGAGCTGGATGAAGACTTGGTTGAAGAAGTCACTTCACTGGTGGAGTGGCCAGTGGTACTGACTGCCTCTTTTGAGGACAAGTTCCTTAAAGTGCCATCAGAAGCGCTGGTGTACACCATGAAAGGCGACCAAAAGTACTTCCCTGTCTATGACGCTAACGGCGAGCTACTGCCTAAGTTCATCTTCGTATCTAACATTGAATCGAAAGATCCGGCGCAGGTTATCTCAGGGAATGAAAAAGTCGTGCGTCCTCGCCTCGCGGATGCTGAGTTCTTCTTTGATACTGACCGCAAGCGCCCATTGATTGATCGCCTGCCAGAGCTAGATAGCGCGGTATTCCAAAAGCAATTGGGTACCATCAAAGATAAAACCGATCGCATTACTGCACTCGCAGGACAGATTGCAGAGCGTATCGGTGCCGACAAGGCACACACTGAGCGCGCAGGCCAACTGGCTAAGTGTGATCTCATGACCTCGATGGTGTTTGAGTTCACTGAAACCCAAGGCGTGATGGGCATGCACTATGCGCGTCATGATGGCGAGCCCGAAGCCGTAGCGCTGGCGCTAAATGAGCAATACTGGCCGCGCTTTGCCGGTGATAATCTACCTACGACGCCGGTCTCCTCAGCACTCGCGATGGCTGACAAAATGGATACCATCGTAGGCATCTTTGGGATTGGTCAAGCACCTAAAGGCAGCGACCCCTTCGCCCTGCGTCGTGCCGCGTTAGGCGTTCTGCGTATTATCGTCGAGAACGGCTATCAGCTTGATCTTGTCGACCTCATCCGCGATGCCAAAGCTCAGTACGATGACCGTCTGACTCACAAAGAGGTAGAGGCGGATGTCCTCGACTTTATGCTAGGTCGTTTCCGCGCTTGGTACCAAGATATGGGCTATAGCGTGGATATCATCCAAGCGGTGCTGGCACGTCGTCCAACTAAGCCTGCTGACTTTGACAGCCGCGTTAAAGCGGTGTCGCACTTCCGCAGTCTTGAAGAAGCCGAAGCGCTTGCCGCGGCCAATAAGCGTGTAGGTAATATCTTGGCCAAGTATGACGGCGAGCTCCCTAGCAGCGTCGATGCTAGCTTGCTACAAGAAGACGCTGAAAAAGCATTGGCGGACGTAGTGGCAGAGAAAGTCGCCGCGGTTAAGCCTTTATTTGCTGACAGCGATTATCAAGGCGCGTTGACCGAGCTGGCGCAATTGCGCACACCGGTTGATACCTTCTTTGATAACGTGATGGTCATGGCAGATGATCCTGCACTGAAAGCCAACCGTTTGGCGATGCTTCACCTTATCCGTGAGCAGTTCCTCAACGTGGCAGATATCTCTGTTCTACAGAAGTAATTATCAGCAATACACGACTCAGCCCCGCTATAACGCGGGGCTTTTTTATTGAATTAAGGTGTATCTACTCTTAACGCCTTACCCGTGATTATCTCTCTCCCTATCCAATCCATCGCATGATTGTCGAAGCGTCATCATGGTTTCACGTGGAACAATCAGCGCCTAAATCACTGCTGCAATGGTTCGGTCAAGGTGTACCGATAACGTAACAAGTCCGTCAATCGCACGGCCTATTGATTATCCGATAACGAGCTCTCGATACTTTCTTTTGCACAATAGATTGTTGTATGTTGATGGCTGTTTAACCATAACAACAACACCGAACCTTGAAGGCAGTAACCATGGAAGTCACTCACTTTGGCGAGAAACTCGCTAACCACTCAGGCATCACGCAACTAATGGACGATCTGAATGATGGCTTACGTAACCCAGACGCCATTATGTTGGGTGGCGGCAACCCTGCAGCCATCCCAGAAATGCTCGAGTATTTTAAAACGCTTAGCCAGTCAATGTTAGAAGATGGCAGTCTATTACATGCCATGACCAACTATGATGGCCCCCAAGGTAAATCGGCATTGCTCAATGCGCTTGCTGAACTTCTTAATCAGACCTATGGTTGGCAACTCTCAAGCAAGAACATCATGCTGACCAATGGCAGCCAAAGTGCATTCTTCTATCTGTTTAACCTATTAGCTGGACGCTACGCCGATGGTAGCCACAAAAAAATCTTGCTGCCCCTTGCGCCCGAATATATCGGTTATGGTGACGCCGGCATCAACGACGATATCTTTGTTAGCTACCAACCTGACATTGAATTATTGGATAATCGCCAATTTAAGTACCACGTCGACTTCAGTCGCCTAAAGATTGATGAAAGCATTGGCGCCATCTGTGCTTCCCGCCCAACTAACCCGACCGGGAATGTGTTAACCGATAACGAAATCCAACAACTGGACCAACTCGCGCGCGACAACAATATTCCACTGATCATCGATAACGCCTATGGTACGCCCTTCCCTGATATTATTTTTGAAGACGTCGTACCGTTCTGGAATGAAAACACCATCCTCTGCTCTAGCCTCAGTAAGCTAGGGTTGGCGGGTGTGCGTTGTGGGATTGTGATTGCGAATGAAGCCGTGATCAGTGCGATGTCAAATATCAACGGCATCGTCAGCCTGTCACCAAACAGTGTGGGGCCAGCAATGGCGCTAGCGATGATAGAACGCGGTGATCTATTACGCTTAAGTAAAGATGTCGTTCGTCCTTTCTACCAACAAAAGTCGCAGCGCACATTAAAGATGGTGCTGGAGACCATTAACGATGAGCGAGTTCGTGTTCATAAGCCAGAAGGAGCTATCTTCCTTTGGCTCTGGTTTAACGATCTCCCAATCTCCACCCAAGAGTTATATAAACGCTTAAAGGCCCGCGGTGTACTTGTTGTCCCCGGAGAGTATTTCTTTATTGGTGTGGAGCACGAAGGCTGGGATCATGCTAAACAATGTATTCGCATGAACTATGTCCAAGAAGATGACGCCATGCAACAAGGTATAAAAGTGATTGCCGAAGAAGTCGCGCGCGCCTACAACGAAGGATAACTGTTGGTTTCACGTGGAACATAGGTACACGCATGTTCCACGTGAAACCTCTTATTACGCCTCTTGCCAACGCAAAACGCTCTATACTATTTCCCTTCTCGCCGCTATCTAACCTGACCAGTTTCTGCTGGTTGCTGAAAGACGACTTTGCCCTTCATCAGCCTAAGCCCTGACTATTGGTTGTTCAACCTACAGAACGAATCCGCACGTTATATATCAAAATGCCGTTAACAGGCACATCGTTTGGTTTGGTTTGGTTTGGTTTGGTTTGGTTTGGTTTGGTTTGGTTTGGTTTGGTTTGGTAAATGATATTGAATCGTTCGTAAAGATAATCCAAAGGTTCCACGTGAAACCTATCGACTTTATTCTGTGCAACTCAGATTCTTTTTCACGGCTCCACCACGCGCTTTTTAAACACAGTCCATAATAGTAGGTTCAACCCGCGGCACCATTAGCGAGCGATAACCGCCCACGAGTACAAGTGAAGGGAACGTGTCTATAAAGCGAAGATGTAAAGCAGGCTTGCGAATCGGAACACCACAATTCTCTAGCGACAAAAAAGGGCAGCCATGCTGCCCTCTCCTTTTTCGTATCGTTCTGGCCGACACTTACTCAACGTTTTCGAGTAAACGGCTACCTATTTCGATGCGACGAGGTTTTTCCTCTTCAGGCACCTCACGCACTAAATCAATATGAAGCATGCCGTTTTCCATTTCCGCCCCCGTCACTTTAATGTGATCGTCGAGGTGGAACTTGCGTTCGAAATCACGCTCCGCAATACCCTGATACAAGAACTTGGTATCTTGATTACGGCTGTGTTTTTTACCTGCAACCGTGAGGCTGTTTTTTTGCTGAGTAATGTCTACTTCGTCTTGGCTAAAGCCAGCGACCGCCATGGTAATTCGGTATTGGTTCTCTTTGCCTTGCTCAATGTTGTAAGGAGGAAAACCACCTGCGTTTGACGCATTCGTGTTTTCAACCAAATCGAACAAACGGTCAAAACCAATTGCGGTACGATAGAGTGGAGAGAAATCAAAGTTACGCATAATCTTACCCTTCCTATGAAGCAATAAAATATCATCTACGGCTTTCCAACTTGGACAAGCCCCCGGCGACCCAATGGCATCGCCTCATTACTCTATATAAGGTTGCGCGATTTGATTTCAAGCCTCGTCGAGCGATTTTTTATCATCGCTTCTCGTGTCACTGGTTATCCATCAATACAGGTGCGTTCATATATCCTCTGATCGCTTTGATAAACTACGACTCAGGATGATGGCATACCGCTTCAATGTTATTGCCGTCTGGATCAATAAGAAATGCACCAAAGTAATGGTTGTGATACATAGGCCTAAGACCTGGCTTACCATTATCCATTCCCCCAGCCTTCATTCCAGCATCGTAAAACGCCTCCACTGTCGCTCTTGTTGGTGCTGAAAATGCGATATGACGAGGGGTATAGGGAGTCTGGGTTTCTATCACCCAAAACATGGGCCGATCGCTTGGTCCAAAAGCACACATTCGCTGAGTCGGAAAATCAGTATTCCACTCTGCAACAAACTCCATTTGGATCGCATAGCCGAGCGGCTCAAACACCGAACGATAGAACTCTTTAGTCGCCGAGAAATTCGTTGCGTAAGTACTTAAATGATCGATCATAATTGCTCCTCATTAGGATAGCAGTATGCTTAATCAATAGGCGCTACGCGCACGAAATGCCCATCAGGATCTTGAATCACGAAGGTTCGGCCAAACACATCATCGTAAGGAGGTTGAACAACATTGATGGTTAGGTTGTTCGACCATTGGTCAAAAACGGCATCAACGTCATCATTGGTGGGCACCATAATGCCAATTTCGCTTAGTCGTGTGATTGATGGTGAGGGCTGCTCGCCGCCGGTCCACAACGCGAACAAAGCATCGCCCTGCTCAGAGGCAGAAAAGGCGACGTATCTTGGGCTGGTAAACACTGGCTCACACTGAAACAGTTGCTGGTAGAAACTCACGGAACGGTCAATATTAGACACATAAACCAGTTGGAGATTAGCACGCGTTTTTATAGACATCAGGCTTCCTATCACTTTGTCGTTACGGAGCTATTGAGTCTACTCACCCATAAAATACTGTATATAAAAACAGTAATCTATTGCGTACTGCCTCGCATAAAAATAAAAAAGGCCAGCAAAGCTGGCCTTAATAGTGGTTAACCCATTGGTTTATCGTTTAAACGTCAAGGTTTTCCACTTTGAGTGCGTTATTTTCGATAAAGGCACGGCGTGGCTCAACTTGATCACCCATCAAAGTGGTAAACAGCTCGTCTGCAGCGACCGCATCTTGAATGGTCACCTGCATCATACGACGACCTTCAGGATCCATGGTGGTTTCCCAAAGCTGTTCTGGGTTCATTTCACCTAGACCTTTGTAACGCTGACGCGATACACCACGCGTCGACTCTTTAATCAGCCAGTTCAGCGCTTGCTCAAAGCTTTCCACTTCTTGTTTACGCTCGCCCCGCTGCACATAAGCGCCTTCATCAAGCAGCTCGTTAAGCGTTTCAGACAAGCTGGCAATACGCCCATACTCTTTCGAGTTTAAGAAGTCGTAACTCACCAGATATTTGTGATCAACACCGTGCGTCCGTACCACCAGCTCCGGCACCCACACTTGATGCTCTTCGTCTAAGCGGCAAGATGCTTTGTATTGACTTTCACCCGTTGACTTGCGGTTTAGAATCGCAACGATGTTTTCAACCCACTTCTTCGCCGCCCATTCATCACGCAGGTCATCGACCGACAAGCGAGGCTGGTACAGCAACTCATTGAGTAGCGAAGCTGGATAGCGACGTTTCATCCGCTGAATCAGTTTCAAAACCCCATTGTACTCTTTAACCAATTTCTCGAGTGACTCGCCGTGCATCGCGGGCGCTTCTGCGTTTACAAACAAAGAAGCATTTTCCAGTGCCAACGCCACTTGGTATTGCTCCATGGCTTCATCATCTTTGATGTATTGCTCTTGTTTTCCTTTCTTCACCTTGTACAAAGGAGGTTGAGCAATATAGATATAACCACGCTCAATCAGTTCTGGCATTTGGCGATAGAAGAAGGTCAACAGCAAGGTACGAATGTGCGAACCGTCGACATCCGCATCGGTCATGATAATGATGCTGTGATAACGTAGTTTGTCCGGATTGTACTCTTCTCGACCGATACCACACCCCATCGCAGTGATTAGGGTCGCGACTTCTTGCGACGAGAGCATTTTGTCAAAACGGGCTTTTTCCACGTTAAGGATCTTACCTTTGAGCGGCAAAATCGCTTGGTTCTTACGGTTACGCCCTTGTTTGGCCGAGCCACCTGCCGAGTCACCCTCCACAATGTAGAGTTCTGACAGTGCTGGATCTTTTTCTTGGCAGTCAGCTAGCTTGCCGGGAAGACCCGCTAAATCTAACGCACCTTTACGGCGAGTCATCTCTCGTGCTTTCCGTGCCGCATCACGCGCGCGCGCCGCATCGATAATCTTAGTGCACACCACTTTGGCGTCCGCTGGATGTTCAATCAAAAAGTCAGACAGGTGTTCACCCATGGCCGACTCAACGGCAGACTTCACTTCTGACGACACCAGCTTATCTTTGGTTTGGCTTGAGAACTTAGGATCAGGCACTTTCACCGACACCACAGCGGTCAAACCCTCACGAGCATCATCGCCCGAGGTCGCCGCCTTAGCTTTCTTCGAGTAGCCTTCTTTATCCATAAAGCTGTTCAGCGTACGCGTTAGCGCGGCGCGGAATCCGGCAAGGTGAGTACCACCATCGCGCTGTGGAATATTGTTGGTAAAGCAGTAGATGTTTTCTTGATAGCCGTCATTCCATTGCATCGCCACTTCAACGCTCACACCATCTTCACGCGTGTGTTCAAAATGGAATACCGACGGGTGAATCGCGGTTTTCTTATTGTTGAGGTGTTCAACAAAGGCGCGGATGCCCCCTTCGTATTTGAAGTGATCCGCTTTATCTTCTTCGCGCTCATCCACCAGCTTGATCGATACACCTGAGTTCAGGAACGATAGCTCACGTAGACGCTTGGCTAAGATGTCATAGTTGAAATGGATGTCAGAGAAAGTTTCTTCACTGGGCCAAAAACGGATACGGGTACCGGTTTGATCGGTTTCGCCCAGTTGAACCAAGGGACCCAGTGGCTCACCATGAGAAAAATTGAGTTGGTGGGCATAACCGTTACGCCAAATTGTCAATTCAAGCTTTTCTGACAGTGCGTTAACCACAGAGACACCGACACCGTGTAGGCCGCCCGACACTTTATACGAGTTATCATCAAATTTACCCCCGGCGTGCAGCACGGTCATGATAACTTGGGCAGCTGAAACACCCTCTTCTTCGTGAATATCGACAGGGATACCACGACCGTCGTCTTTCACCGAGACAGAGCCGTCTTCGTGGATGGTCGCCACGATATCGTTACAATGTCCGGCTAGTGCTTCATCGATCGAGTTATCGACCACTTCGAACACCATGTGGTGGAGGCCGGTACCGTCGTCTGTGTCGCCGATATACATTCCCGGACGCTTACGGACGGCGTCCAAGCCCTTCAGTACCTTGATACTCGATGAATCGTATTCGTTGGACATTGAGTTACTCTCGCTTATTTATCCTGCGTTTATTTTGCCATGTTCCACATGAAACATCTTACTATTTTCGTCGCACATTTCCGCGACTTGATCGGCACTAATGGCGCTGACAAAAACCTGTGCGCCGGTGCGCTTGAGTTCGCTTGCCAATAGGGCTCGGCGGCGACTATCAAGCTCCGATGCAAAATCATCAATCAAGTAAATACAGGCAATTCCCTGTTGTTCACTATAGAGCTGGCCTTGTGCAAGTCGTAGCGCACAAACCATTAATTTTAACTGACCTCGGGACAACACATCATCCACCGGCGTCCCTTGCACCTTGATGCGCAAATCCGCCTTGTGCGGTCCGGAGACGGTGTATCCCATTTGTTGGTCGCGCTCAAAATTGGCTGCCAACAAGGTTTGGTAATCCGTGTCTTTCTCCCACCCTCGAGAGAAACTAAATTGTATCGAAAACTCGGGTAAAAAAGCCTCGCATAGTGCGGCAGCGCGCTCAGCCACTGCATCCACATAATCGGCTCGCCACTGGCTTATTTGCTCAGCCAACACCGCCAATTCGGCATCCCACATCTGGATGTCTCGGTAGCGCCGCGCCGTTTTTAGCGCCGCGTTGCGTTGTTTGGTGAGTCGTTTGACCCGAGTCCAGGCTTCGAAAAAGCCAGCTTGAGAATGAAACACACCCCAATCGATAAACGCACGGCGAAATTTGGGACCATCCGTCAGCAGCTCAAATCCTTCAGGGGTGATCAGCTGTAAAGGCAACACTTTCGCTAAGGCCACCAGCTTCTGCCCTTTCTCTTGACCTATTTTAACATCCGCACTGCCATCGCGGCGCTTTTGAATGCCGACAGGAAGCAAGATCGCATCTTGGGTTTTAACCCGTCCATGCACGGTTAAACTGGGCTGCTGATGACGGATCACTCGGCTATTCAGCGCGCTGCGGAATGAGCGTCCGTGGCCAAGAAAGTGGATGGCCTCAAGCACACTGGTTTTACCGCTACCGTTGGGGCCAATTAAAAAGTTAAAGCCTGACGACAGTTCGATATCGCAGGCTTCAATATTTCTAAAGTCGTGAACGACCAATCGAGTAAGCGCCATAACCTAGAGGCGGATTGGCATCACAACATACATGGCGTCATCACGGGCACAGTCTTCAATCAGGGTACTGCCCACCGCATCTGTCATCGAAAAGCGCACTTTGTCACAGCGTAAGGTGTTGAGTACATCCAACACGTAGCTGACGTTAAAGCCAATTTCGATCGGCTCGCCTTGAAAGGTGACGTCGAGAAATTCTTCGGCTTCTTCCTGCTCAGGGTTATTGGCGGAAATACGTAGCTCGCTGCCTTCAATATTCATCCGAACGCCACGAAATTTCTCGTTAGACAGCACCGCAGCTAACGACAGCGCTTGCTTGAGCTCCGCACAGTCGACCTCAAGTGTGCGAGAGGTGGATTGCGGCAGCACGCGACGATAGTCTGGGAAACGGCCATCCACCAACTTCGAGGTGAAGGTGACATTGCCAACCACCGCTCGAATGTTCGATGCGCCGATTTGGATATTAACGAGGTGCTCACTGTCATCCAACAAGCGCGCAAGCTCACTCACCCCTTTACGCGGCACAATCACCTGCTGCGCGGGTAAGGTATCATCCATCGAGAGCTGACAAACCGCCATCCGGTGCCCGTCGGTTCCGACCGTCCGTAATGTCTGCCCTTCTGTTTCAAACAACAGTCCGTTGAGGTAATAGCGTACGTCTTGGTTTGCCATCGAAAACTGGGTCGCGTCAATCAGGTGACGCAACTTATCTTGTGGCAGCTGCAAACTTACATCTGCCTGCCACTGCTCGATGTTGGGATAATCATTAGCCGGCAATGTCGACAGCGTAAAGCGGCTACGTCCCGCGCGTACCACCACACGATCGCCTTCTTGCGCAACCGTAATTTGGGCTTCACTGTGTAACCCTTTAATGATGTCCATAAACTTGCGCGAAGGCACTGTAATCGCACCGTCGAGGTGATCGCCTTCCAACGGCGCGGTGGCATTCAGCTCCACTTCCATGTCCGTTGCTGTCAACGTCAATGCCTGATCAGCCACTTGGATGAGTAAGTTACTGAGAATAGGCAGCGTGCTTCGCCCACCCAGTGCGCCTGATACTTGTTGCAGCGGCTGTAGCAGCTGCTCTCGCGTAAGAGTAAATTTCATAATTAAGAGGACAATGTTCGAATCAGGTTAGAGTAATCTTCTTTAATGTCGTGGCTTTCTTCACGGAGCTGCTCGATTTTGCGACACGCATGCAACACGGTGGTATGGTCACGGCCACCAAAGGCATCACCAATTTCTGGCAAACTGTGGTTGGTTAACTCTTTGGACAAGGCCATCGCCATTTGACGAGGGCGCGCGACCGACCGTGAACGACGCTTCGACAATAAATCCGCCATCTTGATTTTATAATACTCAGCGACTGTTTTCTGAATATTATCAATGGTGACCAGTTTTTCTTGCAGGGCGAGCAGATCTCGCAACGCTTCTCGGACAAAATCGATGGTGATCGCACGCCCGGTAAAGTTCGCGTTGGCAATCACGCGGTTGAGGGCCCCTTCAAGCTCTCGAACGTTGGAGCGTAAGCGCTTGGCGATAAAGAACGCCACCTCGTCCGGTAAACGAATCGCATGATCTTCGGCTTTTTTCATCAAAATCGCCACTCGCGTTTCCAGCTCTGGCGGCTCAATGGCGACTGTCAGACCCCACCCGAATCGCGACTTTAAGCGATCCTCAACCCCGTTGATCTCTTTAGGATAGCGGTCAGAGGTAAGAATGATCTGCTGGTTACCCTCAAGCAACGCATTAAAGGTATGGAAGAATTCTTCTTGCGAGCGTTCTTTGTTGGCAAAAAATTGAATGTCATCGATCAACAGTGCATCGACACTGCGGTAATAACGCTTAAATTCTTCAATCGCATTATTTTGTAGCGCCTTCACCATGTCTTGCACGAAACGCTCTGAGTGCATGTACACCACGCGCGCATCCGCTTTACGATCGGAAATCGCATTACCCACCGCATGCAACAAGTGAGTTTTACCTAAGCCCGTGCCGCCATAAAGAAAAAGCGGATTATAGGCCGCCCCTGGGTTATCCGACACCTGACGCGCCGCCGCTAACGCTAACTGGTTAGACTTACCCTCAACAAAGTTATTGAACTTGTGCTTGGGGTTCACGTTAGAGCGATGATTGACATCCGACTGAACGGGTGACGGCGCCGGTTCCCACACTCGACCTCGGCTCGGAGCCGGCTGGGCTTGCTGTGGTGCGGGCGCCGCTGCCGGTCCGGCTGGCGCCGCCGCGGGCGCTGCAGACACAGGTTTGCTGCCCACTTCAAACCGCAGCATGGGCACGTCGACGCCACAAAACTCGTTCAACAGCTGGTTAATTTGATGCAAGTATTTGTCTCGCACCCAATCAAGCACAAAGCGGTTTGGGGCGAACAGGGTCAACGTATTGTCATTGAGCTCGGCTTGTAACGGCCGCACCCACAT